>NZ_JARAZV010000049.1:0-1312 GCF_033795085.1 Streptomyces sp. AK08-02
GAACTGGGCGAGCTGATCGACGCCATGCTCAGCCACGCTCCCGAAGACCGGCCGACGATCTACGAGGTGGGCAAAGCCCTGAGCTGACCCGAAGCCCGTGAACCGCGCCTTGCTCGTGCGGTGGCGGGCGACAACAACAGACCGGACCACCCCTCAGCCTGGACAGCATTCCGGGTGGTCCGGTCGTGGAAGCCCTGATCAGGACCCCGGTGCCGATGGTACCGGGGTGGTCGCCATGCCCGAATGCTGGTGCGGCCACAACCTCGGCTTCCTGTTGTCGAGTTGGAGAGGGTTACTGGTGAAGTCCCGTCGAGGAACGCAGTTCTGGCCTCAGCCACCGAAAGTCAGCCACGGCGGCGGGTGCGCCGCACGAGCACCCGTCACGTGTGCCTCCAGCAACCCCGTTCGGGCCTCAGCCACGCTGCCCGAATACGTCCCGGGCCGCGCCCCCTCCGGCCTGGGCGTTGTGTACGTCGGGACGGTGCTCAGGTCGGCTTCGGATCTCTCGGAGCGAAACGGCGGCCGATGGCACGGTGCGGTCGTCACCGGCGCGCTTCGGTCTGGTCCTGGCGCTCGGACTGGTCGGGTTGCTTCCTGCTCTGGCTGCCCACCCTGGCGGTGTTGCGCGCTGAGTGGGCGGGGGCCGCCGCAGCGGTGGCGGAGGCATGGAGCGGCGGCGGCCCGTGGCCGCCAGCGCGCGCGGCACGCCGTAGGCGGGCCGCCTTGATCCAGTAAAGAAACTCTGAACAGCTCCGCAGGGCAGGGGAGCGGCCGAGCAGCATGCGAGGAACACATGGACACCGTGGACCAATCCCGGACCTGCGAGAGAGGCCGTCGGACAGCCGATCAACCATGCCTCGGCGCTTCAAGCAATCGCGATACGCAACGACGGCACAGCAGCAAGCGGGAGCAATGACCGAGCACATACCGGACAACGAAATGGGGTCGACCAGCATTCACGTCGGGGACACGGAAAAGGTGGCCGCGCTGGTCAAAGAGATGCGCGCCATGGTCGGCCGCCTCAGGAGGGAGACGATGGAGTTGCGAGAGGAAGTGGCCCAGCTCAGGACTGAGGCTTCGACTGCTGAGCTGCCTTCAACTCCTCGACTTCACGGCGCAGTTCCTGATGATCAGCGCTGAGTGCGCGGATTTCGTCGCGTAGTGCTGTGAGCGTTTCAGCGAGGGTGGCCCCGGCGGCATCGGCGTCGTCGGGTCCTCCCTTTCCTGTTGTCGAGTTGGAGAGGGTTACTGGTGAAGTCCCGTCGAGGAACGCAGTTCTGGCCTCAGCCACCGAAAGTCAGCCACGGCGGCG
>NZ_JARAZV010000050.1:0-1056 GCF_033795085.1 Streptomyces sp. AK08-02
CCATGATCCACAGGTGCCGTGTTCATCTGCTTCCGGGGCCCGCCAGCATGATCAACCGGCCCAGGCCGGGGCGATCCGGGCAAACGCCGGGGCCCTGTCCTATGTGGTGATCACTCGTTGCACCCCGTATGGGGCGGGGCACATGGAGTTGGATTGTTCCGGACGGGCTGTGGGAGATCGCGAAGCCGCTGATCCCACAGTCGAAAGTGCGGCCGCAGGGCGGCGGCACACAAGACACGCCTGATGAGACGCTGTTCGCGGCGATCATCTACGTGCTGGTCAGCGGCTGCGCCTGGCGGGCTTTGCCTCCGTGCTTCGGCATATCCAAGTCGACGGCCCACCGCCGCTTCATGCTCTGGTCCAGAGCCGGTGTCTGGGGCCGGCTCCACGAAGCGGTCCTGCACCGACTCGACGACGCAGGCCTCATCGACGTCTCCCGCGTCGTCCTCGACTCCGCTCACGTGCGCGCTAAAAAGGGGGCGAACATACAGGTCCGAGCCCCGTGGACCGGGGTAAGCCGGGTTCCAAGATGCACGTCCTGTCGGACGCGAACGGACTGCCCCTGGTCGTCGGCGTCTCCGCCGCCAATGTCCACGACAGCGAAGGTCTGAAGCCGATGGTGGCCGGTCACCAAACGAGACACGACCCCCACCGCGGCCGTCACTTCAAGCCCCAACGGCTCCATGCAGACAAGGCGTACGACGTGCCTCACCTGCGGAAATGGTTACGCGGCAAGCGCATCGGCGTGCGCATCGCCCGCAAGGGCATCGAGTCCAGCGAACGATTGGGCCGCCGCAGATGGGTGATCGAGCGGACCATCTCGTGGCTGTCCGGCTACCGCCGGCTCAGCCCCCGCTATGAACGCAATCCCCGCAACTACCTGGCTTTTCTCGGCCTCGCCGCCGCCCTGTGCTGCTACAAGCGCCTCCTCCGCCTCACCACATAGGACACCGTCTAAGACCGTGTCCTACATGGTCAGTTGACAGTTGTCCTGGGCATGGGGAGTGGACGGTGGGGATGGATCGTTCCGGACGGACTGTGGGAATTAGCGAGGCC
>NZ_JARAZV010000005.1:0-364382 GCF_033795085.1 Streptomyces sp. AK08-02
AACAACACACCCACTCTGTACACCGACCCGAGCGGCCGGACACCTGTACCGGGCGACAACGGCAACGGCAAGGTCGACAGCCTCGGCGAAGGTCTGAAGATCTTCGGCAACGGCTTCCTGCAGGGCGTGAAGGCGCCCTTCGAGTTCCTCGGCGATGCTCAGGACGCCGTCACCGGACAAAACGGCGGCGCAGGGGCCTTCGTCGACAAGTACCTGCCCGTTCGCCCGGCGTACCGGCTCTACCGGGCCGAGGCCCTGCTCCGCCAGCAGGGTTGTGACGCACTGGCGGACATGTACGCCGACGCAGCGGACGAACTCGTCCAGCAACTCGCCGTCACCGGTGTCGGGGGACTCACTGGATGGAGAAGACAGGCATACGAGTCCGAGACATCGATCCTCGAATCGGGCGGCATTGCCCCCAGAGACGCCAAAGGGAAATACGCCCCACGTGACGGTGAAGAGGGTCGTGATGGTTCGAATGACGAGCTGACGACCTGGGAGAACTTGATGCTGGACGGTGCGACGGTCATCCGCAGGGAAGTTGCGGTCAAAGCACCCGGGTTCAAAGTTCGCAAGTATGACGGGCTGGTCGGATTCAACGGGCACTGGTACGGGATCGAAACCAAGGGAGCAAGCGCGAGACGTAACCCGGATCAGAAGAAATTCGACGACTGGCTGAACCTGCCCGGAAATACGGTTACCACCAAGGACGGAATAAAGCTTGAAGGAGTCTTCGATTCTTGGATCCCACCCGGTAGCATGACGTCGCGCGAGGGCCTAGCCGGTTAGTCTGCCGAGCCGACAGTAGCGTGGACGCCGAACCTACACGGCGTCCACGCTGCTTCACAGAGAGATAAAAAATGAGCTACGACTTGGCATTCTGGTACGAAGAAAAAGCAATCAATGCGGAGGTGGCATACCAAAAGTACGCTGCCATGGCGGATGGAGAGTCTGGAATCGTAACGGAGCATCCAGGGGTTGCAGAATTCTATCTCGATACCTTGCAGGATTATCCAGATCTGTCGGAAGAGAACGCAGAGGAATCTCCATGGTCTTCCCCAGTCTACTGCACTGGAGAATGTGTACTGGTCGCTATCTCTTGGTCTCGGAAAGATGAAGTTTCCACCCTCCTCATCGCCATGGCGCAGAACAAGGGCCTCTTGACCTACGACCCCCAGAAAGAGGAAGTAATCCAGCGAGGCTGACCTTCCATCGTGCTCTTCTCGTGGAAATAACCGCTGATACTTTCAACCAGATTGGCGGCGCGTTCTCCGCGCTGGTCGTGTTCCTCGCCAACGCACGGATCAGCCGAGACGCCCTTCGGCCGTACAACCCTGGCGGGACCTCGACCAGCAAGAGACCGCGCGTTCCGCGCCGTAACGCTCCATCCACGAGTGTGGTGACCATGGGCCGAGACCCTTGCCCGTAAAGGGTGCCCACCGACAGGGCCGTGGTGGCCCACGTTCTTCGAACAATGGGGAGCATCAGCCCACCGCCGCCCGCAAGGCCCGAAGCTCCTCCATGACCTCCAGCCAGTCCGCACACAGTCCGCAAGACACCCGCTCAAGACCGTCGCACCCCATCGCCACCAGTCACCAAAAGGCCAGGTCAACGCCCCGCAGGAAAGATCCCTACAGGTCACCGACCTGGCCCACTACTAGGAGACGAAGAATGCGGTCCAAGACTGAGCCCTTGTGCACGGCGGTCCTGTCTGGGCTCAGCAATGGGCCGTTGAACCGTCGGCTGTTCCAGCCCCGGAGGGCCCTACATTCCGTCCTCGGACATCCCGTGCACCGCCGGAATCGTGCCCAGACGCCCCTTCTGGAAGTCCTCGAACGCCTGCTGAAGCTCGTCTTTGGTGTTCATGACGAACGGGCCATAGTGCGCCATCGGCTCACGGATCGGCTGCCCGCCCAGCAGCACGACCTCCAGGTCAGGCGTGTTCGAGCCCTGCTTCTCGTCCGCGCGGACTGTCAGTGAGGAGCCCGCGCCGAAGACCGCCGTCTGCCCCAGATGGATCGGGCGGCGCTCCGCACCGACCGCGCCCTTGCCCGCGAGGACATATGCGAGACCGTTGAAGTCCTCGCGCCACGGAAGAGTGAGTTCCGCACCCGGCGCAAGCGTCGCGTGGACCATGGTGATGGGGGTGTGGGTGATGCCAGGGCCGGCGTGCCCGTCCAGCTCGCCCGCGATGACGCGCAGGAGCGCGCCGCCGTCCGGGGTCGACAGGAGTTGTACATGCCCGCCGCGGATGTCCTGGTAACGCGGGGCCATCATCTTGTCCTTGGCCGGCAGGTTCACCCACAACTGGAGGCCGTGGAAGAGACCGCCGGACATGACCAGCGACTCCGGCGGCGCCTCGATGTGGAGAAGGCCCGAACCGGCCGTCATCCACTGGGTGTCCCCATTGGTGATGGTGCCGCCACCGCCCTGGCTGTCCTGGTGGTCGAAAATGCCGTCAATGATGTAGGTGACGGTCTCGAAGCCCCGGTGCGGATGCCAAGGGGTCCCTTTCGGCTCCCCAGGCTGATAGTCCACCTCACCCATCTGGTCCATCATGATGAACGGGTCGAGGTGCTTGTACGCGATTCCGGCGAACGCCCGGCGCACCGGGAATCCCTCGCCCTCGAAACCGCTCGGCGCGGTCGTCACGGTGAGCACGGGACGTGCCACGGCTTCGGCCGGAGCGGCCACACGGGGCAGGGTCAGCGGGTTCTCGACGGTCACTGCAGGCATGTCGGGACCTCCTTGTGCGGCCAGTTTAGTTGATTATTGAACTTCCTGCTACCCCCAACAGAGAAGGCCCGGAGGGCATTCCCTCCGGACCTTCCCACCCGACCAGAGGTCGGCCGAGTGACTGCTGGTCACAACTCGCTACCGCACGTTACTTACCATTACTGCTAGTTGCTGAAGTACAGGTACTTCCAGGGCCCGATCGTCGTCGAGTTCACGTTGTCGCCGGAGGCGCCGTCGACGTAGGACGACCGCACCCGGGCTCGGATGCCCGACTCACCGGGCGCCAGGAGCTCCACCGCCGACTTGCCGTTCGTGGCGAGCGAGAAGTACTCGGAGTCACCGGAGTACCACGTGCCCTCGAAGTACACCTGGAAGTCGAACCGCTGCTGACGACCCGGGTAGTAGGACATCGCGGTGGTCAGCACCGGGTTGGTGTTCTTGTGGAACCAGTAGTACGACGTCGAGCCGATCTTGGCCGTCTTGTAGTGCCGGGACACGGCCGTGGAGATCCGCACCCGCGCGTTCGACGTGACCTTGACCGTCTTCGGCGCGAAGCGGGCGTCGCCCCGGTAGACCGCGGTGACGTTCGTGTCGCGGGTCATGTCGACGACCACGCTGAGGTTTCCGGCGGAGTTGACCTTGGCGTTCTTGACCAGCTTCTTCGGCCTGTCGCTGCCGTGCGGGTCGACCCAGATCTCGACCGTGCGGTTCTTGTACGTCCGGCCCAGGTGCGCGGTGAACCTGACGTCGGTGCCGTAGTCGTAGACCTTCTTGTTGTTGTTAAGCGTCAGCGTCGACGCGGCACGGGAGACCGCGACCCGGTCGGAGACGGTGACCGGCGCGTGCGTGGCGTCACCGGCGTACGACACCTTGTAGGTGACCGTGCCGCCGACCGGCGGGGTGTTCGTGAAGGAGTACGTGCCGTTCGCCTTCACCGTGACCGACGGCAGCGCCCTGCCGTTCGGGGTCTCCAGGTCGGTGCGGGTGACGCTCAGCTTGACGCCGGCCGGCAGCGCGACCGTCGCCGAGAGCTTCCCGGAGACCGTGAGCTTCTTGGCGCGGGTGGCGTTCGACGGCGCGTTCACCGTCAGAGTGGGGACGTTCCGCGTCGGGTCGGTGAGCACCTTGAGGGTGTAGCCGCCGCTGGCTCCGGCCAGGGCGAAGACCCGGGAGGAGTCCGGGGCCCAGGCCAGGTCGGCGGTGTCGTAGGTGCTGGTCGTGTACGTACGCAGCGGCCTGGTGGCGTTCGGCCGGTAGACGGCCACCTTGGTACCGGCGCCGTTGACCTGGGCCACCAGCCCGTCAGGGGCGATGTCGGCACTCTGGCCGCCCGGATAGGCGCCCACCTTCTTGAGCGTGCCGTTCGCGTAGGCGTCCCGGTCCGTGCCGTCGGCCAGCACCTCGGGGGCTCCGGGGACGAGGTCGAGGTCGTGGATGCCGTTGTTCAGCTCGTAGCTGTTGCTGTTCCAGGCGACCATCGAAGGCGCCGCTCCGGACACGTCCACGACCCCGACCGTCGACGAGGACGAACCCGTCTCACCCAGGGCCAGCAGACCCGGCGCGGCCGTACTGGCATCGAGCAGTGCCGGGTTCCACAGGCTGTGGCCCGCGGGGAGCTGCCCCATCGACACCGGGCTGTCCCCGGCCGCCAGGGCGGCGACGGAGGGCGCGTCGGGCGCGGGGGAGTCCACCGAGGGCTCGGGCTCGGGGTCGGTGCTCGGGTCGGTGCTCGGGTCGTCGGACGGGTCCGGCGCGGGCGAGGTCGGCGGCTCGGACGGCGGGGCCGTCGGCTCCGCGGAAGGGGGCTCTGACGTCGGGACGGACGTCGGGGTCGGGCTCGGCGACGTCTCCGGAAGCGGGTCCGGGGTCCCGGTCCAGTGCGGGTCGACCGAGCCCAGGTTGCCGTCCCACTGGTCGCCGTAGCTGAACCAGAGCTTGCCACTGGTGAAGGCGAGGTAGCGCGGGCCGGAGCCGGTGGCAACCGCGTAGCGGGCCTTGATGTCGAGGGTGGCCGCGTCGAGCACCACGATCTGGTGCCGCGCGGGCAGGGACGCGTACAGGGTGCGGCCGTCGTCGGACAGTGCCAGGTCGGCGACCGAGCCGAAGCCGCCGACGCTGTCGAGGACGGTGCCCGCGTAATTCGCCGCCACGACGCGGCCGTTGCCGCTGTCGCCGACGAAGACCCGCTTCAGGGTCCCGTCCACGGCCATGCCCCCGGGCGCCTGCACGGTGGCCACGGCGGCCGAGGCCTGGCCGGTGACAGCGACGCTCAGCGCCACCGAACTGAAGAGAACCGCGAGCGCCGTCGCGGCCGAAGTGCTGCGCATACGCACAGTAGTGAACCCCCCACAAGGAACCCGGAATCACCGGGAGCTGAGAGCGCCGCGCGACACCCAGGCACGACCGCCGGAAGCGGTGGCCAGTGGGGCGCGGCTGCCAGAAGGAACCCTATGGCATGCCTGTGACAATCGCGGAGGGATTTTCGCCGCCTGTGAAAGTAATGCGGAAGTAATGCGGAGGCGCCGGGGAGTTACCGGAGCCGAGGGAGCGCCCCTCAGCCGTACATCCTGCGCATCGCGAACTCCACCATCTGCTCGACCGCCTTCGCGTCGAACACCATGCGGTGCTCGCCCTCCATGTCGACGACGAAGCCGTACCCGGTGGGCAGCAGGTCGATGACCTCCGCGCCCGTGATCACGAAGTACTTCGACTCCTTGCCGGCGTACCGGCGCAGCTCCTTCAGGGAGGTGAACATCGGGATCACCGGCTGCTGGGTGTTGTGCAGCGCCAGGAACCCGGGGTTGTCGCCGCGCGGGCAGTACACCTTCGACGTGGCGAAGACCTGCTGGAAGTCCTCCGCCGACATCGAGCCCGTCGTGAAGGCGCGCACCGCGTCCGCGAGGGACGGCGGGGACGGCTCGGGATACAGCGGCGGCTGCTGGCCGTACCCGCCCGGCATCTGCTGCTGCGGCTGGGCGTACTGCTGCTGCGCTCCAGCGTTCTGGTCATAGCCGTACATGGGCGCAAGAGTACCGAGAGCATGGCCGCCCCGGGCCGGGGAGCCAGTCTCCCCGGGCGTTATGGCGACATCCTATTGAAAGTTCACGGATTCGGGCCGGTTTCCCGCAGCGGGCGCATACCGTCGACCAAAGGCAAAGCCCGGGTAATCACCGGCAGGCACCAGCAAGGGGACACGGCCATGAACGGACAGACGACCGGCCAACGTTACGGGGACGACGGGAACCACGGGGCTCATGGCGGCGATCACGGCCACGACGACCACGGAGGGCTCGCGCGCGACCTTCCCGTCCTCGCCCGCCGCCGGATGATCCGGCTGCTGGCCGGCGCGGGCCTGGTTCCCCTGGTGGGCTGCTCCGCCGACGACGACGGCTCACCCTCCTCGTCCGCGGCCTCCGCCTCCTCTCCTTCGTCCTCCTCCTCGTCCGCCGAGTGCGCGACCATCCCGGACGAGACCGCCGGCCCCTACCCGGGCGACGGTTCGAACGGGGTGAACGTGCTCAAGGAGAGCGGTGTCGTCCGCAGCGACATCAGGTCCAGTTTCGGCGACTCGGCCGGTGGTACCGCCGAAGGTGTGCCGCTCACCGTCACGCTCACGGTCGTCGACGCGGCCTCCGGCTGCGGTACGCCGAAGAAGAACGCCGCCGTCTACGTCTGGCAGTGCGACCGCGCGGGCGGCTACTCCCTCTATACGGAGGGAGTCACCGACGAGAACTACCTGCGGGGCGTGCAGGAGACGGACGACAAGGGCCAGGTCACCTTCACCAGCGTCTTCCCGGGCTGCTACCCGGGCCGTTGGCCGCACATCCACTTCGAGGTCTACGGCAGCCTGACGGACGCCACCTCGGCCACCTCCATCACGAACACCTCGCAGCTGGCGATCCCGAAGGACGTCTGCGACACGGTGTACGCGACGGACGGGTACAGCGGCAGCGTGGAGAACCTCGGCCGGCTCACCCTGGAGACCGACATGGTCTTCCGCGACGGCCACGACCAGCAGCTGGCGACCGTGGAAGGCAGCGTGAGCAAGGGCTACACGGCCACCCTCACCATCCCGGTCTAGACCATTTGCCCAAGCTTTGGCGCGTTCCCCGTCACACATGACCGATTGGGGTTGCGCCTTATTACCGACGGGTAGCATCATCGAGGGAAGTCAGTTACTAGTCGGTACGCGAATTAGGCGCGAGGAGCAGGTGCCTCGCCGATCTCTCTACGGAGCCGTCGCCATGGGGCACTACAAGTCGAATCTCCGCGACATCGAGTTCAACCTCTTCGAGGTCCTCGGGCGCGACAAGCTGTACGGCACGGGTCCGTTCGCGGAGATGGACACGGACACCGCCAAGAGCATCCTCGAGGAGATGACCCGCCTCGCGGAGAACGAGCTGGCCGAGTCCTTCACGGACGGCGACCGCACTCCGCCGGTCTTCGACCCCGCGACGAACACCGCGCCCGTCCCGGCGTCCTTCAAGAAGAGCTACAAGGCCTTCATGGAGTCGGAGTACTGGCGCCTCGGCCTGCCCGAGGAGATCGGCGGCACCACCGCGCCGCGTTCCCTGATCTGGTCCTACGCGGAGCTGCTGCTCGGCGCGAACCCGGCCGTGTGGATGTACGCCTCCGGCCCGGCGTTCGCCGGCATCCTCTTCGACGAGGGCAACGACGTACAGAAGAAGATCGCCCAGATCGCGGTCGACAGGACCTGGGGCTCCACCATGGTCCTCACCGAGCCGGACGCCGGCTCGGACGTCGGCGCCGGCCGTACGAAGGCGGTCCAGCAGGACGACGGCTCCTGGCACATCGAGGGCGTGAAGCGGTTCATCACCTCCGGTGAGCACGACATGGAGGAGAACATCCTCCACTACGTCCTCGCGCGCCCGGAGGGCCACGGCCCCGGCACCAAGGGCCTCTCCCTCTTCCTCGTACCGAAGTTCCTCTTCGACTTCGAGACCGGCGAGCTCGGCGAGCGCAACGGCGTGTACGCGACGAACGTCGAGCACAAGATGGGCCTCAAGGCCTCCAACACCTGCGAGATGACCTTCGGCGACCGGCACCCGGCCAAGGGCTGGCTGATCGGCGACAAGCACGACGGCATCCGCCAGATGTTCCGGATCATCGAGTTCGCCCGCATGATGGTCGGCACGAAGGCGATCTCCACCCTCTCGACCGGCTACCTCAACGCCCTGGAGTACGCCAAGGAGCGCGTCCAGGGTCCGGATCTGGCCAACTTCATGGACAAGACGGCGCCCAAGGTCACCATCACGCACCACCCGGACGTCCGCCGCTCGCTGATCACGCAGAAGGCGTACGCCGAGGGCATGCGCGCCCTGGTGCTCTACACGGCCTCCGTCCAGGACGAGATCCAGGTCAAGGAGGCGGCGGGCGAGGACACCGCCGCGCTGGAGGCGCTCAACGACCTCCTCCTCCCGATCGTGAAGGGCTACGGCTCCGAGAAGGGCTACGAGCAGCTCGCCCAGTCGCTGCAGACCTTCGGCGGCTCCGGGTTCCTGCAGGAGTACCCGATCGAGCAGTACATCCGCGACGCCAAGATCGACACCCTGTACGAGGGCACGACGGCGATCCAGGGCCAGGACTACTTCTTCCGGAAGATCGTCCGCAACCAGGGCGCGGCCCTCAACTCCCTTGCCGAGGACATCAAGAAGTTCCTCGCACCGGGCACCGGCGGCGAGGAACTGGCGGTGGCGCGCGAGCAGCTCGCCAAGGCGGCCGTCGAGCTGGAGGCGATCGTCGGCCTGATGCTGACGGACCTCGCGGCGACCGAGCAGGACGTCAGGAACATCTACAAGGTGGGCCTCAACACCACCCGCCTGCTGATGGCCTCGGGTGACGTCGTCGTCGGCTACCTGCTCCTCAAGGGCGCCGCCGTGGCCGCCGAGAAGCTGCCGACGGCGTCGGCGAAGGACGTCCCCTTCTACACGGGCAAGATCGCGGCGGCGAAGTTCTTCGCGGCCAACGTCCTCCCCGGTGTCACCGGCGCCCGCAAGCTCGCGGCCGGCGTCGACCTCGACGTGATGGAGCTGGACGAAGCGGCTTTCTGAGCGCACTCCCGCGCGGGCGGTTCCCGCGCGGACAGCTCCCGCACACAGCTCCCCCGCATACGGCGCACCAGGCACACAGCAGGCCAAGTACGGCGGCCCGCACCCGGATCACCTTCCGGGGCGGGCCGCCGTACTGCTGAACCAGGACACACCCCCACGGTCCGCCCGGTGTCCGGAAACTGACTCCCGAGCCAGTTGTCCGGCCTTCACATCCCCGTTACGAGAGCCCGCTCACCATCCCCGGGAGCAGGCGCTGTTACGTCGTTAAGGTGAACCCCATGAGCGCACCCCACCGCTTCGACCGCGGCCACACCGACGACTTGATGTCCTTCCTGGCGGCAAGTCCGTCGCCGTACCACGCCGTGGCGAACACCGCCCAGCGGCTGGAGAAGGCGGGTTTCCGCCAGGTCGCCGAGACGGACGCCTGGGACGGGACCAGCGGCGGCAAGTACGTGCTGCGCGGCGGCGCGATCGTGGCCTGGTACGTCCCCGAGGGCGCAGCGCCGCACACCCCCTTCCGGATCGTCGGCGCCCACACCGACTCCCCCAACCTGCGCGTCAAGCCGATGCCCGACCTCGGTGGACACGGCTGGCGTCAGGTCGCCGTGGAGATCTACGGCGGACCGCTGCTCAACTCCTGGCTCGACCGCGACCTCGGTCTGGCCGGCCGGCTCACCCTGCGGGACGGCACCACGCGCCTGGTGGACGTCGACCGGCCCCTGCTGCGAGTCCCCCAGCTCGCCATCCACCTCGACCGTGCCGTGAACACCGATGGTCTCAAGCTCGACAAGCAGCGCCATCTGCAGCCGATCTGGGGCATGTCGGACGACGTCCGCGAGGGCGACCTGATCGCCTTCGTCGAAGAGGAGTGCGGGCTCGCGCCGGGCGAGGTCACCGGCTGGGACCTGATGGCCCACTCCGTCGAACCGCCCGCCTACCTGGGCCGCGACCGGGAGTTGGTCGCGGGGCCGCGGATGGACAACCTCCTGTCCGTACACGCCGCTGCGGCGGCCCTGGCCTCCGTGGCCGCGACCTCCGACGAACTCCCGTACATCCCGGTCCTCGCGGCCTTCGACCACGAGGAGAACGGCTCGCAGAGCGACACCGGCGCGGACGGCCCGCTCCTCGGCAGCGTGCTGGAGCGTTCGGTGTTCGCGCGCGGAGGGACGTACGAGGACCGGGCGAGGGCGTTCGCGGGCACCGTCTGTCTCTCCTCCGACACCGGCCACGCCGTCCACCCCAACTACGCGGAGCGGCACGACCCGACGCACCACCCGCGCGTCAACGGCGGCCCCATCCTCAAGGTCAACGTCAACAACCGCTACGCCACGGACGGTTCGGGCCGCGCGGTCTGGGCCGCCACCTGCGACAAGGCCGGCGTCCCGTTCCAGAACTTCGTCTCCAACAACTCCATGCCCTGCGGTACGACGATCGGTCCGATCACCGCCGCGAGGCACGGCATCAAGACGGTCGACATCGGGGTGGCGATCCTGTCGATGCACAGCGCAAGGGAGTTGTGCGGAGCCGACGACCCGCACCTGCTCGCCAACGCCCTGGTCGCCTTCCTGGAAGGCTAGGGCCTGAGTACGCATACCTGCCCCGGCTCCGGGCACTCGGACACTCCGGAACCCCCGGAACCTCCGGAACGACCGGACCCGACAGGGAGGCAACACTCATGAGCCTCGGCGGATGCATCATCCTCATCGCCGTGGGAGCCATCCTCACCTTCGCGACCGACTGGGAGATGGAGGGGGTCAACCTCGACCTGGTCGGCGTCATCCTGATGATCGTCGGGCTGATCGGCGCCCTCGCGTTCCGCAGCGTCGCCCGTCGCCGACGGGTGCTGATACCGCCCTCGACGACCGTGATCGACGAGGACCGGTACCACGACTGACGGTCGTTGACCGTAGCGACGGGTCGGGGTCGTCTCCTGGGCGGGCAGCCGCCCTGATGACGGAAGACTTCGGCCTGTCGGGCTACAGGTGGCGTTTTCGCACCGGTGGCCGGGAAACGGTGAGTTCATGAGATTCCTCGTGCGCGACCGGCTGCTCGGCTTCGGCGACGACTACTGGATCGAGAACCAGCACGGCGACAAGGTGTACCTGGTCGACGGCAAGGCGATGCGGCTGCGGGACACCTTCGAGCTGAAGGACACGCAGGGGCGGGTGCTGATCGACATCCACCAGAAGATGTTCGCCCTGCGGGACACCATGGTGATCGAACGGGACGGCGACCCGCTGGCGACGATCAGACGCAAACGCCTGTCCCTGCTGCGCAACCACTACCGGGTGACGCTGGTGGACGGCACCGAACTGGACGTCAGCGGGAAGATCCTCGACCGGGAGTTCGCCGTAGACTACGACGGCGAACTCCTCGCCCAGATCTCCCGCCGCTGGCTGCACGTCCGCGAGACCTACGGGATCGATGTCGTACGGGAGGACGCGGATCCGGCGCTCCTGATCGCGGTGGCGGTCTGCGTGATCCACCTGGCGGAGAAGGAGCGGGCGGACGACTGAGTACGGACGCCCGCGCAGGAACGACCCGAGGCCGGCCCGATTGACGGACGGCCCGAGGATCGAGGGCGGGTCGGGGGAGTTCGCACGACCCGCCGCCGCTCCGGCGCCCGCGTCAGGGGCGACGCGGGACCGCGAGCCCCAGCACCCGGTCCTTCAGCGCGGGGAACTGCTCCCGCGTCTCGCCCACCTTCGCGGGGTCGAACTCGACCCGCAGGATCTCCTCGTCCCCGCCGGCCTCCGCCAGCACATCGCCCCATGGATCGACCACGATCGAGTGACCGGCCTGCGGAACTCCCGCATGGGTACCGGCCGTTCCACAGGCAAGGACGTACGCCTGGTTCTCGACCGCCCGCGCCTGAGCAAGGAGCGTCCAGTGGGCGCGTCGGCGTTCCGGCCAGCCCGCCGAGATGACGACGGTCTCCGCACCCTCGTCGACAAGGCCGCGGAAGAGTTCGGGGAAACGGAGGTCGTAGCAGGTGGCGAGGCCGACGGTCGTCTCGGGGAGACGGACGGTGGCCAGTTCCTCGCCCGCCCCCATCAGCACGGCCTCGCCCTTGTCGAAGCCGAAGCGATGGATCTTGCGGTAGACGGCGGCCAGTTCACCGGCGGGGGAGAAGACCAGGGAGGTGTTGTACAGCGGGCCCTCGGGGTCGCGTTCCGGGATCGAGCCCGCGTGCAGCCACACGCCCGCGTCGCTCGCCGCCTTGGCCATCGCCTCGTACGTCGGGCCGTCCAGCGGCTCGGCCTCCGTCGCGAACCGCTCGTACGCGAAAGCCCCGGTCGTCCACAGCTCGGGCAGCACGACGAGGTCGGCACCGGACTCGTCCCGCACCAGCGAGGCCACACGCGTTCTACGCGATTCGACCGATTCGCCCTCTTCTACACCGATCTGGATGAGCGAGGCGCGCACACTACCACCGTCCTGACATTCGAGCCGTTCACACGGGCCTACGATCGTCACACGAAAGCACTGCCGGGGTGCCTCACAGCAGCGTAACTTAACGTTCCAAGACACCCGCTGACAGTTGTCCCGCCCGCGCCTTCGTACCGCCGACAACGCCGTCGACACCCGCCGTCATCCGCCGTCACCACTGCCCGCGTACCGACCGCCCGAGGGGTCCCGTTCCGTGAGTCTGCATCCCACTCTCCAGCCCTACGCCGACGCCTGGACCCACTCCATCGACGCGATATCCGAGCTGGTGTCACCGCTCGTGGAGGGCGAGTGGAACCGCCGGACCCCATGCCCGGGCTGGTCGGTCCGTGACGTGGTCTCCCATGTCATCGGCATGGAGTGCGAGATGCTCGGCGACCCGCGCCCCATCCACACCCTCCCGCGCGACCTCTACCACGTCACCAACGAGCAGCAGCGCTACACGGAGATGCAGGTCGACGTACGGCGGCACCACACGGCCCCCGAGATGACGTCCGAGCTGGAGTACACGGTCATCCGCCGCAACCGCCAGCTGCGCAACGAGACACGGGAACCGAGGGCGATCATCCGTGGCCTGCACGGCCGGGAGACCGCCCTTGAGGACGCCATGCGCATCCGGGCCTTCGACGTGTGGGTGCACGAACAGGACCTGCGTACCGCCCTCGGCCGGCCGGGCAACCTCGACTCTCCCGGCGCGCACATCACGCGGGACGTACTGCTCTCCAGGCTGCCGAAGGTCGTCGCCAAGGACGCGGGGGCGCCGCGCAGTTCGGCGATCGTCTTCGACGTGCACGGTCCCATCGAGTTCCTGCGCACGATCCGCGTCGACATCAACGGCCGCGGCACCCTGGAAACCTCCCCGGCCCTCGGCCCCGCCGCGTCCTTCTCCCTCGACTGGGAGACCTACTTCCGCCTGGCCTGCGGCCGCGTGACCCCGGAGGCCGCGTCCGACCGCATCAAGGCGGAGGGCGACCCGGGCCTCGCGGCAGCGATCCTGCACCACTTCGCGGTGACGCCCTGACATTTTCCAGACCGGCCGGCGCTCTCAGCCCGTCCGGCGCTTGAGGACGAGGCCCCTTCAGGGCCGACAGCGGGGCCTGGAGGCGGCAGGCGGGGCCTGGGGGCGGCAGCCCCCAGAGGCGCCCGCACCAACACCCCGCGCCTACGCGGTGACGCCCTGAGGATTTCCCAGCCCGGGTCGGCAGTATCCAGCCCGTCCGGCGTCTGAGGACGAGGCCCCTTCAGGGCCGAAGCGGGGGCCTGGGGGCGGCAGCCCCCAGAGACGCCCGCACCAACACCCCGCACCTACACCGGAACGTGCACTGTCGACACCCGGCTCGCAACCACCCGCTCCCGCTCCCGCAGCGCCGCCCGCTTCCGCAGCCGCAGGATCTGGCTGACGCCGACCCCCTGCAGCAGGAACACGAACGAGAACGCGGCCGTGTAGTTGTCCCCGGTCATGTCGAGCAGCACACCGACCGCGAACAGTGTCGTCATCGAGGCGACGAACCCGCCCATGTTGGTGATCCCGGACGCCGTGCCCTGACGCTCGGGCGGATTGGCCGGCCGGGCGAAGTCGAAGCCGAGCATCGAGGCGGGCCCACAGGCACCCAGCACCGCGCACAGCACCACGAGCAGCCACATCGGGTCGTGGCCGGCGCCGGACAGCGCCGGGTAGCCGAGTGCCACCGCCCACGTCACCGCCGTGACGCCCACCGTGCCCAGCGCCAGCGGCAGCCGCGCCGTGTGGTGCCGGGCGACGATCTGCCCGTACACCAGGCCGAGCATCATGTTCGACAGCACGACCAGGGTCAGCAGCTCCCCGGCCGTCGCGCGCGACAGCCCCTGCGCCTCGACGAGGAACGGCAGGCCCCACAGCAGCAGGAACACCATCGCCGGGAACTGCGTGGTGAAGTGCACCCACAGGCCGAGCCGCGTCCCCGGCTCGCGCCACGAGGCGACGATCTGCCTGCGGACGTACGCGGCCCCCTGATGCGGGAACGGCTCCGGCTCGTGCCCCTCCGGATGGTCCCTGAGGAACAGCAGCATCAGCACGAGGACCACCAGGCCCGCGACCGCACTGCCCGCGAACGCCGCCGTCCACCCGACGCCGTGCAGCAGCCGCGCGATGACGAGCGTCGAGACGAGGTTGCCCGCCATCCCGGCCAGTCCCGCCAGCTGCGCGATCATCGGACCGCGCCGGGCGGGGAACCACCGGGACCCGAGCCGCAGCACGCTGATGAACGTCATCGCGTCACCGCACCCGAGCAGCGCGCGGGAGGCGAGGGCCGTGCCGTACGAGGGGGAGAACGCGAAGCCCAGCTGCCCTGCCGTGAACAGCACCGCCCCGATGGCCAGCACCTTCCTCGTGCCGAGCCGGTCGACGAGGAGTCCGACCGGTATCTGCATGCCCGCGTAGACGAGGAGCTGGAGGATCGAGAAGGTCGACAGGGCGGAGGCGCCCACGTGGAAGCGGTCGGCGGCGTCGAGCCCGGCCACCCCCAGTGACGTACGGAAGATGACGGCGACGAAGTACACGGAGACGCCGACGGACCAGACGAGCACGGCGCGACGGCCACCGGGAGGATCACCGGGCAGCGCGCCGGAACCGGCGCCGACGACGGGCCTGGGGCTCATCGGACGTCGCCCCGGGCCAGGTTGGAGAACCAGTTGACGTGCCGGTGCACGATCGCGACCGCCGCCTCCGGATCGTCCGAGCGCAGCGCGTCGAGGATCTCCTGGTGCTCGCTGAGCGTCTTGGTGATGCGGTCGGGGTGGGCGTGCATGACGGCGACGCCCATCCTCAGCTGCCGGTCGCGCAGTTGGTCGTAGAGCCGGGAGAGGATCTCGTTGCCCCCGCTGCGGACGATCTCGGCGTGGAAGCACCGGTCGGTCACGGCGGCGCCCGCGAGGTCACCGGCGGCGGCCTGCTCGCGCTGGCGGTCGAGCAGTTCGGTGAGCCGGGCGAGGAGCTGCGGCGAGGCGGGTACCGCCTTGCGGATGGAGTGCTCCTCGACCAGCTGCCGGGTCTCGACGACGTCCGCGATCTCCTGCGCGGAGACCGGCAGGACCAGCGCGCCCTTCTTCGGGTAGAGCCTGATCAGCCCCTCGGCCTCCAGCCGCAGCAACGCCTCGCGCACGGGCGTGCGCGACACTCCCACGGCCTCGGCGAGCTCGCCTTCGGTGAGCAGCGTCCCGCCCTCGTAACGGCGGTCCAGGACACCCTCTTTGACATGTGCGTAGACGCGCTCGGCGGCGGGGGGTTGCTTCACGTGCTGCACGGCCAGGCTGCTCATGCCGACAGCTTAGATACATCACGTACGCATGAGGGCACCCGTCCGCCATATGGACCGACCTCGTGAACCGATCCCCGTCCGGGGCGTGACGTCGTCGTGCGGGCAACAGTTCAATCTCGGGAAGGGACGCGGGAACCACGCACAGCTGTACGACGTCTCTCGGAAAGGGAAAATCGGGGAACCCGCCTCAGCACGCGCACAACCAACTGTGCTAGTTACGAGTCACACGAGAGCGGCGTTCCGCCCTTTCGGCCAACTCGGCCGCTCTCCAGGGACATTCGGACGATCCAGACGTAATCGGGGTATTGAAGTTGATAACCGGCATCCAGGGCATCCGTTTTCGTAGAGCAGTAGCCGTGGTGGTCACCACCGGCGCCGTGCTCGCGACCGGAGCGCTCACCGCGGCGCCCGCTCAGGCAGCTCCCGCCGTTCCGACGATCGTCGCCAAGGGCGGCTATCTGATGAACAACGCCAACGGCGCGAGCCTGTACAGCAAGGCCGCCGACACCAAGCTCTCCACCGGTTCCACCACGAAGATCATGACGGCGAAGGTCGTGCTGGCGACGGCGAACCTGAACCTCAACACCAAGGTCACGATCCAGAAGGCGTACAGCGACTACATCGTCGCCAACACCGCCTCCTCGGCCGGCCTGATCGTCGGCGACAAGGTCACCGTCCGCCAGCTGCTCTACGGGCTGATGCTGCCGTCGGGCTGCGACGCCGCGTACGCGCTCGCCGACAAGTTCGGCACCGGCACCACGCGTGCCGCCCGGGTGAAGTCGTTCATCGCCAAGATGAACAGCACGGCCCGGAGCCTCGGCATGACGAACACCAAGTTCGACAGCTTCGACGGCATCGGCAACGGCGCGAACTACTCGACGCCGAAGGACCTGACGAAGCTCGCCAGCAACACCATGAAGAGCGGCGCCTTCCGCACGATAGTGAAGACGCAGAACTTCAAGGAGAAGGTCACCACCTCGAACGGCGGCACCCGCTGGATGAGCTGGGAGAACACCAACAAGCCGCTGCTGTCCGGCTACGCGGGCACCATCGGTATCAAGACCGGCTCCGGCCCGCAGGCCAAGTACTGCCTGGTCTTCGCGGCCACCCGCAACGGCAAGACGGTCATCGGTACGGTCCTCGCCTCCACGTCGGTCGCCAACCGCACGGCGGACGCGAAGAAGCTGATGAACTACGGCTTCGCGCGCCTCGGCTGATGTCCAGCCGCTGATCAAGTGTGAGAAGGGGCCTGTCGCGCTGAGCGCGGCAGGCCCCTTCTTCTTGTCTCGTTCTTCCTGGCTCACGCCCAGGTGATGAGCTTCTTCGGCTGCTCCAGGATCGCCGCCACGTCCGCCAGCACCTTGGACCCCAACTCCCCGTCCACCAGCCGGTGGTCGAAGGAGAGGGCCAGGGTCGTCACCTGACGGGGCTTCACCTTGCCCTTGTGGACCCACGGTTGCGGCTTGATCGAGCCGACCGCCAGGATCGCGGCCTCCCCGGGAGGCAGAATCGGCGTGCCGGTGTCGACGCCGAAGACACCGACGTTCGTGATCGTCACCGTGCCGCCCTGCATCGCGCCGGGAGAGGTTTTGCCGTCCCGGGCCGTGGACACCAACTCGCCGAGCGCCTCCGCCAGTTGCGGGAGCGTCTTGTCGTGGGCGTCCTTGATGTTCGGGACGATCAGACCGCGCGGAGTGGCCGCCGCGATGCCCAGGTTGACGTAGTGCTTGAGCACGATCTCCTGGTTCGCCTCGTCCCAGGACGCGTTGATGTCCGGGTGGCGCTTGATCGCCACCAGCAGGGCCTTGGCGATCAGGAGCAGCGGGTTCACCCGCAGACCCGCCAACCCGTACGAGTCGGGGGCCCCCTTGAGCTCCTCGACCAGTTTCAGGGTGCGCGTCACGTCCACCGTCACGAACTCCGTGACATGCGGCGCCGTGAACGCCGAGCCGACCATCGCCGCCGCGGTCGCCTTCCGTACGCCCCTGACCGGGACGCGCGTCTCCCGGGCACCGTCGTACGTGGCCGCCGGGGCCGCAGGGACGACCGGCGCCGTGCGCACCGGCTCGGGGGCCGTCGGGGCAAACGCCGCCACCGCCGCGTGCACGTCCTCGCGTGTGATGACGCCGTCGGGGCCCGACGGGGTCACCGTCGTCAGGTCGACGCCGAGATCCTTGGCGAGCTTGCGCACCGGTGGCTTCGCGAGCGGACGGGCCGTCACAGCGGCCAGGAGCGCCTGACCGGGCAGGCCCGCGCCAGTGCCGGTGAGGGCTCCGGTGAGGGTGCCGTGGCCGTTGTTCGTCCCCACCTGCCCGCTGTGGCCGTTCAGCTCCTGCTGGACCGCCGCCGCGACCTCCCGCGCCGGAACGTCGGCGCCCTTGCGGGGGCGACGCTTGGTCGAGGAGACGGCCACGCCGTAGCCGACGAGGACCGGCTGGCGGGCCGGCGGTTTCGCCTCCTCGGGCGCTTCCCTGGGCGCCTCGGCCGGAACGGGAGCCTCGGCCTCCACCGCTGCCCCGGCCCCGCCCGTCACGTCCACCGCGATGATCGACGTACCCACGTCGACCGTCGTGCCCTCGGGGAAGTGGAGTGAGCGCACGACCCCGTCGTACGGGATGGGCAGTTCGACGGCCGCCTTGGCCGTCTCGACCTCGCACACCACCTGGCCGTCGGTGACGGTGTCACCCGGCTGGACATACCACTTGAGGATCTCGGCCTCGGTGAGTCCCTCGCCCACGTCGGGCATCTTGAACTCGCGAACGGACGCGTCAGTCATCGTCGTCACGTCCCTCTCCTCAGTACGCCAGCGAGCGGTCGACGGCGTCGAGCACCCGGTCCAGGCTCGGTAGGTACTCCTCCTCCAGGCGCGCCGGCGGGTACGGGGCGTGATAGCCGCCGACCCTGAGCACCGGTGCCTCCAGGTGGTAGAAGCAGCGTTCGGTGATCCGGGCCGCGATCTCCGCACCCGAACCGAAGAACACCGGTGCCTCGTGCACCACGACCAGACGGCGGGTCTTCTCGACCGACGCCTGGACGGTGTCGAAGTCGAGCGGGGAGACCGACCGGAGGTCGAGGACCTCCAGGGACCGGCCCTCCTCGGCCGCCGCGTTCGCGACCTCCAGGCACAGCTTCACCATCGGCCCGTAGGCCGCGAGGGTGAGATCGGTGCCCTCGCGGACCACCTTGGCCTTGTGGAGCGGGCCGGGGATGGCTTCGACATCGACCTCGGCCTTGTCCCAGTAGCGCCGCTTCGGCTCGAAGAAGATCACCGGGTCGTTGCTCTGGATGGCCTGCTGCATCATCCAGTACGCGTCCGAGGCATTGGCCGGGGAAACCACCTTGAGGCCCGCCACGTGCGCGAAGAGCGCCTCCGGGGACTCCGAGTGGTGCTCGACCGCGCCGATGCCGCCGCCGTACGGGATGCGGATGACGATCGGGAGCTTGATCTTGCCCAACGCGCGCGCGTGCATCTTCGCGAGCTGGGTGACGATCTGGTCGTACGCCGGGAAGACGAAGCCGTCGAACTGGATCTCGACCACGGGGCGGTAGCCGCGCAGGGCGAGGCCGATGGCCGTGCCGACGATGCCCGACTCGGCGAGCGGGGTGTCGATGACCCGGTCCTCGCCGAAGTCCTTCTGCAGACCGTCGGTGACCCGGAAGACTCCGCCGAGCTTGCCGACGTCCTCCCCCATGATCAGGACCTTGGGGTCCGACTCCAGGGCCTTGCGCAGCGATTCGTTGATCGCCTTCGCCAGGGCCATGCTCTTGGACGTCACGGTCTTCGGGGCCGCGTTCGTCGAAGCCACTGTCTCTGCCGCCATGCTCATGCCCCCTCCACATCTGCGAACGACGCCTGGTAGGCGGCGAACTCGGCCCGCTCCTCGTCCACGAGCGCGTGCCCGTCGGCGTAGGTGTGCTCGAACATCGCGAAGGGATCCGGGTCGGGCATCGCACGGACCACTTCGCGTACTCGCCTGCCCAACGACTCGCTCTCGGCCTCCAGTTCCGCGAAGAATCCCTCTTCCGCGTGGTTTGAGGCCTCCAGGTACGTGCGCAGCCGCGCGATCGGGTCCTTCACCTCCCAGGCTGCCCGCTCGTCGTCGTGGCGGTAGCGGGTCGGGTCGTCGGAGGTCGTGTGGGCGCCCATGCGGTACGTGTACGCCTCGACCAGCGTCGGGCCCTCGCCGCTGCGGGCCCGCTCCAGGGCCCACTTCGTCACCGCGAGGACGGCCAGCACGTCGTTGCCGTCCACCCGCACGCCCGGGAAGCCGTAGCCCTGCGCGCGCTGGTAGAGCGGGACGCGGGTCTGGCGCTCGGTCGGCTCGGAGATGGCCCACTGGTTGTTCTGGCAGAAGAACACCACAGGGGCGTTGTAGACCGAGGCGAAGGTGAAGGACTCGGCGACGTCGCCCTGGCTGGAGGCGCCGTCCCCGAAGTACGCGATGACCGCGGAGTCGGCGCCGTCCTTGGCCACGCCCATCGCGTAGCCGGTGGCGTGCAGGGTCTGCGAGCCGATGACGATCGTGTAGAGGTGGAAGTTGTTGGTGTTGGGGTCCCAGCCGCCGTGGTTCACCCCGCGGAACATGCCCAGCAGGTTGGTCGGGTCGATGTCCCGGCACCAGGCCACACCGTGCTCACGGTAGGTCGGGAAGACGTAGTCGTCGGGCCGGGTGGCACGGCCGGAGCCGATCTGGGCGGCCTCCTGGCCGAGCAGCGAGGCCCACAGGCCCAGCTCGCCCTGCCGCTGGAGGGCGGTGGCCTCGGCGTCGAAGCGACGGGTCAGCACCATGTCCCGGTACAGGCCGCGCAGGTCGTCGGGGGTGAGAGCGGCGACGTACGGGTCGTAGGCGGCGTTCCTGACGCGCCTGCCCTCGGGGGTGAGCAGTTGGACGAGATCCGGATCGGCGCCCGTCCCGGCCGACTTCTCGGCGGGTCCCCCGACCGGCTTCCTGGCGGCGGCGCGCTTGCTGGGGGCGCGCTTCGCGGCCGTGGCCTTCGTCGCGGTGACAGTGGCGGGCGGCGCGGCCGTGGCTTGTGCGTCGACGGCCGGCGTGTCGGCGCTCTGCGCGGTGGTGCGGGTGGTACCGGTCTTGCTTCCGGCGCTGCGTCGCGGTTTGCGCGCGGCAGTGCTCTCCACGGTCACGTGTACTCCTCCGTCGGTCCGGCCCCGGGGTTGCCGGGTAACCAGTGCGGTCACCTGTTCCCGATACCCGTGCACGGGGTGGGTGCCACTCGGCCGGGAACAGGCGTGACAGGCGTCCCGGCGAGCGTCCCGCAAGCATCACGTTACCCAGTGCGCCATATTTCTATGAAACCCCCCTGACCTGCGATTTTGCTTGGAAATCCAAGTAAATTGAGCAAGTCGGGAAGGGGCCCTGGTCACAGCCTTGCAGGGGGCCGGAACAACGGCACGTTATCCCGCTGACCCAGCTCACGGGAAGAGCCGGTGTGTGAGACTGTCCGGGTGCCCGAAGACGGAAAAATCACTGTATTTCTCCTCGACGACCATGAAGTCGTCCGCCGGGGAGTCCATGAACTGCTCTCGGTCGAGGACGACATCGAGGTGGTCGGCGAGGCCGGGACGGCGGCGGACGCACTGGTACGGATTCCGGCCACCCGCCCGGACGTGGCCGTCCTGGACGTACGGCTCCCGGACGGCAGCGGCGTAGAGGTCTGCCGCGAGATCCGCTCCCGGGACGCGGGCGTCAAGTGCCTGATGCTGACCTCGTTCGCCGACGACGAGGCGCTCTTCGACGCGATCATGGCGGGCGCCTCCGGGTACGTCCTGAAGGCCATCCGCGGACATGAACTACTGGCGGCCGTACGGGACGTGGCCGCCGGCAGGTCCCTGCTCGACCCGGTCGCGACCGCCCGTGTCCTGGAGCGGCTGCGGGACGGCGGCGGTCCGAAGGGCGACGAACGGCTCGCGGACCTCACCGAGCGGGAGCGCCGGATCCTCGATCTGATCGGCGAGGGCCTCACCAACCGCGAGATCGGCGAACGGCTGCACCTGGCGGAGAAGACCATCAAGAACTACGTGTCCGGGCTGCTGTCCAAGCTGGGCATGCAGAGGCGCTCGCAGGCGGCGGCGTACGTGGCGCGGATGCAGGCGGAACAGCACGGGCGGCAGGGGCAGCACGAGCAGCGGCAGGGTTTCTAGGCCGCCGCGCCTCTCCGGGCTGCCGCACCTCTCCGGGCTGCCAGGGTTTTCCGGACCGCCGCGCCTTCCGGGCTGCCGCGCCTTCCGGACCGGGCACTCCGGCGGGTACCCGGACCGGGGCCTCGGGACTTTAGGCCTCTCCATCTCGGGGCGAGCGCCCCTGGTGCGCCCGGTCTCCCGTCGCGCACCCTGAGTGCATGCCGACCGACGAACAGCGCGCCGCCGACCTTCTCGGCCGGGTGGAGCACGGCCGGGTCGCGACCAGCATGCGCGCGCTGCCCTTCCTGGCGTCCGCCCGGCACATCGTGGTGGACGGCCGGGTTCTGCTGCGCCTGCACAGGGGGCACGGCTACCACCGGGCGTGCGTGGGCGGTGTCGTCGCGTACGGCGCCGATGTTCCGTCCGCGCGGAGCCGGTCCTGGTCCGTGCAGGTGGTCGGGGAGTGTGCCGCCGTCGAGCCGACCCCGGCCGAACTCGACCGGTTCGGCCCCGCACCACGCTCCGTGGACGGCGTTCCCTTCGATCCCGTCTACCTACGAGTCGAACCCCAGTTCGCAACAGTGCACTCGGTGATCGAAACCGACCGTCCGTGACTTTCCGCGGTCACTTGTGACTGCCTGCGACAAGCGCCCCGCTCACGCGCCCGGCTCGTGCCCTACCATCTGGCGCGTGCCGCGCTCATCTGTACCACCCTTTGCGTCCCATGCGCCCCCTCTGGGCGCCCTCCTCCGCCAGTACTCCGCCGGGTCCGCGCTGACCTGCGAGCCCGTCGACCAGGGGCTGCTGAACCGCGGCTACCGGCTCGCCACCACGCGCGGCCACTACTTCCTGAAGCACCACTTCGACCCCGAGACCGCCGACCCCGCCGCTATCGCACGTCAGCACCGGGCGACCCAGCGCCTCGCGGATCTCGGCGTCCCGGTGGCCCCGCCGCTGCCCGGCCGCGACGGACGTACGGTCGCCGTCGTCGGCGGGAGCGCCTACGCCCTGCACCCCTGGATCGACGGCCGCCACCGCCACGGCGGTCAGCTCAGCACCGTCCAGTGCGGTCGGCTGGGCTCGCTGCTGGGCGTGGTCCACGCGAGCCTGGAACGCGTCATGCCGACCCGCGGCCGGGCGCCGGACGAGAACGGAGACGGGGAGGAGGCCGAGGCCGGAAGGGCGGAGGAGACCGGCGGGTGGGAGCAGGGAGCCCCACAGGGGATGGCCGCCGGTCGAGGACAGGCCTGTGAACAGGGCGCCGCCGACGGGTTCGTCCGGCCGGGACGGGCCGACCGGGAGGGAGGATTCGGCCGGCCGATCACCGTCGTCCACCCCCGGGACGCCACCCGGCAGGACGGGTCCACCGGCCGTGGCCGGGCCGCCGCCCCTGCCGAAGGCGACACGAAGGCACTCACCCCCGGCAGCCCCGTCGAGCCCCCACGGCACGCATCTGGTGCCCGTCGCGCCGACCGCTGCACCGGGCAGCAGGAGTCGGTCGGTAGTGACGGCACCGCCGAGCCGCTGCAGGCCCCCTCGGCCGACCCCGCCGACACCTTCGCGCTCATCGACGACCTGCTGGCCCACGTCCGCCGGCACCGCCCCACCGACGCCTTCGACGAACTGGCCCGCCACCGGCTCCTGGAACGGCGCGCGCTGCTGGAGCAGCACGCGGACCGGCGACCCCCGCCGGGCGGCTCGGTGGGCTGGGTGCACGGGGACTTCCACCCGTTCAACCTGCTCTACAAGGGGGACGCCCCGGCCGCGATCGTCGACTGGGACCGGCTCGGCGTACAGCCCCGTGCGGAGGAGGCCGTACGTGCCGCCGCGATCTTCTTCGTACGTCCCGCCGGCACGCTCGACCTGCCCAAGGCACGGGCGTACGCGCGCGCGTACCGGCGTGCCGCGGGGGCCACGCCCTCCGAACTGGCCGCCGCCGTGCACCGGGTGTGGTGGGAGCGTCTCAACGACTTCTGGATGCTGCGCTGGCACTACGAGCGGGGTGACACCCGCGCCGACTCCCAGTTCCCGGCCGCCTCGGCGCTCGCGGTGTGGTGGACGCGCGAGTACGACGTGGTCTGCGAGGCGTTCGTGGACTGACGTCCGCCGAGGGGCCGCCCGCCGCCGACCGGTACGACCGTCCGCCGGAAACGGCACGCGCGCGTGAAGCCCTTTCGGGCCGCACGCGCGCGTGGAGAGTGCTTTGCGTCAACCCGCCCTCGGTTCGTTCCCCCGGAAGGGCGGGCGGCGGGTCAGGGAGTGGTACCGCCGTCCGTACCGCCGTCCTCCTCGCCCGGGTCACCCGAAGTGTCGGGCGACGGCGAGGCCGCGCCGGTCGACTGCGACGGCGTGATCGACGGCTGCGGAGTCGTCTGGACGTCCGACGGGGTGGCCGACGGCTTGCTGGAGGGGGTCGGGGACGGCGTGTACGACGGGGTCTCCGAAGGCGTCCACTGGGACCCCGAGTCCGAGCCGGTGCCGTCGTCCGTTGCGGTGCTCGACGTCTCTTCGGAGGCGTCGTCGCTCGGGCTGGCCGTGGAGTCGTCGGTCGTCTGGGACCGCGTGGTGGTCGGCGTTTTGCTCGTGCCGGGGTTGTCGTCGTTCTTCGTGCCGTTCTGGACCGCGAGGGCGACGCCCGCCGCGATGGCGATCACGGCGAAGAACGCCAGTATCCACAGCTTGCCCCGGCCGCTGCCCCGGTTGCCGTGCCCCTCGAAGCCGCCGTCGTCCCCGCCGCCGCCGTACCCGGAGGGCAGGATCTGCTGGGGGATCTGCGTGGTGCCGGGCTCACCGGGGTGGTTCATCACCGTGGTCCCGGCGAATCCCCCAGAGGGGGTGTGCCGGCCGTCGTGCATGTCGACGGGCCCGGTGTTCCAGGTGCCGGTGTGGCTGCCCTGGTCGTACAGCATCTGCAGGCCGTACTGGATGAGACCGCGCATCTCCTCGGCGGTCTGGAAACGGTCGTCCGGCTCCTTGGCGAGGGAACGCATGACGAGCCCGTCGAGTTCCGGCGGCGCCGCGTCCGAGACCTGGGACGGGGGCACCGGAATGTCCTGGACGTGCTGGTAGACCACGGACAGCGGGGTCTCACCGGTGAACGGCGGCCGCAGCGCGAGGAGTTCGTACAGCAGACAGCCGGTGGCATAGAGGTCGGAGCGGTGGTCGACGGCCTTGCCGAGGGCCTGCTCCGGGGAGAGGTACTGGGGCGTGCCCATGACCATGCCGGTCTGCGTCATCGTCGTGGACGCCCCGTGCAGCGCGCGGGCGATGCCGAAGTCCATGACCTTCACCGCGCCGCCGTGCGTGATGATCACGTTGGCGGGCTTGATGTCGCGGTGCACGATGCCGTGCTGGTGCGAATAGGCAAGCGCTTCCAGCACCCCGGAGACGATGATCAGGGCCTGCTCGGGCCCGGGTGCCTCGGCGTTGATGAGGAGGTCGCGGATGGTGCGCCCCTCGACGATCTCCATCACGATGTACGGGACGGACTGGGCGCCGCTCGCGGTGAAGCCGCCGTTGGGCAGCGTGTCCTCGCCGGAGTCGTACACGGCGACGATCGAGTGATGGTTGAGCCCGGCCACGGACTGGGCCTCGCGCGTGAAGCGGGCCTTGGAGATCGGGTCCTCGGCGAGGTCCGCGCGGAGCAGCTTGATCGCGACCGTCCGCCCGAGCCGCACGTCCTCGGCGGCGAACACCTCTGCCATGCCGCCCCGGCCGAGTCTGTGGGTGAGCCGGTACCGGCCGTCCCCCACCAGTCCGCCGTTGCCCCACAACTCAGGCGCGTCTGACATACCGCCGCCAGCCGCCTCGGGGTCGGACGGGCCCTGAGCGCGCTGCTGTGCCATCAGTCCTCGCCGTCGTTTCTGCCCGCGGTGCGCGCGGTGTTGTTACGGTCTCCGTCGGCCACGCTACAGCCTTTACACAAGCCTCCGGTCCGGGAGGCGCTCCCGGAGGAGCTCCGGAAGGAACCCGGGTACGGGTCCCAGGCGGACCGGTCATCAAACCCGTTGCGGGTATGGTCGTGCAAATTGCGTGCCCCGTCCGCACAGCACCTGTAACGCTTCCGCGACGCTTCCTTCCCGTACGGTCACGGAACGGGCACCGCGCTTGACGTGGCAGTGCCCTCCGGCAGACTTGGCCCGGAATCAGCCAATCGATCACGTCTGGCTGTGGAGAAGCTCGGGGGACGCTGAGACATGAGCCAGGACGGCGCACACGGCCGGTACGCGGGGCACGCGCTCGCCGGCGGGCGCTACCAGCTGCGCGATCTGCTCGGCGAGGGCGGCATGGCCTCGGTGCACCTCGCGTACGACTCGGTCCTGGACCGGCAGGTCGCGATCAAGACACTGCACACCGAACTGGGCCGTGAACAGGCCTTCCGCGAGCGGTTCCGCCGCGAGGCCCAGGCCGTGGCCAAACTCACGCACACGAACATCGTCTCGGTCTTCGACACCGGCGAGGACGATGTGGCGGGGACCATGACCCCGTACATCGTCATGGAGTACGTCGAGGGGGAGCCGCTCGGCTCCGTTCTGGACACGGACGTACGGCAGTTCGGGGCGATGCCCGCCGACAAGGCGCTCAAGGTCACCGCGGACGTGCTGGCGGCGCTGGAGATCAGCCACGAGATGGGCCTGGTCCACCGGGACATCAAGCCGGGCAACGTGATGGTGACCAAACGCGGTGTCGTCAAGGTCATGGACTTCGGCATCGCCCGCGCCATGCAGTCGGGCGTCACGTCGATGACGCAGACCGGCATGGTCGTGGGCACTCCGCAGTACCTCTCCCCGGAGCAGGCGCTGGGCCGGGCCGTGGACGCCCGTTCCGACCTCTACTCGGTCGGCATCATGCTGTTCCAACTGGTCACCGGGCGGCTTCCGTTCAACGCCGATTCGCCGCTCGCGATCGCGTACGCACATGTCCAGGAGCAACCGGTCGCCCCTTCCTCGGTCAACCGGGCGTTGCCTCCGGGGGTGGACGCGCTCGTCACCCGCGCGTTGAAGAAGAACCCGAACGAGCGTTTCCCGAGCGCCGTCGCCATGCGCGACGAGTGCCTCCGGGTGGCCGCCTCCCTCCAGCCGGCCGCCCCGAACATCGTTCCGGGCGCCCCCGCGCAGAGCGGCGCGGGCGTCGCCTCCGCGGTGTTCCCCCCGGTCGACCAGTCGACCCCGGCCCCGCCGGGCCCCGTGCAGACCCCGTACCAGCCGACCCCGTACCCACAGCACGCGAATCCGCAGCACTCGAATCCGTACGGCGCCACTCCGCCCCCGGCGTACACACCTCCGCACACGCCCCCGCAGACACCGGCTCCCGCGTACGGCTATCCGCAGCAGGCCGCGTACCAGGCGTCCGGCGCGTACGCGTCGCAGCACACACCGCCGGTCGCGTACTCCCCGGCGCCGCCGTCCACGTCCTCCTCCGGAGGTGGACGGAAGAGCAACACCCCGGTGATCGTGGGCTCGATCGTCGTCTCGCTCGTCGCCGTCGGCGGGCTGCTCCTGGCCCTGAAGCTGGGCGGCGACACCACCGACAACGGGGGCGGGACCGGCACCGGCGGCTCCGCGAGCTCCTCGCCCTCGCAGACGGCGGAAACGGGAACGGACTCGGGTTCGGATTCCGGTTCGGGATACAAGGGGCCGGACCTGGGCAAGACGATCGACGCGGAGGAGTGCTCGGAGGCTCGGGAGTCGTACACCGACCCGGACAAGGTCCAGCTGCCCGACTTCCGCTACAAGAACCTGACCTCGGTCAAGCTCTGTTTCCAGGCGGCCGGCTGGCGGATGAAGATCACGCGGGTCGACGAGAACACATTTGGCAAGGACACGGTCACGGACCAGTTCCCCTCCGCGGGCACGGACGCCGACCCGGAGGACATGCCGGTGATCGAACTGAGCGTGTCGACGGGCAACCCGTCCTGATCCGACGGTTGTTCATGGAGCGGGGCCCGGCAGCCGGTCGGTCGGCCACCGGGCCCCACTCCATGAGATCTGGGAAGGACCGGAAGGGCTAGAGGTACGGCCCGCCCGTACGTCCGCCCGTGCGCGGGTCCTCGTCGCCCTCGTGGCCGCCGACACCCGGCGGCAACGCGCGGCGCATCTGCTCCAGCTGGGCCCGCGCGGCCATCTGCTGGGCGAACAGCGCGGTCTGGATCCCGTGGAAGAGGCCCTCCAGCCAGCCCACCAACTGGGCCTGCGCGATCCGCAGTTCGGCGTCGCTGGGAATCGCCTCGTCCGTGAACGGCAGGGACAGCCGCTCCAGTTCGTCGACGAGCTCAGGCGCCAGACCGTCCTCCAGCTCCTTCACCGAGCTGGCGTGGATCTCCTTGAGCCGGACCCGGCTCGCCTCGTCGAGAGGAGCCGCCCGCACCTCCTCCAGCAACTGCTTGATCATGCTGCCGATCCTCATGACCTTGGCGGGCTGCTCCACCATGTCCGTCACCGGAATCTCGCGGGAGTCGTCGTCACCGCCACCACCGAGAGCCATCCCGTCCTGGCCAACGACCAGGATCTGGGGGTTCTCCGGCGACCTTTCGTTCCTCGGCATCTCCATGTGGCCATTCTCTCCCACCTGGTCGCGTTGTCGGCCGGTGGGTCCTGTCCGGCTCTCCCTGTCCGGGATGCCGGACAGACGGGTGCGTGTGAGGCTGGTCCCGTCGGACCCCGGTGAGGGGTGAGTGCCGGCTGACGACTGGCGACTCCGCAGCGGGAGGGGGCCAACGACGTGACTCCATGGCTTCGCACCCTGCGTACCTGCGGCACCTTGCTGGCCCTCGCGGCCCCCGTGCTCGCCGCTTCCCCGCACGGCACGACACCGCCGTACGGCAACCCGTCCGTCGCCCGCGCCGCCCGGCCCGCCCCGGACGCCTCCCGGGCCGGGAGCCCGGCGGGCGAGGGGCGGGAGCGGCCGGGGCGACGGGAGTCCGCGCCACCCGACGAGTCGGCGTACGACGAGGCCGTCCCCGCCCCCGTGCCCACCGCCGTCCCGGACGAGCAGGGGTCAGCCACCGCCCCGCCCGCCACCGCGTCGGAGCCGGGCTTGCGGATACTGCCGCTCGGCGGCGGGCTGGTCCTGCTCGGTCTCGGCCTGGGCCTCGTCCTCCTGGCGCTGCGGCTGCGCGTACGGAGGACGTGACCGGCGGGGGTCCCTGTTACGGGACCACCAGCAGCACCTTCCCCACATGCCCGCTGTCCTCCACGACCCGGTGGGCCGCCGCCGCGTCGCTCATCGGGAGCTCCCGGTCGACGACGGGCCGGACCCGGCCGGCGGCGAGCAGCGGCCAGACGTGCTCGCGTACGGCGGCCACGATCGCCGCCTTCTCGGCGAGCGGGCGGGCACGCAGCGAGGTCGCGCTGATCGCGGCCCGCTTGGTGAGCAGCGCGCCGATGTTCAGTTCGGCCTTGACGCCGCCCTGCATACCGATGATCGCGAGCCGTCCGTTGACGGCGAGGGCGCGGACGTTGCGGTCCAGGTACTTGGCGCCCATGTTGTCGAGGATGACGTCCACGCCGGCGCCGCCGGTCGCCTGCTTCAGCTCCTCGACGAAGTCCTGCTCGCGGTAGTTGACGAGGATGTCGGCGCCCAGCTCGGCGCACTGGTCGAGCTTCTCCTTCGTCCCCGCCGTCACGGCGACCCTGGCACCGACCGCCTTGGCGAGCTGGATGGCCATGGTGCCGATGCCGCTGGAGCCGCCGTGCACGAGAAGGGTCTCGCCCGGGCGGAGGTGGGAGATCATGAAGACGTTCGACCAGACCGTGCAGACCACCTCGGGCAGCGCCGCCGCACGCTTCAGGTCGACGCCCTCGGGCACCGGCAGCAGCTGCCCGGCCGGGACGGCGACCTTCTGGGCGTAACCGCCGCCCGCGAGCAGCGCGCACACCTCGTCGCCGACGGACCAGCCGGACACTCCGGGCCCGATCTCGGCGATCCGGCCGGAGCACTCCAGGCCGGGGTACGGGGAGGCGCCGGGTGGCGGGTTGTAGAAGCCCTGGCGTTGCAGGATGTCGGCGCGGTTGACGGCGCCGGCCACCACCTCGACCAGCACCTCGCCCTCACCGGGCACGGGATCGGGGACCTCGGCCCACACCAGCGCCTCGGGCCCTCCGGGTTCGGGAATCGTGATCGCATGCATGAGGGGACGCTACTCCCCGCCCCGAGGAGACCGGGGTGCGGTCCGGGCCCGGCCAGGAGACCGTGGAGGGACGTGCGGCCTCGCGAGCGATGAGTTTCCGGCCGGTCGGCGGTCTCCCTCTGCGTCACCCCGTACGCGCAAGGACTCCGGAAGGACCCGAGACATGAGCCCAGAGGCAGCCAGGGCGAGCAGGGCGGCCGAGGCGCCCGACCTCGCGATCGAGACCGCGGGGCTGGTGAAGACGTTCGGCGAGACGCGGGCGGTCGACGGCGTCGACCTCGCCGTGCCCACCGGCACGGTCTACGGGGTTCTCGGGCCGAACGGCGCCGGCAAGACGACCACCGTGAAGATGCTGGCGACCCTGCTCAGGCCGGACAGCGGCGAGGCTCACGTCTTCGGCCACGACGTGGTGCGCGAGGCCGACACGGTACGCGGCAGGGTGAGCCTCACCGGCCAGTACGCGTCCGTGGACGAGGACCTCACCGGCACCGAGAACCTGGTGCTGCTCGGCCGGCTCCTCGGCCATCACAAGCGGACCGCCCGCGAGCGCGCCGCCCAGCTCTTGGATGCCTTCGGTCTCACGGACGCGGCGGCGAAGCAGGTCAAGCACTACTCGGGCGGTATGCGGCGGCGGATCGACATCGCCGCGTCCATCCTCAACACTCCCGACCTGCTCTTCCTCGACGAACCGACGACCGGCCTCGACCCTCGCAGCCGCAACCAGGTGTGGGACATCGTGCGCGCGGTGGTCGCCCAGGGCACAACGGTGCTGCTGACCACGCAGTATCTGGACGAGGCCGACCAGCTGGCGTCCCGGATCGCGGTCATCGACAGGGGCAGGGTGATCGCGGAGGGCACGAAGGGCGAGCTGAAGGCGTCCGTGGGCGCCGGGTCCGTCCATCTGCGGCTACGGGATCCGGCGCAGCGGCCCCAGGCGGAGGAGGTGCTGCGGCGAACCCTCGACGCAGTTGTGCAGCGCGAGCCCGATCCGGTGGCGCTGACGGCCCGCGTCGGTACCTCGGTCGGCGACGCCGCGGCCGAGCAGGCGGCCCGCGCACTGGCCGAACTGGCCCGCCTCGGCATCACCGTCGACAACTTCTCCCTGGGACAGCCCAGCCTGGACGAGGTCTTCCTCGCCCTCACCGGACACGACACGCAGGCCGGCTCCACGGCCGACTCCACAGCTGACTCCACTGAAGGCGAGGCAGCGGCATGAGCACCGCGACCACCACCACCGAGAAGGAACTCGCCCCCGTCAGCGCCGAGTCGCTCGCCGCGCTGCTCATCGCCAAGGACCGGCCGCCGCGCCCCAGCGCGCTCTCAACGTCCCTCACTTTCGGCTGGCGCGCGATCCTCAAGATCAAGCACGTCCCCGAGCAGCTCTTCGACGTCACCGCGTTCCCGATCATGATGGTGCTGATGTACACGTACCTGTTCGGGGGCGCGCTGGCGGGCTCTCCGCGCGAGTACATCCAGTTCCTGCTGCCGGGCATCCTGGTGATGTCGGTCGTGATGATCACGATGTACACGGGTGTCTCGGTCAACACGGACATCGAGAAGGGGGTCTTCGACCGCTTCCGTACGCTGCCGATCTGGCGGCCGGCGGTGATGGTCGGCTATCTCCTCGGCGACGCCCTGCGCTACACCATGGCGTCCGTGGTGATGCTGACGGTCGGCGTCATCCTGGGCTACCGCGCCGACGGCGGAGTGGTGGGCGTGGCCGCCGGCATCGCCCTCCTCCTGGTCTTCTCCTTCGCCTTCTCGTGGATCTGGACGATGTTCGGGCTGCTGCTGCGAACGGAGAAGTCGGTGATGGGCGTCAGCATGATGGTGATCTTCCCGCTGACCTTCCTGTCCAACGTCTTCGTCGACCCGAGAACCATGCCCGGCTGGCTCCAGGCCTTCGTCAACAACAGCCCGATCACCCATGTGTCGTCGGCGGTACGGGAGCTCATGGCCGGCGAGTGGCCGACCGCCGAGATCGCCTGGTCACTGGGGTGGGCGGGGCTGCTGGTGCTGGTCTTCGGCCCCGTCACGATGCGGCTCTACAACCGCAAGTAGCGCCGACGGCCGGGGATCAGTTGTCGCGGATCGGACGGACGTCGGGTGCCACCTGCGCGCTCGGCGTCGCCCGCACGATGGTGATGAGCCGGTCGGCCACCTGAAGCTCCCCGATGGCCGGATCGTCGTAACCCAGCACACGATGCCCGCGTACGACACTCACGACCAGGTCGTTCGTCTCGCGCGGCCCCTTGCCGACCTCGGCCTTTATGACCGGCCGCTCGACGATGTCGAGTCCGCTGCCCTGCTGGATGAGGTCCTCCATGACCATGCCGGCGACCGGGCTGAGCACGGACAGCCCGAGCAGCCGTCCGGCGGCGCTCGCGCTCGTGATGACGGCGTCGGCGCCGGACTGCTTGAGCAGGGGCGCGTTCTCCTCCTCGCGCACGGCGACCACGATCTTCGCCTGCCGGTTGAGCTGCCGGGCCGTCAGGGTGACGAGCACGGCCGTGTCGTCGCGCTGGGTGGCGATGATGATCTGCCGCGCCTTCTGCACCTCGGCCTGCAGGAGCACGTCACTGCGGGTGGCGTCGCCGACCACTCCGGCGTACCCCTCGGCGGTGGCGGCGTCCACGGCCTTGGCGCTGGGGTCGACGACCACGACCTGTTCCTTCTTCAGCCCGGTGACACAGACGGTCTGTACGGCCGACCGCCCCTTCGTGCCGAAACCGATGACCACGGTGTGCTCTCGCAAGGCCGCCCTCCAGCGGTTCTGCCGCCACTCCTCGCGTGTGCGCTCCGTGAGGACTTCGAGAGTCGTGCCGACCAGGATGATCAGGAAGAGCACGCGCAGCGGGGTGATGACGAAGATGTTGGTGAACCGGGCGGCGTCACTGACAGGCGCGATGTCGCCGTATCCGGTGGTGGAGAGGGTGACGGTGGCGTAGTAGAAGGCGTCGAGGAGGCCGACGGAACCGTCGGCGTTGTCGCTGTAGCCGTCATGGTCGGCATAGACGATGAGCGCGGTCCCGACCAGGACCAGCAGGGCCATGGCGACGCGTTTGCCGACCTGCCGGATCGGCCGTTCCACCACGGTCCTGGGAAGTTTCACCCGATAGGTCGCCAAATGCTCGTCCGCCTGGCGGGCGATGGCGTCATGGCCCGGCAGTTTCACGTGAAACATCCTCCCCTGGCACGCTGGCGGGCGCCGTTGCGATCCGAATGTTTCACGTGAAACACACTCCGGCTTCGGTGGCCGCGGCCCAGGGCAGATCCAGCAGTTCCAGTTCCTGACCGGCTCGTGCACCGCCCGGCGGTACGACCGCGAGAGCCTCGGCGGCGGCGATCCCGCGCAGCATGGCCGGCCCGTTGTAGTGCAGCGGCACGGCCCGGTCGTCGCGCAGGACGACAGGGACGAGCCGGGTGTCGTGCGGATGCCCGTGCACCTCGTCCCTGAGGGGGAGCGTGTAAGGCTCGGGCGCCGCCCGTCCGGCGAGGGTCCGCAGCAGGGGCTCCGCGAGGGTGAGCAGCCCGGAGACGGCGGCCAGCGGGTTGCCGGGCAGCCCGACCAGGTGCTGGTTCTCCTTCAGTCGGGCCAGCAGCATCGGGTGTCCGGGGCGCACCTGGACGCCGTGCACCAGCAGCTCGGCACCGAGTCTGCGCAGGGTGGGGTGCACGTGATCGACGGGTCCCGCGGCGGTGCCGCCGGTGGTGACGACGATCTCGGCGGGGGAGTTCTTCAGGGCCTCGTAGAGCGCCTCGGCGTCGTCCCCGAGCCTGCGTACGGCGATGACGTCGGCGCCGAGCGAGCGCAGCCAGGGCGGCAGCATCGGGCCGAGGGCGTCCCGGATCAGACCGTCGTGCGGCAGTCCCTCGGTGAGCAACTCGTCGCCCAGGACGAGGACTTCGGCCCGGGGCCGGGGAATCGCCGCGAGGGTGTCGTAGCCGGCTGCCGCCGCGAGACCGAGCACCGCCGGGGTCACGAAGGTACCGGTGGGCAGCAACTGGTCACCGGAGCGGCACTCCTGGCCGCGCGGCCGGATGTCCTGGCCGTGGCTCATTTCGCGGATGGCGTGCAGCCGGCCCTTGTCGTCGGTGCGACCGTGCTCGCTGCGCAGTACGGCGCTCGTGTCGTGGGGGATGCGGGCGCCCGTCGCGATCCGTACCGCCTCACCGTCGGTGAGCGGCTCGGGCTGCGCGTGTCCGGCGAGCACACCGGCCTCGCGCACCTTCCAGGGGCCGGGGCCGGCCACCGCCCAGCCGTCCATCGCGGACGTGTCGAAGGAGGGGAGGTCGGTGAGGGCCGCGAGCGGGGCGGCGAGGACCAGGCCGAGGGCGGCTTCAAGGGGGACGGAGACGGGCGCTGAGGCGGCCCGGGGGACCTGCCTGGCCGCACGCTCGGCGATGGCGCGGGCCTGCGGCCAGGGGGTGGCACGGGGGCGCTCGGGGGAGGAGGCAGGGGCGACACCCGGGTGGGTGCCGGGGCTGCCGCTGTCGGCGTCCACGTCGTAGACGCCGTCCCCTGTGGGGGCCGGTACCGAGGGGCGCGTGGGTTTCGGTCCGTCACCCTGCCCACCGATGCCGTTGCCTTCGTTCACGAGGGCGAGCGCCTCCTCGACGCCGAGGTCGTCCAGGTCGCCGCGGGCGGTCATCCGGCGTCCGGGCGGCTGTCGGGGGACGGGACCGCGCCCGGCTCGGCGGCTGCGGGCTTCTCCTCCGCCGCTGCCTCGTCCGCCCAGCGCAGTGCGAGTGCGACGGCCTTTCGGGTGGCCTCGGCGACCGCTTCCGGGCCTCCCCCGGCCCGGCCCGCCGCGTATCCGACGAGGAACGTCGTCAGCGGGGCGGCGGGCCTGGCCACTCCGTGCGCGGCGTCGCGGGCGAGGTCCAGGAGGAGGTTGGTGTCGACGTCCAGGTCGATGCCCAGTTCGTCCTTGGCTGCGGAAATCCATTCGTCCAACACGTGCCCATGCTCCCTGATGCGTGCTCTGGCGGCGGCGATGTCTTCCCAGGTGTCGCAGTCGAAGGACGCGACGGGGTCCACGACCCGGGTGAGGTCGAGCGCGGCGGTCAGCCGGCGCAGCGGCAGGCCGGTGAGTCCGCCGTGTTCACGGGTGAGCGCGTCCAGCTCCCGGCGCAGCGCGGACGCCCGGTACGCGGCCACGAGCGGCTGGTCCCGGCCGTCCGGGTCGGTGAGCAGCGCACCCTCCGCTCCGCTCGTCCGCAGGGCGCCGAGAAGCCGCCGTACCGTCGCCGGTTCGAGGAACGGTAGATCGGCGGAGAGCACGACGACGGGCTCGGCCCCGGTGTGGCGCAGGCCCGCGTCGAGCGCGGCGACGGGTCCGCCGCCCGGCGGGTCCTCGTGGGCCCAGGTCACGGGCCGTACGGTGGGCCTGGGGCCGGCCACGACCACGGTGGTGCCGGCGTCCGCGCAGGCGGCGAGCACCCGGTCGAGCAGCGCCCGACCGCCCACCCGCACGCCGGGCTTGTCGGCGCCGCCGAGCCGCCGGGCGGCCCCGCCCGCGAGCACCACGGCGTCGTAGCCGACGGCGCCGTGGGTCCCTGAGGGCTGGGGCTCGTAGGCGGTCACCCTCCGAGTATGCGGGCCGTCGTCGATCACGGGGAACGTACGCGCGCAGCCCTGATCACAGTGTGCGCAGCAACACCGCCGGTTGTTCGACGCAGTCCGCCACATAGCGCAGGAACCCGCCCGCCGTGCCGCCGTCGCACACCCGGTGGTCGAAGGTGAACGACAGCTGGACGACCTGGCGCACCGCCAGTTCGCCCTCGTGCACCCACGGCTTGGGGACGATCCGGCCGACACCGAGCATGGCCGCCTCGGGGTGGTTGATGATCGGCGTGGAGCCGTCGACGCCGAACACGCCGTAGTTGTTCAACGTGAAGGTCCCGCCGGTGAGTTCGGCCGGTGTGAGGGTGCCGGTGCGGGCGGCCTCGGTCAGTCGTGCGATCTCCGCGCCGAGCGACTCGGCGTTCCTGGTGTGCGCGTCCCGTACGACGGGGACGACGAGTCCGCGTTCGGTCTGCGCGGCGAACCCGAGGTGGACCCGGTCGAGCCGGACGATCTCCCTGGCCGCCAGGTCGACCGTGGAGTTCAGGTCGGGGTAGCGGGCGAGGGCGGCGGTGCAGATTCGGGCCAGCAGGGCGAGGAGGGAGATCTTCGGGCCTCCGCTCGCGTTCATGAGTACGCGCGTGTGCATCAGTTCCGTCGCGTCGGCGTCCACCCAGCAGGTCGCGTCCGGGATCTCGCGCCGGCTGCGGGAGAGCTTGTCGGCGACGGCACCCCGGATGCCCTTGAGGGGGACGCGCGTGCCCTCGGTGGTGGCGGGGGCGGGGTGCGCCGCGGTCACCGGAACCGCGTTCGGGGCCGACGCCGGGGGCTCGGTTCGTGCGGCGCCGGTGTGCAGGGCGCGCTCCACGTCGGCGCGCAGGATCAGTCCGTCGGGTCCGGAGCCCGCCAACTCCCGCAGATCCAGGCCGTTCTCACGGGCGAGCCTGCGGACCAGCGGCGAGATGACCGGTACGGGACCGTCCACCGGAGCAGAGGCGGGAGCGGGAGCAGGGGCTTGTACGGCCACGTCATCGAGTGCCTGCGGGGCGGCGGGCGCCGCCTGGTCCCGCCGTACCCTCCGGCGCCGGGCGGGCGCCTCGGACGTGCCGTACCCCACGAGCACGTTCCCGGAGCCGGCCTCGACACGGGCCTCGGCACCTGCACCGGCGGGGTCGGAGTGGGACGGTGTCCCGACCGCGACCGTCACCAGGGGGGAGCCGACGGGCAGTTCGGTGCCCTCCTCGCCGAAGCGGGCGGTGACGACACCGCCGTACGGACACGGGACGTCGACCATCGCCTTGGCCGTCTCGACCTCGACGACCGGCTGGTCGACGGCGACGACCTCGCCGACCTCGACCAGCCAGCGCACGATCAGCGCCTCGGTGAGTCCCTCGCCGAGATCGGGGAGCCTGAACTCCAGTACCTGTGCCATCAGCGTTCCGCCTCCCACTGCAGCCGTCCCACGGCGTCCAGGACACGGTCGACGCCGGGCAGGTGGTGCCGCTCCAGCATCGGCGGCGGGTACGGGATGTCGAACCCGGCGACACGCAGCACCGGCGCCTCCAGGTGGTGGAAGCAGCGCTCCGTGACGCGGGCCGCGATCTCCCCGCCCGGGCCGCCGAAACCGCCCGACTCGTGGACGACCAGGGCGCGCCCGGTCCGCCGGACCGACGCGCACACCGTCTCGTCGTCGAACGGGACCAGGGAACGCAGGTCGACGACCTCCAGGTCCCAGCCCTCCGCCTCCGCCGCCTTCGCCGCCTCCAGGCAGACGGGCAGGGACGGCCCGTACGTGATGAGTGTGGCGCTGCGGCCCGGGCGCCGCACCACCGCGCGTCCGATCGGTTCAACGGCCGACGGCTCGTCCGGGTTCCAGGAGTCCTTCGACCAGTACAGGCGCTTGGGCTCCAGGAAGACCACCGGGTCGTCGGAGGCGATGGCCGCCCGCAGCAGGCCGTACGCGTCGGGGACCGTGGCGGGGGTGACGACATGAAGACCCGGGGTCGCCATGTAGTACGCCTCGGAGGAGTCGCTGTGGTGTTCGACGCCGCCGATGCCGCCGCCGTAGGGCACCCGGACGGTGATCGGCAGGGGCATGGCCCCGCGGGTGCGGTTGCGCATCCGGGAGACGTGCGAGATCAGCTGCTCGAACGCGGGGTAGGCGAACGCGTCGAACTGCATCTCGACGACCGGGCGCAGGCCGTACATGGCCATGCCGACGGCCGCCCCGAGGATGCCCGCCTCGGCCAGCGGGGTGTCCGTGCAGCGGTCCTCGCCGAACTCCTTGGCGAGCCCGTCGGTGACCCGGAAGACCCCGCCGAGGGTGCCGACGTCCTCACCCATGACGTGCACGGTGGGGTCGGTGGCCATGGCGTCGCGCATCGCGCGCGTGAGGGCCTGCGCCATGGTGGCCGGCTTGAGGGCGACGGTCGTCATCAGTGCGTCCCCTCCGCCTCGGCGTCGAGCTCGGCCCGCAACTGGGCCCGCTGCTCGCGCAGTTGCGGGGTGGGCTCGGCGTACACCTGGGCGAACAGGTCCATGGGGTCGAGCGCCGGGTCCTGGTTCATCCGGGCGCGCAGGTCGGCGGCGAGTGTCTCGGCGTCGTCGCGCGCCGCCCTGATGCCGTCCTCGTCGAGGAGCCCGCGCGCGGTGAGCTCGCGTTCCAGGAGATCGATCGGGTCGTGCTCGCGCCACGCGGTGACCTCGGAGTCGGCCCGGTAGCGCTTGTCGTCGTCGGCGTTGGTGTGCGCCTCCACGCGGTAGGTCACCGCCTCGACAAGCGTGGGACCACCACCCGCGCGCGCGTGCCGTACGGCCTCGCTCAGCACGTCGTACATGGCGACCGCGTCGTTGCCGTCGACCAGCCGGCCCGGCATCCCGTAGCCGACGGCCTTGTGGGCCAGCGACGGGGCGGCGGTCTGCTTGGCGAGCGGTACGGAGATCGCGAAGCCGTTGTTCTGGACCAGGAAGACCACCGGCGCCTGCCACACGGCGGCGAAGTTCAGCGCCTCGTGGAAGTCGCCCTCACTGGTGCCGCCGTCGCCGACCATGGCCAGCGCGACCACGTCGTCGCCCTTGAGACGGGCGGCGTGGGCGAGCCCGACGGCATGCGGCAGCTGCGTGGCGAGCGGGGTGCACAGGGGCGCCACCCGGTGCTCACGCGGGTTGTACCCGGTGTGCCAGTCGCCGCGCAGCAGCGTCAGCGCCTGTACGGGGTCCACGCCCCGGGCGACCACGGCGAGCGTGTCCCGGTAGCTGGGGAAGAGCCAGTCGCGGTCCTCCAGGACGAGCGCCGCGGCCACCTCACAGGCCTCCTGGCCGACGCTGGAGGGGTACACGGCGAGCCGGCCCTGCTTGGTGAGGGCGGTGGCCTGCGCGTTGTACCGGCGCCCGCGCACCAGCTGCGCGTACAGCCGGCGCAGCAGTCCGGCGTCCGCCCGCGCCGCCGCCTCGGTGCCGAGGACGCGGTACGGAGCCGCGTCGGGCAGCAGCGGCGCGGGGTCGGTACGGGGCTGCCAGGCGGGCGGTGGCGTGGGCCGGTACGCGCCCCGCTGCTCCATGACCGTCATGACGGCACCTCCTCGTGGGAGACGACTCAGGGCGCGCCACGGATGTGACTCGCCTCACCTACCGATTGTTCGGTCGTCGGCACATTTTGGCTACAGGCACCGCCAGGCTGTGGACAAACGGTTCTCCACAGCCTGAGATGGACGCAGTACGTCCATGAAAGGGAAGCGGGGAGACATGGCACCTGAACAAATGGCCGAACGCCCGGAAGGCGGCAACACCCCGCCGCCCCCGCGCCCGCTGGACGCCATTGATCAGGACATCCTGCAGATGCTCCAGGCGGACGGCCGCGCCTCGATCCGTTCCGTGGCCGAGCACGTCCACGTCTCGCGTGCCAACGCCTACGCGCGCATCAACCGCCTCATCGAGGACGGCGTGATCCGGGGCTTCGGCGCCCGTGTGGACCATGAGCGCGCCGGACAGGGCACATCGGCGTACATCACCCTGAAGATCGTCCAGAACTCCTGGCGCACGGTCCGCGAGCAGCTGAGGCAGCTCCCCGGGGCCGACCACATCGCCCTGGTGGGCGGCGACTTCGACGTACTCCTGCTGGTCCACACCCCCGACAACAAGGCACTGCGCGAACTGGTGCTGACGCGCCTGCAGGCCATTCCCGAGGTGCTCAGCACACGCACTCTGCTGGTGTTCGAGGCGGAGGACCTGGAACCGCAGACCTGAGTCACCGTTCCTGTGGACCGAGTGGGAGTGAGTCCCGTTCAGCCGCGCGCCCCGAACGGTCTTGGGCGCACTGGTCCCCGGCGTACTCGACCCCGGGAGGCGACACGCATCCTGTACGTGGTCCGAGCCCGGGAGGCCAGTTCCCTACGCGGCCTGGCCAGGTGGGTACGGCCGGAGGGCGACGGGGAGGCCCTGAACCATCACTCCGGTGGAGCAGGGGCCCCGCACGCTGACGCCGTACCCGGTGTCCCAGGTCGCACCACCACGTTAGCCCGAACAGCCCAGACCACCGCAAGCCCGCACACAGACGATCACACGATCGAGCTAATGCGACCCTGTACGCACTCCATAGCGAGCAGCTCGAACCCCCTGTGAGGGGCTCACGCCGGGTGGCGCAGCCCCCCGAAGACCAGCCGTGCCACCGCGTCGGCGACCTCCCGCTCGCCCATGCCGCGCCCGTCGGGCCGGTACCACTCCACGACCGAGTTGATCATCCCGAAGACGAGCCGGGTCGCGAGCCGCACCTCCACGTCGCCGCGTATGTCCCCCTCGGCGGCGGCCGCCTTGAGCAGCTCGGCCACCCGGTGGTCGAAGTCGCGGCGCCGGTCCAGTGCCCAGCGCTCGGTGCCGGTGTTGCCGCGCACCCGCAGCAGCAGCGTCACGTACGGCAGTTCGGCGATGAGCACCTCGACCATGCGCCGCACGACGTACTCCAGGCGTCCGGCGGCGGGCCCCACGCGCGCGTGCTCCTCGTCGAGGATCCCGAAGAGCCCGTCCAGCGCCCGGCTGACGGCCAGCCGCAGCAGTTCCTCCTTGCCGGTGACGTGGTGGTAGATCGACGACTTGGAGATGCCCGCGGCCTTGGAGAGGTGCTCCATGGAGGTGCCGTCGTAGCCGCGCTCGTTGAACACCTGGACGGCGACCTGGAGCAGCGTCTGCGGGGTGTACGTGTCGCGCTTGGCGGTGGTCATGGGGTGCCCTCCCGCTTGTCGGTGGCGTACGCGTGGCGGTAGAGCGCGAGGGACGGCGCGTACCGTCCGCTCGGGTCGCGCTGGTGCAGCTCGTCGAGGATCTCGTGCGCCCAGCTCCGGCCGAGCCGGCGGCTCCACTCGAACGGCCCGAGCGGGTAGTTGACTCCGAGGCGCATCGCCGTGTCGACGTCCTCCTCGGTGGCGACGCCCTTGGCGACCGCGTCGTGCGCGAGGTCGACGATCCTGGCCACCGTACGGGCGACGATCATGCCGGGGGCGTCCCCGAGGACGCTGACGTCCTTGCCGAGCGCCTGGAAGAGGCCGATGGCCTCGGAGAGGGTCTGCGGCTGGGTGTCCTGGGAGGCGGACAGGGCCATCCGGGTGGCCCGGCGGTAGTCGAGGGCGAGATCGAAGTAGACGACGTCCCGGAACTCGACGCTGGTCTGCCCGTCGGCGAGGACCAGCTGACCGCCGCTGGGCAGCACCAGCCGGGTGCCGTGGTCCTCCTCGTCCTCACGGACGGGAATGCCCGCCTCGCGGATCAGCGCGAGGAGGTCGGCCGCGGGGCCCAGGTCACCCTCGGCGACGACGTAGGCGGGCGGCTGGGCCTGTTCCGCGGTGTGCGGTTCGGCGCGCTCGGCGTCCTCCCCGTACTCGTACCAGCCCTGCCCGGTCTTCCGGCCGAGCCGGCCCGACTCGACGAGCCGGCGCTGGGCGAGTGAGGGCGTGAACCGCACGTCGTGGAAGAAGGCCTGCCACACGGAGTGGGTGACGGCCTCGTTGACGTCCTGCCCGATGAGGTCGGTGAGCTCGAACGCGCCCATCATGAACCCGCCGCAGTCGCGCAGCACCGCGTCGATGGTGGCGGGGTCGGCGGACTGGGCCTCGTACGCCGCGAAGGCCTCCGCGTAGAAGGGCCGGGCGAGGCGGTTGACGATGAACCCGGGGGTGTCGGCGCAGGCGACCGGCGTCTTGCCCCAGGCGCGGGCCATCTCGTACGCGCGCGTGGCCGAGGTGACGTCGGTGGCGAACCCGGAGACGACCTCCACCAGGGGCAGCAGCGGCGCCGGGTTGAAGAAGTGCAGCCCCACGAACCGCCCGGGGTTGCGCAGGGCGCCGCCGATGGCGGTGACGGACAGGGAGGAGGTGTTGGTGGCGAGCAGACAGTCGTCGTCGACCACGTCCTCCAGGGCGCGCATCAACTCCTGCTTCACGTCGAGCCGTTCGAGGACGGCTTCCACGACGAGGGAGCAGTCGGCGAGTTCGGCGAGGTTCCCGGCGACGTGCAGCCGGCCCCGTGCGGCGTCCCGGTCGGCCGCCGTCATCCGGTCCTTCTCGACGAGCCGGTCGAGCCGCGCGCCGATCGCGTCGGCGGCGTCCTGGGCCCGGCCCGGCGCGGCGTCGAACAGCCGTACGTGATGACCGGCGACCAGCGCGACCTGGGCGATGCCCTGGCCCATGGTGCCGGTGCCGACGACGGCCACGGGGCTGCTGAGGTCGAGTGCAGTCATGTGCGCGATCCTCCCGCACGAGCTTGTCCACAGATGCGGCGGACCCCCTTGTCCCGACCGATCGTTCGGTTACTCTAGCTCTGTCGTGCCTTTCCCGCCCAGGTCATGAGCTCAACGAAGTGCTCTTGAGACGAGGAGTTGGTCCCCTGATGGCCGCCGAACTCACCGCGCACCAGCTGATCGCCCAGCACCGGCCCACCCTCGACCAGGCGCTGGAAGCGATCCGCACGCGCGCGTACTGGTCCCCGCACCCCGAACACCCCAAGGCGTACGGGGAGGACGGCAGTCTGGACATGGCGGCCGGCAAGGCCGCCTTCGACGCCGTCCTGAACACCCGCCTCGACCTCGGCCAGCCCGGCACGGACGACTGGGTGGGCGGCGAGGTGTCCCCGTACGGCGTCGGCCTCGGCGTCACCTACCCGCACGCGGACGTCGACGTGCTGCTGCCGGCCATGAAGGCGGGCCAGGGCGCCTGGCGCGACGCGGGCGCGGAGGTCCGCGCGATGGTCTGTCTGGAGATCCTCAGGCGGATCAGCGGCCGGACGCACGAGTTCGCGCACGCGGTCATGCACACCAGCGGCCAGGCCTTCATGATGGCGTTCCAGGCGGGCGGCCCGCACGCCCAGGACCGCGGCCTGGAAGCGGTGGCCTACGCGTACGCGGAGCAGGTCCGCACCCCTGGCACCGCGGAGTGGTCCAAGCCCCAGGGCAAGCGCGACCCGCTGGCCCTCACGAAGGAGTTCACGCCGGTCCCGCGCGGCATCGCCCTCGTCATCGGCTGCAACACCTTCCCCACGTGGAACGGCTACCCGGGCCTGTTCGCGTCCCTGGCCACGGGCAACGCGGTCCTCGTGAAGCCCCACCCGCGCGCGGTACTGCCGCTCGCGCTGACGGTCGCCGTAGCACGCGAGGTCCTGGCGGAGGCCGGCTTCGACCCGAACCTGGTGGCACTGGCGGCCGAGCGCCCCGGCGAGGGCGTCGCGAAGACGCTCGCCACCCGCCCCGAGATCCGGATCATCGACTACACGGGCTCGACGTCGTTCGGCGACTGGCTGGAGGCCAACGCCCGCCAGGCGCAGGTCTACACGGAGAAGGCCGGCGTCAACACGGTGATCGTGGAGTCGACCGACAACTACAAGGGCATGCTGGCGAACCTCGCCTTCGCCCTCTCCCTGTACAGCGGCCAGATGTGCACCACCCCCCAGAACCTGCTCATCCCCCGCGACGGCATCCGTACGGAGGAGGGCCACAAGTCGTACGACGAGGTGGTCACCGGTCTCGCCGCCGCGGTGGGCGGGCTGCTGGGCGACGACGCGCGCGCGAACGGGCTGCTGGGCGCGATCGTCAACCCCGATGTGAAGGCACGGCTGGAGGCCGCGGCCGGACTCGGTGAGGTCGCCCTGGCCTCACGGGAGATCGTGAACCCCGAGTTCCCGGAGGCGGTGGTCCGTACGCCCGTCATCGTGAAGCTGGACGGCGCGCGGAAATACTGGGAGGGGGCCGACTCCGAGGCCGCCTACATGAGCGAGTGCTTCGGCCCGGTCTCCTTCGCCGTCGCGGTCGACTCGGCGGCGGACTCCGTGGAGTTGCTGCGGCGGACGATCCGCGACAAGGGCGCGATGACGGTCGGCGCGTACACGACCGACCCGGAGTTCGAACAGGCCGTCCAGGAGGCCTGCCTGGAGGAGTGCGCCCAGCTGTCGCTGAACCTGACCGGCGGGGTGTACGTCAACCAGACGGCCGCCTTCTCCGACTTCCACGGCTCGGGCGGCAACCCGGCGGCGAACGCGGCCCTGTGCGACGGCGCGTTCGTGGCGAACCGCTTCCGGGTGGTCGAGGTCCGCCGCCAGGCCTAGAAAGCCCCGTTACCGGTGACGCTCCAGTGGTACAGCGTCATGGCCACGCTGGTCGCGAGGTTGTAGCTGGAGACCTGGGGACGCATCGGGAGCGACACCAGATGGTCGGCACGCGCGCGTAGTTCGGGCGACAGCCCGCTGCGTTCGGAGCCGAAGGCGAGGACGGCGTCGTCCGGGAGCTTCAGCCCCCGGATGTCGTCGCCCTCCGGGTCGAGCGCGAACACCGGCCCGGCCGGCAGGTCGGCCACCGCGAGGCGCTCCACGGCGGTCGCGAAGTGCAGCCCCGCCCCGGCCCGTACGACGGTGGGGTGCCAGGGGTCGAGCGTCCCGGTGGTGAAGACCCCGGTCGCGCCGAACCCGGCGGCGAGCCGGATCACCGCCCCGGCGTTGCCGAGGTTGCGCGGATTGTCGAGGACGACAACGGGCGCGGTCCGGGGCGAGCGGGCGAGCGCCTCCAGGTTGCCCGCGCGGGAGGGCCGTACGGCGAGGGCGGCCACCCCGGTGGGGTGCGGGCGCGGCACGAGCGAGGTGTACGTCGCCTCCGGGACCTCGGTCAGGAGGGCGTCCAGGGTGCCCCGTACGTCTGTGGCCAGCTGTCCCGCGAGCTCCAGGGTCGCCCGCCGGTCGGTGGTCACGGCCAGCGGGATCCGCGCGCCGAAGCGGGCGGCGTGCTTGAGGGCGTGGAAGCCGTCGAGCAGGACACAGGTGCCGGCGAGCCGGTGCCAGTCGCCCACCGGGTCGTTCGCCGGCTCCGCCGCCTCGTCCGTCATGCGGTGAAGCCTACGTGCGGTGGCTGCGCCGTCTCGTCCGCCGTTTCCTCGTCGGCCGTCCCGGGGGTGCGCTGGCTCGGCCCGAAGCGTCCGTCGCCCGGCAGCCGGGCGAGCAGCCGCACGCGCGCGCGTGCGGCCCGTTCGCCGAGGCCGCGCAGGAAGGACGTCGGCAGGAACACGGCGTCCGCGGCGATCATCGCGAGCGAGAAGAACGGCAGCCCGAGGACGACGGCGATCACGGCGTGCTCGGTCATCATCACGGCCAGCAGGACGTTCTTGACGCGCCGGTTGAAGAGCGTGAAGGGGAAGGCGACCTGCACGGCCACGGTCCCGTACGTCACCAGCATCACCATCGTGCCGCTCGACGACATCAGGTCGGAGAGCGCGGGCCACGGGGAGAAGTAGTCGAGGTGGAGCGGGTAGTAGACGGCGGTGCCGTCCTGCCAGCGCGTGCCCTGGATCTTGTACCAGCCGGCCGTCGCGTAGATCAGGCAGGCCTCTGCCATGATCACGAAGAGGGCCGCGTTGTGCACGACGTTGCCGACGATGTCGAGGAGCATCCGCGGCTCATCTCCCCGCTCACGGCGCGCCACGGCCCACCAGACGGCCTGCGCCAGCCACATGCCCCAGAGGATCGCCGGGACCATCGGGTCACCGCCGAGCTTTCCGGCGACCGTACCGGCGACGAGGAACACCCCGAGAACGGCCCAGAGGACGGGGCCCACGCGGTCGGGGGCGGCGTCGAAGAGCACGCGCGCGCGTGCCTTGCGGGCGCGCCGGGCGTCCAGGGACCACACCTGTCCGCAGCGCGTGAACACCAGGTAGACGGACATCAGGTGCAGGACGTTGTCGCCGCCGTCGCCGACGAAGATGCTGCGGTTCTGGAGCGAGAGCACGCCGACCATGAAGACCACGGACAGCGTGCGGGTGCGCCAGCCGAGCAGGAGAAGAAGACCGGCGAGAACGGCGAGCACGTAGACGAGTTCGAACCAGATCTGGCTGCCGGACCACATCAGGACCGTGAAGGCACCGTTGTCCGCGATGAGCTGCTGGGCGAGATCCCAGCTCCAGGGGCCGTCGGGGCCGTACAACTCCTGCCGGTGCGGGAACTCGCGCAGCAGGAACAGCAGCCAGGTCGCCGAGAGGCCGATCCGGACGACGGCGGTCTGGTAGGGGCCCAGCGCGGTCTCGGTGACCCGGCCTATGCCCTGGGACACCGAACGGGAGAGCGAACGCGAGGCGGCGGGGACGAGGCGGGTCATGAGCCCTCCGCCTTCGTCGTACCGGCCGGGCCCGCCGCCTCGGCGGGCGCCTCGTCGTCGGGGACGGGCCACCAGGGCAGTACGCGGTACGTGGGCTTCTCGGGCACCTGCTCCTGGCTCCACTCGGGCGGTCGGACGTTCGTACTGCGGGAGCGGACCTGGACCCGGTCGATCGTGCCGCCGGGCCCGGCCGCGTCCTCCCGGTCCAGGCGCAGGACGACGATGCGGCGCAGATACCGCTCGGCCAGGACGCCGCGCAGGCCCGAGGGACGGTTCTGTGCGTCGTGCGAGGCGAGAAGGAAGTCCCAGGCCCGGCGCAGCTCGTTCTGCTGGGTGTGACTCGGCAGCAGGTTGCCGTCGATGGCCTTGCCGTCCAGCGCGGAGAGGTCGTACCAGCCGGTCGTCCGGGCCCCGCCGTCCGCCGTACGCACATCGGCGCGGACCTCTACAGCGATGTTCTGCTGCAGCGGATTGGGGGCGAACAGCTTCCAGTTCTGCTCGAACTCCGGGTAGATCCATTCGTCGATCGCCCGGGCGTGCTCCTTCGAGACCGTGTTCGAGGGCGCGACATGCAGAAAGACCATGCCGAGGTGGACACACGCGGCAACGGCGACGACCGCGACGGCCAGGGCGGCGCCGATCTGATACGGGAGCGAGAGAGCCGCCAGTGCCGGGCGGGGAGCTTCCCGGGAGGCGAGGTGAGGTGCGGCGCCCGGGTCCGGCGGCCCGGACCCGGGCGGTGGCTGAGCGCCGTCGGACGGGGGCCCCTCCGCCTCGCCGGGCTCGTCGCGCCCGTGCCCGGCGTCCGGGCCTGCCTCGTACGCGTCCATTCCGCCCCGTCTCCCGATACCCGGTCCCACCGCACCCACCGGCCCACGCGCACCACCACACGGCATGCGCACGGGCACGGTACTCATGGCCACCCGCCCAGCACAGCCCCCTCCGCACACCCGTGCGACCGATGGCCAGTGCCCACACGCCCGGTCCCGGGAGTTGTCCACAGCCGTTGACACCCTATGGCCCACCGCCGGACGATCGACTCGGACAAACCGAACGATCGGTCACCGTCTCGCACCCTCCCGGCCCCACCCGTTCCCTTCTTCTAGAACCTGTTCTATCTTGACGCCCCGTCAGGTCACCCGCCCCGGCCCGAGAGGACAACACCGTGGACTTCAGGTTCAGTGAGGAGCAGCAGGCGGCGGTCGAGGCGGCCCAGGCGGTGTTCGGCGGGGTCGCACCGGACGCGGTGCCCAGTCCGTCACTCGTCGCGGGTGCCGTCGCGGACGACTTCGACCGGGCGCTGTGGGAGAACCTCGCCGGCGCGGACCTGCTGAGCCTCCTGCTCACCGAGGAGTTCGGCGGGGCCGGCCTCGACGCCATCGCCCTGTGCCTCGTCCTGCGCGAGTCGGCGAAGGTACTGGCCAGAGTGCCCCTGCTGGAGAGCTGCGCCGCCGCCGCGGCCCTACAGGCGTACGGAAGCCGGGAGTTGCGGGGCGAGTTGCTGCGCCGCGCCGGGACCGGCGAACTCGTGCTCACCGTCGCCGCGCACGGCCGCACCGGCCACGACCCGGCCGAACTCGCCGTGACCGCGAGCCGGGACGGCGACAGCTGGGTGCTCGACGGGACACAGACGGCGGTGCCCTGGGCCCACAACGCCGACTTCGTCCTCGTACCCGCGCGCACGAGCGCAGACCGGACCGTCCTCGCCCTCGTCCCCCGCGCCCCCGGCGGCGCCCCGCTCGACGGCGTCGGCCTCGCCGAACAGATATCCACCGCCGGTGAACGGCTCGGCGAGCTGCGCCTGGACTCCGTGCGGCTGCCCGACCGGTACGTCCTCGACGCCGACGGCGCCTGGCCCTGGCTGCGCGACCTGCTCACCGTCGGCACCTGCGCGCAGGCACTCGGACTGGGAACCGCGGTACTGCGCATGACCAGCGACTACACCGGTAAGCGTGTGCAGTTCGGGCACCCACTGGCGACGTTCCAGGCCGTCGCCGTCCAGGCCGCCGACCGGTACATCGACCTGCGCGCGATGGAGGCCACGCTGTGGCAGGCCGCGTGGCGCATCAGCACCGGGGCGGGCGGCGCGCTGCCCGCCTCCGGGGACGTGGCCGTCGCCAAGATCTGGGCCTCGGAGGGAGTACGCCGGGTCGTCCAGACCGCGCAGCACCTGCACGGCGGCTTCGGCGCCGACACCGACTATCCGCTGCACCGCTACCACGCCTGGGCCAAACACCTCGAACTGTCGCTCGGCCCCGCCGCCGCCCACGAGGAGACGCTCGGCGACCTCCTCGCGGCCCACCAACTCGGCTGAAGCCGCCCGCCGGCCACCAGACACCGCGGTTCAGACGCCGCGACTCAGGCGACGAAGCCCGGCGCACCCTCGTCGGTGACGACCGGGCGGCCCGCCGCCTCCCACATCTGCATACCGCCGTCGACGTTCACCGCGTCGATGCCCTGCTGGACCAGATAGTTCGTCACCTGGGCCGACCGGCCACCGGAGCGGCAGATCACATTGACCCGGCCGTCCTGCGGCGCCGCCTCGGTCAACTCGCCGTAGCGGGCGACGAACTCGCTCATCGGGAGGTGCAACGCCCCCTCGGCGTGCCCCGCCTGCCACTCCTCGTCCTCACGGACATCCAGCAGGAAGTCGCCGTCCTTGAGGTCCGCGACCTCGACCGTGGGAACACCAGATCCAAAAACCATGCCCTGACGATACCCAGGTCACCGCCCGAGCAGCGCCGCGAGCTCCTCCTCACGCTGCGAAACCTGAGCCAGCAACTGCTCGGCGATCTCCTCCAGGAGACGGTCCGGGTCGTCCGGAGCGAGCTTCAGCATCGCGCCGATCGCCCCCTCCTCCAGCTCACTGGCGACCAGCGTGAGCAGCTCCTTGCGCCGGGAAAGCCACTCCAGGCGGGCGTACAGCTCCTCGCTGTGACTCGGCCGCCACTCGGCGGGCACCGGACCGGCCGCCCACTCCTCGGCCAGCTCCCGCAGCAGCACCTCGTCACCCCGCCCGTAGGCACTGTTGACCCGGGCGATGAACTCGTCGCGCCGAGCCCGCTCCCCCTCGTCCTGCGCCAGGTCCGGATGGGCCTTGCGAACCAGCTCGCGGTACAGCTTGCGGGCCTCGTCACTCGGGCGGACCCGCTGCGGAGGCCGTACCGGCTGCTCGGTGAGCATCGCCGCCGCCTCCGGGAACAGCCCCTCCGAGTCCATCCAGCCGTGGAACAGCTCCTCGACACCCGGCATCGGCATGACCCGAGCCCGCGCCTCCTGCGCCGCTCGCACGTCCTCCGGATCACCGCTGCGCGCGGCCTTCGCCTCAGCGATCTCCGCGTCCAGCTCATCGAGGCGGGCGTACATCGGACCGAGCTTCTGGTGGTGCAGCCGGGAAAAGTTCTCGACCTCGATACGGAAGGTCTCGACCGCGATCTCGTACTCGATGAGCGCCTGCTCGGCGACCCGCACGGCCCGCTCCAACCGCTCCTCGGGCCGCGGCCCCTCAGCCGCGCCCTCGACCGTGTCGGCCGCGCCGGACGGCGCCTGCGCGTCAGGGCGCTCCCGCGGCCCTTCGGCGTCGGGCTCGGACGAGGACTGCTCAGCTTCCGGGGTCGTCACCCGCCCAAGCCTAGGCCACGGCTCAGGTGCCCACCCCGGGTCACCGAACAGAGCCCGAACCAGCCCCGCGCCCACCGCACCCCGTACCCGTCACTCCAGTCACTCCCGTCCCAAGTGTCACCCCCGTCACACGCCCATCTCCGCGTCGATCCTCCCCGCCCGCACCGCTGCCACCAGATCCGCGTGGTCCGCCTCCGTACGGTCCGCGTAGGCCGTCGCGAACGTCGCCATCGCCTCGTCCAGCTCGTCGCTCTTGCCGCAGTAGCCGGCGACCAGACGGGGGTCGGCGCTGTGAGAGTGGGCGCGGGCCAGGAGGGCGCCCGTCATCCGGCCGTAGTCGTCGATCTGGTCGGCGGACAGGGCGGCCGGGTCGACGCTGCCCTTGCGGTTGCGGAACTGCCGTACCTGGAAAGGCAGTCCGTCGACCGTCGTCCAGCCGAGGAGGCTGTCGCTGACCACCTGCATACGCTTCTGGCCGAGCACCACCCGACGCCCCTCGTGCACCGCGCCCACCGCCTCCGCCGGATCCCAGCCGGCCGTGGACAGATGCGGGACCAGCGCCGAGGGCCGGGCCTCCTTCACCTGGAGGACGAGAGACTCCCCCTTGTGGTCGAGGAGCAGGACGACGTACGACCGCGCGCCCACACTTCCTGTGCCGACGATGCGGAAAGCCACATCGTGCACCGAGTGGCGGGCCAGCAGCGGGAGGCGGTCCTCCGACAGCGTGCTCACGTACTCCTCCAGGGACGCCGCCACCAACGCGGCCTCCACGTCCGGCACCCTCCGCAGCACCGGCGGGGCGTCCACGAAGCGCCGCCCGCCGTCGTCGGTGACCTCCGTCGACCTGGCCGCGAAGCGCCCGCTGGTGTTGCCCCGCGCCTTCTCGGAGACCCGCTCCAGCGTGCCGATCAGATCGTGGGCATCCGTGTGGGAGACCAGCTCCTCGTCCGCGATCGCGTTCCACGCGTCGAGCACGGACAGCTTCGCGAGCAGCCGCATGGTCCGGCGGTACGCGCCGACAGCGCCGTGCGCCGCCTGACGGCAGGTGCTCTCGTCCGCGCCCGCCTCGCGGCCCGCGAGCACCAGCGAGGCGGCGAGCCGCTTGAGGTCCCACTCCCAGGGACCCTGGACGGTTTCGTCGAAGTCGTTCAGATCCATGACCAGGCCGCCGCGCGCGTCACCGTACAGACCGAAGTTGCCCGCATGGGCGTCACCGCAGATCTGCGCACGGATCCTCGTCATCGGGGTACGGGCCAGGTCGTACGCCATCAGCCCCGCCGAACCGCGCAGAAAGGCGAACGGAGTGGCCGCCATCCTGCCCACCCTTATCGGGGTCAGCTCGGGGATACGACCGCGGTTGGACTCCCGGACCGCCGCCTCCGCATCCGGACGGCCGCCGTCCGCGCCGGTGTCGAAGGAGGCGTGCGCGCCGCGCGGAACCTGCCGCCGCAGCGCCTTCCCCTCCTCCTTGGGAGAGCCCTCCGACTGCCACTGGGCGAACCCACGCACCTGGGGAAGCTCCCGCACCCGGCTCCGCGCCACCGTGGCCCCCGCAGACCCCGTACCGACCTCGGTCATCGCGACCGCCTCCCCCGCTCCGCTCGCCACCGCCAACATCAACTCGCGACGACCGTACAACGACGGACCAGATCAGGTCAGAGCCTGTGGATAACTCGGATCACCCCTGTGGGACGCACCTGAATGAGAGAGACCTTGTGTCCCGCGCCGAGGCTCGTCACCCGCCCACTCCCGGCCGGAGCGCGATGCCGTCAGCGTGGCCCGCACAAAGGTCGAAGGCTTCCGCCCGTGAGATACCTCACCGCCGGGGCCCCCCACGCCAACGAGAAACGGGTCTTCACCATGACTTCCGTCACTGGTGAAGACCCGTTCCATCGGTTCTTCTTTGTTTTGTGCGCGAGGGGGGAGTTGAACCCCCACGCCCTTGCGGGCACTGGAACCTGAATCCAGCGCGTCTGCCATTCCGCCACTCGCGCATTCGCTGTGTCCTCAGGCCCTGCTCCCTGCGGTGCGGGGGCCTTCCGACATCGAGAAGATTAGCACGCTGGAAGTGGTGGGTTCACATCCCTTTCCCCACCCCGGACGCCCTCCGCCACCACCGTGACCGAGCCGGACCGGGGGCGACTTCGTATCAACACGTGCTGGTTCACGTATCAACCTCGTACCGGTCCAGCCCATCTCCCCAGGAGGCGGGCAAGGTGCACAGTCAGGTGCGGGACACTGGTTTGGCGCCGCCTCTACGATCTGGGTACGGCTCAAGGAGTTCGAAGGGGAGCTTCCGAGGGAACTTCGTCAGGCGTCGACACCCGTCGACCGTCCTGACAGGGGGAACCAGCCGATTTCCCGGCGCGTGGATACGATCAGTAAGCAGTACCAAGCACGACTGGCACGGCCCGCAAGGCTTCAGACAGAGCAGCAACCAGGAGGAGGTGCCCCATGGGAGTCCTGAAGAAGTTCGAGCAGCGTCTCGAAGGTCTGGTCAACGGCACCTTCGCCAAAGTGTTCAAGTCCGAGGTCCAGCCCGTGGAGATCGCGGGCGCACTGCAACGCGAGTGCGACAACAACGCGACCATCTGGAACCGCGACCGGACCGTCGTACCCAACGACTTCATCGTAGAACTGAGCGCACCCGACCACGAGCGCCTCAGCCCCTACTCCGGACAGCTCGGCGACGAGCTCGCCGGGATGGTGCAGGACTACGCCAAGCAGCAGCGGTACACCTTCATGGGCACCGTCAAGGTGCACCTGGAGAAGGCCGACGACCTGGACACCGGTCTTTACCGGGTACGCAGCCGTACGCTCGCCTCCTCCACCAACCAGCAGTCCCCCGGCGGCCCCGGCCCTGGCGCCGCCGCACCCGCGGCCCCGCCGAGGGGCCGGCCCGGAGCGGGCGGTTACGGCTATCCGCCCGCCGCCGCACCGCCCCCGATGCCGGCCGCACCGCCACCCGGCGGACGCCCCGGCGCCGCCCCGGCGGGCCCGCCCATGGGGCACCGCCCGACCGCGGGCGCCAACCGGATGCGGTGCTGGGTCGAGATCAACGGCGCCCGCCACCAGATCTCCGGCCCGACGCTCGTACTGGGCCGCAGCACCGAGGCCGACGTACGGATCGACGACCCCGGCGTCTCACGCCGGCACTGTGAGATCCGCCCCGGAACGCCCCCGACGATCCAGGATCTCGGGTCCACCAACGGCATCGTGGTGGACGGGACGCACACCACCCGCGCTACGCTCCGCGACGGCTCGCGAATCGTCGTGGGCAGCACCACCATCATTTACCGGCAAGCCGAAGGGTGAAGCGGGGGCAATGTCAGAGCTGACCCTCACGGTCATGCGGCTGGGTTTCCTGGCCGTACTGTGGCTGTTCGTGATCGTGGCCGTGCAGGTCATCCGCAGCGATCTGTTCGGTACGCGTGTCACCCAGCGCGGGTCGAGGCGTGACAGCGGCCGCCAGCAGCAGGCGACCGCCCGGCAGACCGCCGCGCCCCCCCAGCAGCGCCAGCAGCAGCCCTCGGGCGGCGGCAGGCAGCGCCGGGGCGCCCCCAGCAAACTGGTCGTCTCCGAGGGCACACTGACGGGCACCACCGTCGCCCTCCAGGGGCAGACGGTCACGCTCGGCCGGGCCCACGACTCGACCATCGTGCTGGACGACGACTACGCCTCCAGCAGGCATGCCAGGATCTACCCGGACCGCGACGGCCAGTGGATCGTCGAGGACCTCGGGTCCACCAACGGCACGTATCTCGACCGGACCCGGCTGACGACTCCCACGCCGATTCCGCTGGGCGCGCCGATCCGCATCGGCAAGACCGTCATCGAGCTGCGGAAGTAGTGCTACATCATGAATAGGCGCGAGCGGAGCGAGCACGCGGCGGCGGTCCACGCGAAGGGCCTCGGCGCGCTCCCGACCGGAGGGTGGGCACCGTGCGGATGTACCCGGAGCCGACGGGCGAGGTGCGCATGAGTCTGTCACTGCGCTTCGCCGCCGGATCGCACAAAGGCATGATCCGCGAGGGCAACGAGGACTCCGGCTACGCCGGTCCCCGCCTCCTCGCGATCGCCGACGGCATGGGCGGCCAGGCCGCCGGTGAGGTCGCCTCCTCCGAGGTGATCTCCACCATCGTCGCCCTCGACGACGACGTCCCCGGCTCCGACATCCTCACCTCGCTCGGCACCGCCGTGCAGCGGGCCAACGACCAGCTCAGGATGATGGTCGAGGAGGACCCCCAGCTGGAGGGCATGGGCACCACGCTCACCGCCCTCCTGTGGACGGGCCAGCGCCTCGGCCTCGTACACGTGGGCGACTCGCGTGCCTATCTCCTGCGCGACGGCGTCCTCACCCAGATCACGCAGGACCACACCTGGGTGCAGCGCCTCGTCGACGAGGGACGCATCACCGAGGAAGAGGCCACCACCCACCCGCAGCGCTCGCTCCTCATGCGCGCACTGGGCAGCGGCGACCACGTCGAACCCGACCTCTCCATCCGCGAGGTCCGGGCCGGCGACCGGTACCTGATCTGCTCCGACGGCCTGAGCGGGGTCGTGTCCCACCAGACCATGGAAGACACCCTCGCCAGCTACCAGGGCCCCCAGGAGACCGTGCAGCAGCTCATCGAGCTGGCTCTGCGCGGCGGCGGCCCCGACAACATCACCGTGATCATCGCCGACGTCCTGGACCTCGACACCGGAGACACCCTCGCCGGACAGCTGTCCGACGTACCCGTCGTGGTCGGCGCGGTCGCCGAGAACCAGCACAGCCAGCACCACATGCACGACGGCGGCGCCATGCAGACACCCGCCGGACGCGCCTCCGGGCTCGGCCGGCAGCGGCCCGCGCACGGCGGCGGTGGCGGCGAGTTCGGCCCGCCCGGCTCCGGCGACACCACCGGCTACATCCAGACCGGCGGCTTCGGCGGCTACACCGACGACGACTTCGTCAAACCCAGCGCCGGCCGCAGGTGGTTCAAGCGAACCCTCTACATCACCCTCGCCCTCGCCGTCATCGGCGGCGGCCTGTACGGCGGCTACCGCTGGACACAGACGCAGTACTACGTCGGTGCCAGCGACGAACACGTGGCGCTGTACCGGGGCATCAACCAGGACCTGGCCTGGGTCTCGCTCTCGAAGGTCGAGAAGGACCACCCCGAGATCGAACTCAAGTACCTGCCCGCCTACCAGCAGAAGCAGGTCGAGGGCACCATCACGGAGGGCGGCCTCAAGGACGCCCAGTCCAAGATCGCCGAGCTGGCCACCCAGGCCTCCGCGTGCAAGAAGCAGGAAGCACGGCGCGCGGCCGAGAACGCGAACAACGCCAAGACAGGCGAGGGCGAGGCAGGAGGCACCACGGGAACCACCCGTACCGCCGCCACGTCCAAGGCAACGCCAAGCCCGACGCCGTCCGGATCGGCGTCCCCGTCCACAACCGCACCCACTCCCACACCCGGCCCCAGCCTCTCCGAGGATGAGCAGAAGCTGGTCTCGCTGTGCGGTAAGCAGTAGGCAAGCCGTGAGGGGCCACTTCATACGATGAGCAGTACAACCAACTCTTCGCAGCACCACACGTCCACGATCGGCGCGATCGGCACCCCTAGCCGACGCAACACCGAACTGGCACTGCTGGTGTTCGCCGTCGTCATCCCGGTTTTCGCCTACGTCAACGTGGGCCTGGCCATCGACGACAAGATCCCCTCGGGCCTTCTCAGCTACGGCCTGGGCCTAGGCCTGATCGCCGGCGTCGGCCACCTCGTCGTACGGAAGTTCGCCCCGTACGCCGACCCGCTGCTGCTGCCCCTGGCCACGCTGCTCAACGGCATCGGCCTGGTCGTCATCTGGCGGCTGGACCAGTCCAAGAAGCTCCAGCGACTTCCCAACTACGTCGAAGCGGCCCCCCGCCAACTGCTGAACTCCGCACTGGGCGTCGCCCTGTTCGTGGCCGTACTGGTCCTCCTCAAGGACCACCGCATTCTGCAGCGCTACACCTACATCTCCATGGCCGGAGCCGTGGTCCTGCTGGTCCTGCCGCTGATCCCGGGCCTCGGCTTCGACAACTTCGGCGCCAAGATCTGGATCAGGATCCCCGGCCTCGGCAGCGTCCAGCCCGGCGAGTTCGCGAAGATCGCCCTCGCGATCTTCTTCGCCGGCTACCTGATGGTGAAACGCGACGCGCTCGCCCTCGCCAGCCGCCGCTTCATGGGCCTGTACCTGCCCCGCGGCCGCGACCTCGGCCCGATCATCGTGGTCTGGATCATCTCGATCCTGATCCTGGTCTTCGAGACCGACCTCGGTACGTCGCTGCTGTTCTTCGGAATGTTCATCATCATGCTGTACGTCGCCACCGAGCGGACCAGCTGGATCGTCTTCGGTCTGCTGATGTCGGCGGCCGGCGCGGTCGGCGTCGCCAGCTTCGAGTCGCACGTCCAACAGCGCGTCCAGGCCTGGCTCGACCCGATGAACGAATACCTGCTCAGCCAGAAGGGCATATACGGCCACACCGAGCAGTCCATGCAGGCACTGTGGGCCTTCGGCTCCGGCGGCACCCTCGGCACCGGCCTCGGCCAGGGCAACTCCGACCTCATCGGCTTCGCCGCCAACTCCGACTTCATCCTCGCCACCTTCGGCGAGGAACTCGGCCTGGCCGGCGTCATGGCGATCCTGCTGATCTACGGCCTGGTCGTGGAGCGCGGCGTCCGCACTTCCCTCGCCGCCCGCGACCCCTTCGGCAAGCTGCTGGCCATCGGCCTCTCCGGCGCCTTCGCCCTCCAGGTCTTCGTCGTCGCCGGCGGCGTCATGGGCCTGATCCCGCTCACTGGTATGACCATGCCGTTCCTCGCCGCCGGTGGCTCCTCCGTCATCGCCAACTGGGCCCTCATCGGCATCCTGCTCAGAATCAGCGACACCGCGCGCCGTCCGGCGCCCGCCCCAGCCCCCAGCCCCGACGCCGAGATGACCCAGGTGGTCCGACCGTGAACAAGCCCCTGCGCCGGATCGCCATCTTCTGCGGGCTCCTCGTGCTCGCCCTGCTCGTCCGCGACAACTGGATCCAGTACGTCCGGGCGGACGACCTCAAGGACGACACGCTCAACCGCCGTGTCGCCATCGAGCGGTACGCCACGCCACGCGGCAACATCATCGTCGACGGCAAGGCGATCACCGGCTCCACCGCGTCCGACAGCAGCGACTACGAGTACAAACGCAGCTACAAGGACGGGCCCATGTGGGCCCCCGTCACGGGCTACGCCTCGCAGGCGTTCGGCGCGACACAGCTGGAGTCCATCGACGACGGCATCCTCACCGGCAACGACGACCGGCTCTTCTTCCGCAACACCCTCGACATGATCACGGGCAAGAAGAAGCAGGGCGGCAACGTCATCACCACCCTCAACGCCGCCGCCCAGAAGGCCGCGTACGACGGCCTCAAGGGCCGCGGCAAGGGCGCGGTGGCCGCGATCGACCCGTCCACCGGCGCGATCCTGGCCCTGGCCTCCTTCCCCTCGTACGACCCCTCGACGTTCGCCGGGAACTCGAGTGCCGACTCGAAGGCCTGGGTCAAGCTCCAGAAGAAGGCCGACCCCAACGAGCCCATGCTCAACCGGGCCCTGCGCGACATCTACCCGCCCGGCTCCACCTTCAAGGTCGTGACGGCGGCGGCGGCCCTCGAGAACGGCCTGTACACGGACGCCGACGAGAAGACGGACTCGCCGCTCCCCTACAACCTGCCGACCACCACGACCCCGTTGAAGAACGAGGGCACCATCCCCTGCAAGAACGCGACGATGCGCGTCGCGCTCCAGTACTCCTGCAACACCGTCTTCGGCAAGATCGGCGCCGACCTCGGCAAGGACAAGATGCTGGAAGAGGCCAAGAAGTTCGGCTTCAACGCCGAGCAGTTCATCCCGGTCCGCTCCGCCGCCTCCAACTTCCCCGAGAAGATGGACCAGCCGCAGACCGCGCTCAGCTCCATCGGCCAGTTCGAGACGGCGACGACCCCGCTGCAGATGGCCATGGTGGCCGCCGCCGTCGCCAACGACGGCAAGCTGATGAAGCCCTACATGGTCGACAAGCTCCAGGCCCCCAACCTCGACGTGCTCGAACAGACCGAGCCCTCCGAGATGAGCCGGCCACTGTCCTCCAAGAACGCCCAGACCCTCCAGTCCATGATGGAGACGGTCGTCAAGGACGGCACCGGCAAGAACGCCCAGATCAGCGGCGTCACCGTCGGCGGCAAGACCGGTACCGCCCAGCACGGCGTCGACAACAGCGAGAAGCCGTACGCCTGGTTCATCTCCTACGCCAAGCTCGCCGACGGCAGCTCACCGGTCGCCGTGGCGGTCGTGGTCCAGGACGAGGGCGCCGTCCGCGACGCCATCTCGGGCGGCGGTCTGGCCGCGCCCATCGCCAAGAGCGTGATGGAGGCGGTCATCAACAGCAAGCAGTGAGCCCCGTCACGTCCCCTTCACATCGGTGCACGTTGCGATACCGGTCCGGTATCGGCTGACGGGCTTGGCCAGGTCACACAAATGAACCCGGGTACCGTATGCCCGGACGGCACACCGCCGGACCACACAGCAGGTGCGGTCGGGACCGACGGAGAGGGCTGGTAGGAAGCTATGGAAGAGCCGCGTCGCCTCGGCGGCCGGTACGAGCTGGGTCACGTGCTCGGCCGTGGTGGCATGGCAGAGGTATACCTCGCCCATGACACCCGCCTGGGCCGCACCGTGGCAGTGAAGACGTTGCGCGCCGACCTCGCGCGCGACCCTTCCTTCCAGGCCCGGTTCCGCCGGGAGGCCCAGTCGGCCGCCTCGCTCAACCATCCCGCGATCGTCGCCGTGTACGACACCGGCGAGGACTACATCGACGGGACGTCCATCCCGTACATCGTCATGGAGTACGTGGACGGCTCCACCCTCCGCGAACTCCTCCACTCGGGCCGCAAGCTGCTGCCCGAGCGGACGCTGGAGATGACCATCGGGATCCTCCAGGCGTTGGAGTACTCCCACAGAAGCGGCATCGTCCACCGGGACATCAAGCCGGCCAACGTGATGCTCACGCGCAACGGCCAGGTCAAGGTCATGGACTTCGGCATCGCCCGGGCGATGGGCGACTCCGGCATGACGATGACGCAGACGTCCGCGGTCATAGGAACAGCCCAGTACCTGTCGCCGGAACAGGCCAAGGGCGAGCAGGTGGACGCGAGGTCCGACCTGTACTCCTCCGGCTGCCTGCTCTACGAACTCCTCACGGTCCGCCCGCCGTTCATCGGGGACTCCCCGGTCGCGGTGGCCTACCAGCACGTACGGGAGGAACCGCAGCCCCCGTCGGTGTTCGACCCCGAGATCACGCCCGAGATGGACGCCATCGTCCTCAAGGCCCTGGTCAAGGACCCTGACTACCGGTACCAGTCCGCCGACGAGATGCGCGCCGACATCGAGGCCTGCCTCGACGGCCAGCCCGTCGCGGCCGCGGCGGCCATGGGCGCGGTCGGCTACGGCGCGTACGGCTACCCCGACGACCAGGCCACCACCGCCCTGCGCTCCGACGCCGGCGCCACCACCATGCTCCCCCCGATGAACCCGGACGACGGCGGCTTCGGCTACGACGACCGCGGCCCCCGCCGACGCCAGCAGAAGAAGTCGAACACCTCGACGATCCTCCTGGCCGTCGCGGGAGTACTGGTGCTGGTCGGCGCGATCCTGATCGGCAAGTACGTGTTCGACGGGCAGGCGGTGAACGACAGCGCCATCAAGAACCCGAACTTCGTCAGCCAGACCAAGGCCGACGCGCAGAAGGCCGCGGTGAACGTCGAGCTGCAACTGACGTTCACCGACAAACCCTGCGAGAACGAGCCCAAGGGCAACATCTGCTCCCAGAACCCGGCGGCCGGCGCCGACGTCAAGAAGAACGACACGATCGCGCTGGTGGTGTCCACCGGGGCACCGAAGGTGATCGTGCCGAGCGTGGTCGGCTCCAGCGTGGACGACGCCACGAAGAAGCTCGAGGGCGACGAGTACCAGTTCGACGTGAAAACGGTCGAGAAGGAGTCTCCCGAGGACCCGGGGTCTGTCCTGGAACAGTCCCTGAAGTTCGGCGCCGAGGTGGAGAAGGGCTCGAAGATCACCCTCACCATCGCCAAGGAAGTGAAGAAGTCGACGGTCCCGGACGTCACCGGCCAGGACTGTGACACCGCCAAGCAGCAGATGGCGGACAACGACCTCGTCGGCGAGTGCACGGAGGTCGAGACCCAGGACGACAACCAGGACGGCAAGGTCATCTCGACCTCACCGGCGGCCAACACACAGGCCGACCCGGGCTCCAAGGTGACCATCCAGATCGGCAAGAAGGCCGAGGAGCAGAAGACCAAGGTCCCGAACGTCGTCGGACAGACCGTGGGACAGGCCAAGCAGACCCTCCAGGCGTCCGGCTTCACCCAGATCCAGTTCACCAACGGCAGCGACCAGAGCGACACCGCCTTCGTCACCGGCCAGGACCCGCAGCGGGACACCGAGGTCGACGATCCGGGCAACACCCAGATCACGCTCCAGACCGTCAACTTCGGAAACGGCAACAACGGCGGAAACGGCGACAACAACGGCGGCGTCTTCGGCTGACCCCGCTTGTCACCTGAGTGAGCCCCGACACCTTTGCCAGGTGCCGGGGTTCACTCATACCCATGTGCGACATTCGACCACAACTTCGTACGCCGGAACTCGTTGGAGGGATCTGGAGGGATGACGAAAATCCGATGAGTTGAGAGGCAGCAAGACATGATCAACGAAACAGCGTTGCTGGAGTCCAAGGCGCTCCGCGACAGCGCGCTCGAACGCACGGACGTCCTCGACAAGGTGAAGGCGCTGTCACTGCTTCCGGACGGGATGCATGTGACGACGGCGATGGTGGCGGCGTACTTCGAGGTGGCGGAACGCGCGGTCAACCGGATGGCTCAACGACACCGGGAAGAGCTGACAGCGAATGGCCTGCGGATCCTGCGCGGCGAAGAGCTCACGCAATTCAAGGGAGACACGTTGTCTCTCTATTCGGGGAGTTGTCCACAGCCTCGTTCCAGCCTGGCCGTGTGGTCCCGACGAGCCGTCCTCAACGCGGCCATGCTGCTCCGCGACAGCGACATCGCACGTCAGATCCGCACCTATCTGCTCGACATGGAGTACCTGGCCCGCACTCAGCCCATGGCGAGTCCCGCCCCCACGGACCACGACGCCGTCTCCCTGGACGACCGCATCGACCAGCGCATCACCCACATCCTCGGCAGGACCGTCGTCCCCATGTTCAACGCCCTGATCGCGACGTCGGGCGAACACCGCAAGGAACTCGTCGCCCTGCGGACAGGCGTCCAGCGCATCGAACGGCGGCTCCACCAGCACCACGCCCGGCTGCAACGGCTCGAAGGAACCCGGGACGACCGGCCGGCCGTCGGAGTCATGGCAGCCATGGACGCCATGAACGGCCGCACCTTCGAGCACCACGTCGCCAAACTGCTCCGTCGCGACGGCTGTACCAACGTCGTCGTGCAGGGCGGTCACGGAGACCGCGGCGTCGACATCATCGCGCTCACCGCTGACGGACGCCGCCTCGTTGTGCAGTGCAAGCGGTTCGCGCCCTACCTCAACATCACCAGCCCTGACATGCAGAAGTTCGTCGGCTCGGCCAAGGTGCTGTACCGCGCGGAAGTGGCGCTCTACGTGGCGACGTGTCCGTTCACTCCGGAGGCGCTGAGCATCGCCACAGAGGCCGGGATCACCACCGTGCACCGCGGGGTGGTGGAGGAGTGGAGCGCCGGTGAGCCCCTGAAGGTCCTGGAATAGGCACGAGGGAGTGACGCGAGAGGCCCGAAGCCGCAAGAGAAAGTTGCGGCTTCGGGCCTCCGTCATGCTAGCGCCCGCCGGCCTGTCGACCCGTCAGGAAGGCGTTCCGTCACCCCAGTTCCTTCGGTGGTGTCCGGTCCCCGTCAACCTTCTCCACCCGCACCAGCTCCCCCCACACGATGTACCTGTACTCCGACGTGAACACCGGCGTACAGGTGGTCAGGGTGATGAAGCGGCCGGGCTTCTTCCTGCCCGACTCCTTCGGGACCTGCGCCAGGACCTCGACGTTGTACTTCGAGGTCTCCGGGAGGGTGGCGTAGACCTTGTAGACGTACCAGTCGTTCTTCGTCTCGAAGACGATCGGGTCGCCCTTCTTCAGCTTGTCGATGTTGTGGAACTTGGCACCGTGGCCGTCCCGGTGGGCCGCCAGCGTGAAGTTGCCCTGCTTCGCCTGGGGGAGCGCCGACTTGATCGGGTCCACGTAGTAGCCGGCGACTCCGTCGTTCAGGACCTTCGACGACGTGCCCTTCCTGACCAGGACCTCGCCGTTCCTCATCGCCGGGACGTGCAGGAAGCCGATGCCGTCCTTGGTGTCCAGCGCGCCCGGGCCCGTAGCGGTGTCGCCGTCTGCCCAATGGTCGCGAACCTGGTCACCCTGCTTGTTCGCCTCACGGTCCGCGACGACGTTCGTCCACCAGAGGCTGTACGCGACGAACAGGCCCAGTACCAGGCCCGCCGTGATGAGCAGTTCGCCGAAAAGACTCACCGCGGAGGCCAGTTTGCCGCCCCTGCGCCGCGGGCGGGCCTGCGACGGGGAAGCCGGGGCGCCGGCGGTCTGCTCGTCCTGGTCCGTCGTCGCTGCCACTCTTCATCTGCCCTTACTGCACGAGCGCATCCGGCTTGCCCTTGCTGCGCGGCCGTTCCTCGACCATCTTGCCCCACACGATCATCCGGTACTTGCTCGTGAACTCCGGCGTACACGTCGTGAGGGTGATGTAGCGGCCCGGCTTGGTGAAACCCGAGCCATTGGGAATCGGATTCAGCACGCTCGTGTTGCTCGGCGACGTGACCGGCAGGATCGACTCCATCTTGTAGACGTAGTACTTGTCCTGCGTCTCCACGACGATCGCGTCGCCCTTCTTCAGCCGGTTGATGTACCGGAACGGCTCGCCGTGCGTGTTGCGGTGGCCCGCGAGCCCGAAGTTGCCGGTCGCCGCGGACGGCATCGCCGTGGTGAGGCCACCCTCCGCGTAGTGGCCGACCATGCCCCGGTCCAGCACCTTGCTCTTGCTGGTGCCCTCCGCGATCGGCACCACCACGTCCAGCTTGGGGATGTCGAGGATGGCGAAGCCCTGCCCGGGCTCGAACGCCCCCGGCGCGCCCTTCCCGCTCGCCCAGTCCTCCTGCAGGCTCGTCGTCTCGCTCCCGGCCTGCGCGTGCGCCCGGACGTTCGTCCACCACAGCTGGTAGGTCACGAACAGCAGCATCAGCACACCGGTGGTGATGAACACCTCACCGATCGCCCGGCTCGCCATCACCGCCATGCCCGGCTTCTGCGCCCGCGCCGCCTGCCGCGCCGCGATCCGCGAGAGAGGCGCTCCGCCCGCCGACGCGTCGGCGGTCACGCCGTCCGACGCCTCCGACGCCTCGGACACCTCCTGCGGGCCCTCAGGGCGCCCGTGGCGGGCCTTGGCGGCCTTCCGGCGTGCCGCGCGCCCACCGGCCGCAGAAGGGCCCTCAGGGGCCCCTGTGGCCCTCGCGGCGGCCGAGGCCGCCGACATCGCGTTCCCGCCGGCTATTCGCGGCGCCTCGGGCCGCAGATCTGACGGCAGGTCCGCCAGCCGCAGCGCCACCGTCTCCTCGTCGATGGGCGGGAGAACGACCGTAGGCGGCGAGGGAGGGGCCACGGGAGGCGTCACGGAAGGGGCGGCCGCGGGAGGCGTCACCGGAGGGGCCGGGGGAGGCGCGTAGGGCACCTGCTCCTCGTAGACACCCACCTGCCAGTCCTGCGCGTACCCCCGCGACTCGTACTCCGACTCGGGTCCCGGGTCCCGGTGCTCCGACGCCCCGCGCTCCGCCGAGGCGTCGTAGGGGCGCGCATGACTGCGCCGCCTCCGCCGACCGCCCGCCCGACCCGGCGGCGGATCGTTCCGCTGCCCCGGCAACGGGTCGCTCAGCGGGTCCGCCATCCCGTCCACCGCCGCCTCGAACGCGCCAGGCGCCTCGTACGGCTGCTGCTGCCCGTACGAGGTTGCCTGGTCGCCGGTGTCTCCGTAGGCGGAGCCGGACTCGCGCTCGGGGCGCAGGGCGGTCACGCCGTGGCCCTGCCCACCACCGGGGCGAGCCCCACAGACCTCGCCACAGCACCCCGGTCACCGCACTCCGCCAGCCAGTTGGCCAGCATCAGGTGACCGTGCTCCGTCAGCACCGACTCGGGGTGGAACTGCACACCCTCGACCGGAAGCTCGCGGTGCCTGAGGCCCATGATGATGCCGTCGTGCGTACGGGCGGTCACCTCGAGCTCGGCCGGGACCGTCTCCGGTTCCGCCGCCAGGGAGTGGTAGCGGGTCGCCGTGAAGGGGCTCGGCAGACCGGCGAAGACTCCCCTGCCCTCGTGTTCCACGAGGGACGTCTTGCCGTGCAGCAGCTCGGGCGCACGGTCCACCACACCGCCGTACGCCACCTGCATCGACTGCATGCCCAGGCAGACCCCGAACACCGGCACCCCGGTGGCCGCGCAGTGACGGACCATCTCGATGCAGACGCCGGCCTCCTCGGGCGTACCCGGGCCGGGCGACAGCAGAACTCCGTCGAAGCCGTCCTGCGCGTGCGCCGTCGACACCTCGTCGTTGCGCAGCACCTCGCACTCGGCGCCCAGCTGGTACAGGTACTGGACCAGGTTGAAAACGAAGCTGTCGTAGTTGTCGACGACGAGAATCCGTGCGCTCACTGGTCGTTCACCGTCACATCGTTGAAGGGGAGGAGCGGTTCGGCCCACGGGAAGACGTACTGGAAGAGCACGTAGACAACCGCCAGCGCCAGCACGAGGGAGAGCAACGCCCTCACCCACGCGTTCCCTGGCAGATGCCGCCAGATCCAGCCGTACATGCCGTCCCTTCCGTCGCCCACGGCACCCGACTCGCGGCACCGGACTCACGCCGTACTCCACCAGATTAACGGCGCAGCGCCGCGGGTTTCCCGGCCTCCACAGGCTGTGTGGAATCCAGGTGCGCCCAGACGATCAGCCGATGACTGTGTCCCCACTCCGGATCGCACGTGGTCAGCGTGAGATAACGACCCGAACGCGTGTACCCGCTCTTACGTGGCACAGGATCGATCACCTCAATATCCGTGGGCACGGTTTTGTAGGGGCCTTTGTCGATCCGATACGTGAACCAGGTCGTCCCGTCCGTCAGCACCACCGCGTCCCCGCGCCGCAGCCTCGGGAAGTCCTTGAACGGATCGCCGTACGTCCGCCGATGGCCGGCGACCGAGAAGTTGCCCTCCTGGCCGAGCCGCGCGGTGGTGGCGTAGTGGCCGAGGCCCTTCTTCAGGGTGCTCGTTCCCGTGCCTTCGAGCACGGGCTTGTTCCACGTGAAACCAAGCCGCGGGATGTACATGATCGCGAAAGGCTTGGCCGAGGCGTATGGCGCGGGGGGCTTCGGGCCGGTCGAGATCGTGCTGCTCGTGGGGCTGGGCGCCGCGACCGGCGGAGTCTGTGCCACCGCGCCCTTCGACCACTGCTCCTGCAACTGGTGGATCTGGTCGTCCATGACGTCGTCGGCCTTCACGCCCGTCCAGAACAGCACGTACACGACGAAGAGCACGATCAGCGTGCCCACCGTGACGCACAGCTCACTGACCGTCCTGACGATGACACGCCCCGACACAGGCCCCCCAGCGGTGAGCTACCAGCTGTTCCGGCTACTCCACAGGCTTCGCGTAGTGCAGGTCCACTGTGCCCGAGTACCCGGGCAGAGTCACCGTTCCGTCCTCGTCGACCTGCCAGCCGAGCCCGTAGACGTTGACGTACACCATGTAGTTCTGGATCGCCTTGGACGCCGTGAGCGCGCCTCTGAGCCTGTCCGGATCACCTACCGCCGTGATCTTGTACGGGGGTGAGTAGACGCGTCCCTGGAGGATCAGGGTGTTGCCCACGCAGCGGACCGCGCTGGTGGAGATCAGGCGCTGGTCCATGACCTTGATCCCCTTGGCCCCGCCCTGCCACAGGGCGTTGACCACGGCCTGCAGGTCCTGCTGGTGGATGACCAGATAGTCGGGCTGGGGCTCGGGATAGCCGGGGAGCTTCGCCGTGGCGTTCGGCGGGGCGTCGTTGAGAGTGACCGTGAGCGCCTGGCCCTTGACCTTCTGGGTGCCCGCGGCCTTCTCCAGCGCCGCCAGTCTGGCGTCCTCGGCCGAGGTGCTGCCGTCGTCGCGCTCGGCGAGGGCCTCGACGTCGTCACGCAGGGCCGCGTTGGACTCGTCGAGCCGGCCGTTCTTGTGGCTGCGCTCCTGAATGAGGTCCGAGAGCCTCAGCAGGGAGGCGTCCGTGCGGATGTTCGTGCCCTTGGCCGTGTCGAAGCTCGTGAAGAAAATCAGCCCCGCGAGCGCGAAAACCCCCGCGGTGAGCACCCGGACCGGGCGGAAACGGCGGTTACGGGCAGGACTGGGATCCGTCCCGGGGAAGTCGGCAGAATTGCTCAACGTACCCTTATCTCCTTCGGCGCCGCGGAAGCACTACGCTAACGGACGCCCGGGGGAGCACCACGTGTCCCCTTGTACGCTGCCCCGGAGCCCGACCCAGTTACCTGCGCGGCCACGCAGCGCATCGACAGGAGAGACCCTCGTGCCGAAGTCACGTATCCGCAAGAAGGCCGACTACACGCCGCCGCCCGCCAAGCAGGCGACGGCCATCAAACTGAACAGTCGCGGCTGGGTCGCACCGGTCATGCTCGCGATGTTCCTCATCGGCCTGGCCTGGATCGTTCTGTTCTATGTGACCGACGGCAAGCTGCCGATCGACTCGCTGGACAACTGGAACATCGTGGTGGGCTTCGGCTTCATCGCCGCCGGATTCGGTGTCTCCACGCAGTGGAAGTAGCGGTGCCCTCGGTGGTCGGTCCCCGGCGGCCCGGTCGGCCGACCGGTCACCTTCGGGTGAACGGGGCTCTACCCAGGGCTTTCCACTGAGTTATCCACAGCCGAGATTGATTTTCCACACCCCGCCTGGGGAAAAGACGACGATCTGTGGATAACTCATCGAGTGTTGACGCCGGTACGACTGACACACCGGCAATCGCAAGCTTGTTCGCCCCCTGCCTGACCTGCGGAAACTCCGGTCGGTGACAGGGGGCGCAACTGTTCCCGCACACTATGCACAGGTAAGGCCACGCACTGTGGACAACAGGCACTCAGTGACAGGCGCGACCGGTCAGGGTTTCCTGTCGGGGCACGCTAGATGAGCTGGGCCGTGCGGATCAGTGTCATGGCTACCACTGCGACGAGGACCAACGCGCAGGTGCCGTACTGGATCAGGGACCGGCGCTCGCGCGGGGCGTGGACCATGGCGTAGCCGATGACGACTCCGCCGACGAGGCCGCCGACGTGGGCCTGCCAGGCGATGTTGAGCGGCCCGAAGGTGAAGAGCAGGTTGATCACCAGCAGGGCGATGATCGGTCGCATGTCCTGGTTGAGGCGGCGCATCAGGACAGCGGTCGCGCCGAAGAGGCCGAAGATGGCGCCGGAGGCACCGAGCGAGCCGCTGCTCGGGGAGGCCAACAGGTAGGTGAAGGCACTGCCCGCGAGACCCGAGATGAGGTAGAGCGCCAGGTAGCGGACCCGGCCGAGGACGGCTTCCAGCGGGCCGCCGAGCCACCACAGGCTCAGCATGTTGAAGGCGAAGTGCCAGATGGCCTGGTGCGCGAACATCGAGGTGAACAGCAGATACCACTGTCCCTCGGCGACGCCCTCCGTGGCCGTGTACGGTGCCGGGGGCCACTTGCCGACGAGGACCAGGTCGTCCAGGAACGACGGGCTGATCTGGCCGACGAGGAAGACCGCGAGGTTGATCCCGATGAGAATCTTGGTCAGGAGGCGGGGATCTGCCGCGATGGTGCCGCCGGCCAGGGTGCGCGGCCGGGAGGCGCCGGGCGCGTGACCGGTTCCGGAGCCGTTGCGCACGCATTCCGGGCACTGGAAGCCGACGGAGGCGCTGACCATGCACTCGGGGCAGATCGGGCGTTCGCAGCGGGTGCAGCGGATGCCTGTCTCGCGGTCCGGGTGGCGGTAGCAGGGGGGCAGGCTCTGGGCGTCCTGCGGGCCCTGCGGGCTGCCTGGCGCCTGATCCATGAGCTCCCCCAAAATCCGTCGTTCCATCGATCCGTCCGAGCGGTCGATGCGTCGTCGTATGCAATGCACCGCCCCGCACATCCTTACGGATGGGCGGGGCGTTTGGTTCCCTGGGTGTTTCTGCGGAGGATCACGAAGATCCCCGTGAAAGAGCCGGTGGGAGTGGCTCTCGGGTCTCAGCCCTGGCGGGTCTCGACGACGACCGACTCGATGACGATGTCGTTGACCGGGCGGTCGGTGCGCGGGTTGGTCGCCGTGGTCGCGATGGCGTCCACGATCTTCTGGCTGGCCGCGTCGGTGACCTCGCCGAAGATGGTGTGCTTGCGGGTCAGCCAGGCCGTCGGGGAGACGGTGATGAAGAACTGCGAGCCGTTGGTGCCCGGGCCGGCATTGGCCATGGCCAGCAGGTAGGGCTTGTCGAAACGGAGGTCCGGGTGGAACTCGTCCTCGAACTGGTAGCCGGGACCGCCGGTGCCGTTGCCGAGGGGGTCACCGCCCTGGATCATGAAGCCGCTGATCACCCGGTGGAAGACCGTGCCGTCGTAGAGCTTGTCCGTGGACTTCTCGCCCGTCTCCGGGTTGGTCCACTCGCGCTCGCCGGTGGCGAGTTCGACGAAGTTCCGGACCGTTTTGGGCGCGTGGTTCGGCAGGAGCCGGAACTCGATGTCGCCTTGGTTGGTCTTCAGGGTGGCGTAGAGCTGCTCAGCCACGATCTGCCTTCCGTTGTCCTCTTGTGACGCCCCGATCCTCGCACGGTCCACGCCGCGCGTCGCCCGACACCTTCCTCAGGGGGGAATCCGGCACGGCCGCCTGGGTTCCGCCGCTCGGGAGAAAACCGGTCGAGTAGGCACGGGACCGGGGCGCGGGGCAGGGATCCGTGGCATTGTCGACGGCAAGCTCCCGTTGCCCTGTATTCATCGCTATTGCCAGTGATCGTCATCCACTGTCACTTGCGATCGGTTCCGTGCCATCAGCCCCGTGTGACCGGCCGTCCATGACCCGGATGCCCGCCCTCGCATGCCTCACCGTGTATTGCCAGGCATGATCCGTAAAAGGGTGGAGAGTCGCATACCGTACGCCACCGAGGAGGAGGATCCCGTGACCCGCATTGAAAGCGTGCGCGCCGCTACCGGCTCGGCGAAGGACAGCGTCCTGCACGCTGCGGACGTGGTGGCGCCCTACGCCGACACGGCCAAGGACAGGGCCACCCAGTACGCACACGAGGCACGCGTACGGCTTGCGCCCAAGGTGTCCCAGGCTGCGGAACAGGCCCGTGTCCAGTACGGCGCGCATCTGGCGCCGCGGCTGGAGCAGGCCCGTACGCATGTGCCGCCGAAGGTCGACCATGCCGCCCATGAAGCCGCTGTCCGTACCGCCAAGGCCGCCCGGCAGGCCGCCGACTACACCGCGCCGCGCGTTGAGCGCGCGGTTGCGGCTGCCGGACCCGTAAGGGAGGAAGCCGCCGCACGTGGTGCCGCGGCACTGGCCGCGTTGCGCGGCCAGGTCACTCCGCAGGAGATCAGGAAGCTTGCCCGCAAGCACCAGCGGCGGGCCCGGGCGGGCAAGCTCGCCAAGGGGCTGGCCGCGCTGGGCATTCTGGCGGGCGGCGCCTTTGCCGCGTGGAAGTGGTGGGACAAGCAGGCCAACCCCGACTGGTTGGTGGAGCCGCCCGCCGCGACCGAGGTGCCCGAGGCGGGCCGTCTGACGTCGGTGGACGGGACTGGTCAGTCGGTCCTGGACCCCGAGGTCCAGGCGAAGGAGGCCGAGTCGGAGGCGGAAGACGACGAGAACCGTCACTGACGGTTCGTGTCGTCGGTGAGGTCGCTGTGGGGCGGGAGGCATAGGTGCCTCCCGCCCCACAGCGATGTTTCACGTGAAACGTGACGCGGCGGTGTCCTCCGGGACGGTGTTTCACGTGAAACATGTCAGGAGACGGCCAGTCGCGGGCTCGCCCTCAGTACGCCGAGGCCCGGCAGGGCCAGGGTGCGGCGAGTGTCGCGGCGGATGGACTCCTTCTGGCCGACCGTGAAGACGAACAGACGCAGGATCAGGAAGCGGCCCGTACCGGCGAGGCCGGATGCGCTGAGGTAGACGATCTGCTCGGTCAGCATGGCGGGCGACGACTGAACCAGGTGCAGGACGAACATCGCGGCACAGGTGACGACGTAGGCGGCGGTGGCCGAGCCCGCCGACTGCCAGTGCTGGCGCCATCCGGCGCGACGGCCGGCTCCGAAGGTGAAGCGGGCGTGGAGTTCGGTGCACAGGATGGTCGAGGCGACCGTGATGAGCGCGTTCGCCAGGGCCCAGGGCAGCGTCGCGGCGAGCAGTGCCACGGCGCCGCTGGAGAGGACTCCGACTCCGCCGCCGCACAGGACGAACCTGGCGAAGGAGGCGAGTGGTCCGGGGGTGACGGCGTCGGCGGTCTTCGTAACCCCGGCCGCTTTCGTGCGCAGCGCCGCTCCGGTCGTCCTCGGCTTCGACGGGGGCAGCGACTTCACGGCGGTTTCCTTCCGGGCGGCGGACTGTGAACTTCTGTGGATCACGGGGATCGACCGGGTTCAACGATGCCTTCGCGCGCTCGGGGAAACGATGATGTGTACTCCCGAACCGGGGGTGTAGCCAGCCCTACCTTCGAGGTCCGGCAGGCGCTACCCGGACTGGAATCGGGGTCCCGCACAGGAGGTCGTGCGGCCCGGTGGGCCGGCCCCGCGACGTCGCGGGGGAGCCTGATCCGGCGTCCCGCCCAGCCTCGCCTGCCCGTGCTCCCCACCGGCACCGCCCTGCTCGGCAGGGTCTCCGGTGGCCGCCGGGCCCTCGTCGCGCTGGATCACGACCTGGGACGCCACTCGCGGTAAGCACCGGACGCCGGGGGACCGCCCATCGCAAAAATGCCCTCTGACCTGCGTTTCCGCAGTTCAGAGGGCATTTGGGGAGTGGAGCCTAGGGGAGTCGAACCCCTGACATCTGCCATGCAAAGACAGCGCTCTACCAACTGAGCTAAGGCCCCCAAAGGGAGGCGTCCGCCCAGAACACCAGGTACTGGTGGGCGCCGCAGACCAGAGTACCGGGTCATCCCCGGTATCTCGCAAAAGGATTGGGGTCCCCGTGGACGACCACTCTCCGTAAGATGCTCGACGTGGTTCGCTACAGCGAACCGCGGTATTTGGGGAAGCGATGGGGAGACGCAATGGATGCCGCACAGCAGGAAGCGACCGCAAGAGCGCGGGAGCTTCAGCGGAACTGGTACGGGGAGCCGCTGGGGGCGCTCTTCCGTAAGCTCATCGACGATCTTGGACTCAACCAGGCTCGTCTCGCGGGGGTACTTGGGTTGTCCGCGCCGATGCTGTCACAGCTGATGAGCGGTCAGCGGGCCAAGATCGGCAATCCGGCAGTGGTGCAGCGCGTGCAGTTGCTGCAGGATCTGGCCGGTCAGGTCGCGGACGGCAGCGTCAGCGCGGCCGAGGCGACTGAGCGGATGGACGAGATCAAGAAGTCGCAGGGGGGTTCGGTGCTCAGCAACACCGCGCAGTCGACGACGAGTTCGGGGGCGCCCACGGTCAAGCGGGTGGTCCGCGAGATCCAGTCGCTGCTTCGCTCGGTGTCCGCCGCGGGCGACATCATCGACGCGGCGGACACTCTCGCCCCGAGCCACCCGGAGCTGGCAGAGTTCCTCCGGGTGTACGGCGCGGGCCGCACCTCTGACGCCGTGACGCACTACCAGTCCCACCAGAGCTGAGCCGCCGCCCGGCCGCCGACCGGGGGTTCGGCGGCCGGGCTACGGCTCAGGGGGGTCTGACGGGGCAGACAGGCGCGCGGGTGAAGAGGCTCGTACGCCGGCAGGACCGGCCCGTGGCACAACTCGGGTCATGACCGGAACCGGGGGACGGAAGCGGGCAGGGAAACGGGTGCAGAGACAGGTTCTGGGTGAGCGGTGTGACAGTTGGCTCGGGAGCGGGGTAGGAGGAGCCGTACCATCCGCAGGTCCGGAACCAACCGAGCGATGATCCGAAGGGGGATCGACGCAGAGCCATGGGTGAGGTCTTCGCCGGCCGGTACGAACTGGCCGACCCGATCGGGCGCGGGGGAGTAGGCGCCGTCTGGCGCGCATGGGACCACCGTCGTCGCCGGTATGTGGCCGCCAAGGTCCTGCAGCAGAGCGACGCCCACTCGCTGCTGCGTTTCGTCCGCGAGCAGGCGTTGCGGATCGACCATCCGCATGTCCTCGCCCCGGCCAGCTGGGCCGCGGACGACGACAAGGTCCTGTTCACCATGGATCTGGTCGCCGGAGGTTCGCTCGTCCATCTCATCGCGGACTACGGCCCCTTGCCGCCCGCGTTCGTCTGCACCCTTCTCGACCAGCTTCTTTCCGGTCTGGCCGCCGTGCACGCGGAGGGTGTCGTGCACCGCGACATCAAGCCCGCCAACGTGCTGCTCGAAGCGACCGGTACGGGCCGCCCGCGGCTGCGGCTGTCCGATTTCGGCATCGCGATGCGGCTGGGCGAGCCACGGTTGACGGAGACCGACTACGTGGTGGGCACGCCCGGTTACTTCGCCCCCGAGCAAATGCTGGGTGCGGACCCGGACTTCCCGTCCGACCTGTTCGCCGTGGGCCTGGTCGCGCTGTATCTCCTGGAGGGTGCCAAGCCGGACTCCAAGGCCCTCATCGAGTACTTCGCGGCGCACGGCACGCCCAGCGCCCCACAGGGCATACCCGAGCCGCTCTGGCAGGTCGTGGCGACGTTGCTGCAGCCGGACCCACAGGCGCGGTTCCGCACCGCCACAGGCGCGCGCAAGGCTCTTGGGCAGGCCGCCGAGCTGCTGCCCGAGCCCGGCCCCGACGACGAGCTGATCGAGATCTTCGACCAACTCGGGCCTCTCCCAAAGGACTTCGCCCCGGCCGGCCCCCTCAAGCTGTCCCCCGGTGTGACCACGAGCGGCGCGCGTACGGGAACAACGGGAACAGGGGCGGGCGGCGGCACGGGAAGCAGAGCGACCACGGGCACCGGACACGGTGAGCCGGACTCGGACGGCATGCACACCGGCTCGGGAGCAGCCCGCCGATACGACCCGTACCTCGAACCGCACTCGGACGGCACGCCCACCGGTGCCGCGACCGGCGGCACACGCACAGGGCTCGGGCCGGGACCGGGTTCGCTGCCCGGTCCGATGCCGGATCCGGTGCCGGCGTCGGGAGCAGTCGCCCCGCCCTCCGGGCCGGGGACGGGCGCCATACCCGCCAAGCCGGTCAAGAACCCCGTCCCCTCAGGGGCCGACTCCGGCACCGAGCAGCCCTGGCGACACCCCGGCGCCACCCCGGTCCGGCCCGAAGCCGACTCCGTACCGAACCTGCCACGGGGACAGCGGCCTCCACCCGCTCCGCCGACATACCCGGCTCCCTCGGTCCAGCAGAACGGTGCGCCGCCCCTGTCGGACGCCGCGCCACCGCGTCCCGTGCATCCTCCGGCAGTGATCCCGCCCCAGCCGTCCGCCATGTCGGACACGGGGAGTTTTCACCTCCCGCCGCCTCAGGTCGCCGCCTCCTCCGCGACGGCACAGCACCAGTACTCCCCTCACCGGCCGGTGCAGCCCTCCACTCCCCCCACGGCTGTCCCGCTCCCGGCGCCGGCCGCGGTCCACGTACCGCCGCCCTTCGAGGTCCCGTCCTTCGGCGGCTCGCGTTTCGAGCCCGCGCAGGAACCTTTCCCCCGGCCGCACGCCCCGCGGACCGCCACGCAGACGCCCACCGCGACGGTGACGCCCACTCCGACTCTGCGGCAGGACACGTATGCCGCCGGCTCCGCGCAGGTTCCGCTCGCCGCGCAGGCGGTTCCGCAGCGCCGCGGCCGGCGCCGTCAGCGACGCCCCGGTCCGCCCGCGAAGGTGGCGGTACCGGTGCTGTTCCTCGCTCTGGTCTGTTACGCCGTGGGTTTCTGGGCCCTGTTCCGTATCTGAACCAGGGCTTGTCCGGCCGGTCAGGTGGTCCTAGGCGTGGTGGGCGCGCCGCCGGGCGATCATCGTCCACAGCCCGAGACCGAGCACCAGCACGCTCCCGGCCCCGATGCCGCTCACCGCGACCACCCGCATAGCGGCGTCGGCGCCCCTCGCGGGGATCCCGTCCGCCCTTTCGTTGCCGGAGCCCCCCGCCGGAGCGTCGGACGTCAATCCGGCGGCTGCCTCCCGGTCCTGTTCCGTGACCGCGAAGGTGTCCCGGGGCACGGACTGGCCCAGATAACCGGGAGGGTCCTGCGTCGTACCCGTCACCTGGACCCGCAGTGTCAGCCCGTACGGGCCCGCGCCGAATCGTTCCGTCACCCCCTCGGCGAGATGGACGACGAGGTAGTACGAGCCGGCGAACCGCATCCCGCTCATCCGGTCGCCCAGGCCGTAGCGGTTGGCGTAGGCGACGGGTGGCAGCGGATCGAGGGCTGCCGAGCTCTGGCGGCCGCCGTAGAGGAGGCTCTCGTCGTCGACGTACCCGCGCGCGGGGTTGTAGAGCGACATGACGAGCGCGCTGCTGACGTACCGGCCGCCGCTGCTGGAACCGCTGCTGGAGCTGCCCAGTTCGGCAACGGCGTGGAGTTGCTGTCCCCAGTCCACCGGCACCCGGTAGAAGCGGGTCTGACCGGGCGTGATGTCGTCCTGCCAGACTCCCTCTCCCAGTGGGGCGGCCGTGGCGAAGCCGGCGCCGCCCTCGCGGTGGACCGCGTCGCCGGTGAGCGGGTCGGGCGAGTCGGAGTTCCAGTCGCCGGGGGACTCGGGGGCGGTCGTCGCGGCTTTGCTCACGAGGCCCGGCTCGGAGGTGTAGGTCAGCTCAAGGTCCCAGTCGGCCGAGGACGAGCCCGCCGAGTCGATGCGTTCCACGACCATGTAGTACGTACCGGCCGTCTGACAGGCCGTCGTCTCGCCGTCGGTCACGCGGGACGCCCAGGCGGCGACAGGATGCGGGCTGCGGGAGGCCCCGAAGCGTGTGCTGTCGTAGGAGCAGGAACGGGCGTCGGTGTCCTGCACGGCCACCTGGACGCCGTCGGAGGAGGACACGGTCGTGCCGTGACGGGGGACGGCGGTGGCGGAGACGTAGGCGTTCGACGTGGCGTCGAGTGCGAGGCGGAAGTAGAGCCTTCCGTTGACCGGGAGGGTGCTGCGGTAGGTTCCGCCGGGTTCCAGCCCCACGGCGTCCGTGGTGCTCGCGGCCCCCTCGACGCTCTGGGCGCCCTCGGCGAAGTCGTACGTGTACGCGTCCTGCGCGGCGACCGCCTCGGAGCCGCCCCCCGGACCCGTGCCCACCAGCGCGCACAGCGCCGCCGCCACGACCGCGCCCCGCGCTGTGCGCCGCCCCATCACGCGCCACCCCTCGTCATGCCCGACCGCTGCCCGAACCGTCCGCCGCCTCTGCCGGACCCGGGCACCGTCTCTGCCCGGACCGCCGCCCATCCTGCCCCGTCGGCCGTCCCGGCACGCGCGCAATCCGTACGAGCGCTCGAAACAACTCGCCACGCGGTATCCAGATTTGCCTCAGCAAGCGTTTCATTCGCGACGGCGAACTACCCATGGGTCCCGGCGTCAACCGGACAACATAAAACCCCGACCGCGTCGGCGGCCGGGGTCTGTTCACAGACTGCTGTCGATACTCACGAACCCGTGGGCACGGAGTCGGTCGCCTCCGTCCACAGATCCTGCTCGGCGCGATCCGCCTGGATCTGGCGGTACACGAGGAGCCCGCCGATGGCGGCCAGTGCGACCAGGAGAAGCTTCTTCACCGTGCGACCTCGTCTTTCCTTGACGTAGGGGACCTCTGGCGCCCGACTATACCCTCCGACCGAGACCGATCGGTGACCTGCACCGACCCCCAACTCCCGTCCGGCGCACAGCAGTAGAAGCGGACGGCACCGCTCCGATCGGAGGGTGATCACATCTCCACGTACCGTGACTTTTTGCCCCGCTCCGCAGACTTTCCTCCCTAATTACGCACTTTTCAGTGCTGTTGCGTCCATCCGGGTGGTGTTCATCGGAAGATCGACGCGCCACGGTCGCGGGTCCACCACTTCACGACGTCCGTACACATGATTAGGAAAGTACGCAAATCGCCCAACCCGAAAGTGAGGGGCCATGGCCCAGAACAAGGTCATGAAGTTGTGGACCGTCGTCGTCACCGCCTTCCTGGCGCTGTGCACGACGCTGGGACTGATCACGACGACCGCCACCGCGGCGGTAGCCGAGAGCCACCCGGCACGCAACTGCGCCGCACCCGCGGCGGTACCCCCCACAGCCATCGGGGCCTGGTCCTATGCCCGGTCCCTGCCACCCACGATGAAGCAGCGCATCCGGGCCGAGGCCCATGGTTCCTCCCCGAGCTGCCGCCACCGCTCACCCGCGGACACGGACGCCGAGACGGAAGCCGGCCCGGACACCGGCACGGACGCCGAACCGGCGGCACAGCCACCATCCTGACCCCGCGCGCGTGACCGCCCTCGCGTGATTCCCCCCGCGCACCCCCTCTCGCGTGACGCCCCACGACCGACTCCCCTCCCCCTGTAGCGGCGAACTTGCGTACGAAGCCACACGGAGACACACCAGAAAGAACGAAAGCCCCCCGGCCATCCCTGGTCGGGGGTCTCTTCGGCATCCTCGGTCCACGCAACACAGCGGCTGACGCCGGCCGTTGAACGCCAAAGGCCCCCAGGCAAGCTTGCCTGGGGGCCTTTGTGCTGGTGGGGCTAACAGGATTTGAACCTGTGGCCTCATCCTTATCAGGGATGCGCTCTAACCAACTGAGCTATAGCCCCGCCGCGCTCTGCGGTGTATGTCCCGCGCGCTGACCTCTGAAGATTAGCGCACGACGCGGTCAGTCCCAAAATCGATAGTCGGGCGACGTTTGGGACCGCGCCTCACCCGCACCTCACCTGCGCTTCACCAGCTCACTCGTCCTCGGCGAGCGTCAGCTCGATGCCGCCGACGAAGCCCGCGGAGAGGTTGTAGATGAACGCGCCGAGGGTCGCCAGAGCCGTCGCGAGGACGACGTCGATGACGGCGATGACGGACGTGAACATCAGGACGTGCGGGAGCGACAGGAAGGACTGGAGGTCGAAGCCGTTCGACTCGTTCGACCCCGTGGCCTCGGAGATCGTGCCGCCGACCGTCGAGAAGACTCCCATGGCGTCCATGACCATCCACAGGACCACCGCCGCCACGATCGTGCAGATGCCCAGCGCGATCGACAGCAGGAAGCTGACCTTCATCACCGACCAGGGGTCGGCCTTGGACACACGCAGACGTGCCTTGCGTGTACGGGGCAGCGTGGTCGCCCCCGTACGCGGGCGCCGTACGGCCCCTGCCTGGGCGTTGCGGGCCTGAGCCTGGGCCGGGGGCTGCACCGGGGCCGCGGGGGCCGCGGCGGCGGCCGACGGGTAGGCCTGCGGCGGGTGGTAGGGCCCTGCCGCCTGCTGCGGCTGCCGCTCACCGGGCAACGGCGACTGCGGCGGCGCCGCGGGGCGCTGCGCGGCGGCCTCCGCCACCGGCAGGGCACCCGGGGCGGCGGGGCCGGCACCGGCCCCGTACTGCTGGGTCTGCGGACCTCTGGCGTCCGTCACGGTTCCCCCCTGGGATCCCTGCGATCCATGCGTGTCGGGCGAGCGCTTTCCGCTCGTGCGCGGCTTGATGGCCTGCAGGTTGGTCGTGTGCGGATCCGTCGCGCTGTGCGCGTCCCTCGCACCCTGCTGCCCATCGGTCGCACGCGCGGCGGAGCCACGACCGCCGCCGTCTTTGTCCGTACCGGTCGAGGGACCGGACGAACTGCCGGACGAACCGGCGCCCGTGGCTCCGCTCACGATGACTCACTCCTCGCGCTACTCCGACGAGGACTGATCGCCCTCGTCCGTGCCGATGGTCACGACACCCTCGGCCGACTCGTCGACGGCGTCCTCGCCGTCGACCTCCTCGGCCTCGCGTCCCGCTTCGGCGTTTCGTGCGATGCCGACCACGGCATCGCGCTTGCCCAGGTTGATCAGTTGGACGCCCATGGTGTCACGGCCCGTCTCCCTGACCTCATTGACCCGCGTACGGATCACACCGCCCGAGAGCGTGATGGCGAGGATCTCATCGGTCTCCTCGACCACCAGCGCACCGACGAGGGAACCGCGGTCCTCGACGATCTTGGCGGCCTTGATGCCGAGGCCGCCGCGCCCCTGGACGCGGTACTCGTCGACGTTGGTCCGCTTCGCGTACCCGCCGTCGGTAGCAGTGAACACGAACGTACCGGGTCGAACAACATTCATCGAGAGCAGCTGGTCTCCCTCACGGAAGCTCATGCCCTTGACACCCGATGTGGCGCGGCCCATCGGACGCAGTGCGTCGTCCGTCGCCGTGAACCTGATCGACTGCGCCTTCCTGCTGATCAACAGCAGATCGTCTTCCGCCGAAACGAGTTCGGCTCCGATCAGTTCGTCGTCGGAACCGTCCTCCGTCTCACGGAGGTTGATCGCGATCACACCGCCGGAACGCGGCGAATCGTAATCCTTCAGAGGCGTCTTCTTCACCAGACCACCCTTGGTGGCCAGTACGAGATAGGGCGCCGCCTCGTAGTCGCGGATCGCGAGGATCTCCGCGATCGCCTCGTCCGGCTGGAAGGCCAGCAGGTTGGCGACGTGCTGGCCGCGCGCGTCCCGCCCGGCGTCGGGCAGCTCGTACGCCTTCGCGCGGTAGACACGGCCCTTGTTGGTGAAGAACAGCAGCCAATGGTGTGTGGTCGACACGAAGAAGTGGTCGACGATGTCGTCTTCCTTGAGCTTCGTGCCGCGTACGCCCTTGCCGCCGCGCTTCTGCGAGCGGTAGTCCTCGGTCTTGGTGCGCTTGACGTAGCCACCGCGCGAGATGGTGACGACGATGTCCTCTTCGGCGATCAGGTCCTCGATGGACATGTCACCGTCGAACGGCACCAGCTTGGAGCGTCGGTCGTCGCCGAACTTCTCGACGATCGCGGCGAGTTCCTCGCTGATGATGCCGCGCTGGCGCACCGGCGAGGCGAGGATCGCGTTGTACTCACGGATCTTGGCCTGGAGCTCGTCGTGCTCGGCGACGATCTTCTGGCGCTCCAGAGCCGCCAGCCGGCGAAGCTGCATCTCCAGAATGGCGTTGGCCTGGATCTCGTCGATCTCCAGGAGGCCCATCAGGCCCTCGCGCGCGATCTCGACGGTGTCACTGCGCCGGATCAGCGCGATGACCTCGTCGATGGCGTCCAGGGCCTTCAGGAGGCCACGCAGGATGTGCGCCCGCTCCTCGGCCTTGCGCAGCCGGAACTTCGTACGGCGGACGATGACCTCGATCTGGTGCGTCACCCAGTGCCGGATGAACGCGTCCAGGGAGAGGGTGCGCGGCACGCCGTCGACGAGCGCCAGCATGTTCGCGCCGAAGTTCGTCTGCAGGTCGGTGTGCTTGTAGAGGTTGTTCAGGACGACCTTGGCGACCGCGTCCCGCTTCAGGACGATGACCAGGCGCTGGCCCGTACGGGACGAGGTCTCGTCGCGGACGTCCGCGATGCCGCCGACCTTGCCGTCCTTCACGAGGTCGGCGATCTTCTGCGCGAGGTTGTCCGGGTTGACCTGGTAGGGGAGTTCGGTGACCACCAGGCACTGGCGGTTCTGGATCTCCTCCACGTCGACGACCGCGCGCATCGTGATCGAGCCACGACCGGTGCGGTAGGCCTCCTCGATGCCCTTGCGGCCCACCACCAGCGCGCCGCTGGGGAAGTCGGGGCCCTTGATCCGCTCGATCAGGGCGTCGAGCAGTTCCTCGTGGGAGGCCTCGGGGTTCTCCAGGTACCACTGGGCGCCGGCCGCGACCTCACGGAGGTTGTGCGGCGGGATGTTGGTCGCCATACCGACCGCGATGCCCGCCGAGCCGTTGATCAGCAGGTTCGGGAAGCGGGCCGGCAGAACCGTCGGCTCCTGGTTGCGGCCGTCGTAGTTGTCCGTGAAGTCGACGGTGTCCTCGTCGATGTCGCGGACCATCTCCATGGACAGCGGCTTCAGCTTGCACTCGGTGTACCGCATGGCGGCGGCCGGGTCGTTGCCCGGGGAACCGAAGTTGCCGTTGGAGTCCACCAGCGGCATCCGCATCGACCACGGCTGCGCGAGGCGGACCAGCGCGTCGTAGATCGAGGAGTCGCCGTGCGGGTGGTAGGTGCCCATGACGTCGCCGACGACACGGGCGCACTTGTAGAAGCCCTTCTCGGGCCGGTAGCCGCCGTCGTACATGGCGTACAGGACGCGCCGGTGGACGGGCTTGAGACCGTCCCGTACGTCGGGCAGCGCACGCGACACGATGACGGACATCGCGTAGTCGAGATACGAGCGCTGCATCTCGGTCTCGAGCCCGACGGGCTCGACGCGCAGGGTGATCGCACCCTCTTCAGGAGTGTTCGGACCCGTGGGGGAAAGGGGTGTCTCGTCGGTCATTGCTGGTGAAGATCCTTTCTGACGCGGTCAGCGTGAGACCGACTCAGATGTCGAGGAAGCGGACGTCCTTGGCGTTGCGCTGGATGAACGCGCGGCGCGCCTCGACGTCCTCGCCCATGAGGACCGAGAACAGGTCGTCGGCCTGCGCGGCGTCGTCGAGCGTGACCTGGCCGAGGACCCGGTGCTCCTGGTCCATCGTCGTGACGCGCAGTTCCTCGGCGTTCATCTCGCCGAGACCCTTGAAGCGCTGGATCGAGTCCTCACGGACCCGCTTGCCGCTCTGGCGGCCCAGCTCGATCAGCGCGTCGCGCTCACGGTCCGAGTACGCGTACTCGAAGTCGTCCCGGCCCCACTTGATCTTGTACAGCGGGGGACGGGACAGGAACACGTGTCCGGCCTCGACCAGCGGGCGCATGAAGCGGAACAGGAAGGTCAGCAGCAACGTGTTGATGTGCTGGCCGTCGACGTCGGCGTCCGCCATCAGGATGATCTTGTGATAGCGCAGCCTCGCGATGTCGAAGTCCTCGTGGACTCCGGTACCGAAGGCGGAGATCAGCGCCTGGATCTCCTGGTTCTGCAGGATCTTGTCGATCCGCGCCTTCTCGACGTTGAGGATCTTGCCCCGGATCGGGAGGATCGCCTGGTACTGCGGGTTCCGGCCGGACTTGGCCGAACCGCCGGCGGAATCACCCTCGACGATGAAGATCTCGCACTTGGTCGGGTCGTTCGACTGGCAGTCGGACAGCTTGCCCGGCAGGGACGCGGTCTCCAGCAGGCCCTTGCGACGGGTGAGGTCGCGGGCCTTGCGGGCGGCCACGCGCGCGGTGGCGGCCTGGATGCCCTTGCGGATGATGTCCGAGGCCTCGACCGGATTGCGGTCCAGCCAGTCGTTGAGGTGCTCGTAGACCGCCTTCTGCACGAAGGTCTTCGCCTCGGTGTTGCCGAGCTTGGTCTTGGTCTGCCCCTCGAACTGGGGCTCGGCCAGCTTCACCGAGATGATCGCGGTCAGACCCTCGCGGATGTCGTCACCCGTGAGGTTGTCGTCCTTCTCGCGGAGCAGCTTCTTGTCGCGCGCGTACTTGTTGATCAGCGACGTCAGCGCGGCCCTGAAGCCCTCTTCGTGCGTACCGCCCTCATGCGTGTGGATGATGTTGGCGAAGGAGTACACACCTTCGGTGTAACCACTGTTCCACTGCATCGCGACCTCGAGGGACAGGCTCTTGTCCTTGTCCTCCGCCTCCAGGTCGATGACGGTCGGGTGCACCACATCGCCCTTGCGGGAGTTGAGGTACGTCACGTAGTCGACGATGCCGCCCTCGTAGTGGTACGAGACGGTCCTGACCTCGTCCTTCTCGTCGGCGCCGGCCTCGTCCGCCCCGATCGTGGCCTTGGCCACCTCACGCTCGTCGGTGAGGTTGATCGTCAGACCCTTGTTGAGGAACGCCATCTCCTGGAAGCGCCGCGACAGCGTCTCGAAGGAGTACTCGGTGGTCTCGAAGATGTCGCCGTCGGCCCAGAAGGTGACCGACGTGCCGTGCTCCGTCGTCGCCTCGTGCTGGGCCAGCGGAGCCGTCGGGACGCCCAGCTTGTAGTCCTGCGTCCAGCGGTAGCCGTCGGTCCTGACCTCCACCGCGACCCTGCTGGACAGGGCGTTCACGACGGAGACGCCGACGCCGTGCAGACCGCCGGAGACCGCGTAGCCGCCGCCGCCGAACTTGCCGCCCGCGTGCAGCACGGTCAGCACGACCTCGACGGCCGGTTTGCCCTCGGACGGGACGATGCCCACCGGGATGCCGCGGCCGTTGTCGATGACGCGTACACCGCCGTCGGCGAGGATCGTCACGTCGATGGTGTCCGCGTGACCGGCCAGCGCCTCGTCGACGGAGTTGTCCACGACCTCCTGCACCAGGTGGTGCAGGCCTCGCTCACCGGTCGAACCGATGTACATGCCGGGTCGCTTGCGGACCGCGTCCAGACCCTCGAGGACGGTGATGGCGCTGGCGTCGTACGAGGCGGTGACCTCGCCGTTCGAGGATTTCGCCCCGGCCGTGGCGCCGGCGTCGTCGGTGGACGGGATGTTCTCGTTGGGGTTGCCGGAATCGGCCACGAAGCGCCCTTTCTGGCACAGCACAAGCCGACTCCCGGCCTGTGGCCGGAGCGGCTGCGGCGTGATGCGTTGGTAAGCCTTAGTCAGCGGTGCACACCATTTCCCGGTGATCCCCTCCAATGGGGCGGGATTAGCTTCCAGTCTACCGGTAGCGCCGACAGTGATGGGGGTTTGCCGGTACCTGAGTCCGCATGTGCCGCCCTCAACCGGTCTCTCCCGAGTCCCCATATGCGGAGCGGGGCTCCAAGAGGCTTGGAGAGGCACTCAGCGCTTCCGGGTGTCAACCCTTGGCTACCGGCAAGTCACGTAGGGATTCACCTACGCGTGCATCGACCTTCGCCCGCCTCGGCCCCACCTTCCATGTGACACACCTCACCCACAGAGAGGGGGCGGGGATCACCCGTAGGTGTCCCCCGGACCGGTGCTCCCGGGCGCCCGCAACGGGCCGTACCGGCGTGCCGGACCACCCGGGCCGAGCACCTTGATCAGCCGCACCCGGCCGTGCCCCAGGTCCTGGTTCAGCCGTGCGACCAGCTGCGGCGCGAGCAGCCGCACGTTCGTCGCCCACGCCGTCGAGTCACAGCGCACGGTCAGCACCCGCTCGTCCTCGTCGTACGACTCCGGCTCACAGTGCTTGGCCAGGTCCTCACCGACGATCTGCGGCCAGCGGCCCATCACCCCGCCCACCGCGGCCGGCGCCTCCCACCCGCGCTCCGTCACCAGCCGGTTGATCGCCGCACCGAGCGCCATGGGGTCGCGGCCGTCACGGCCCGAGCCGGAACGCAGACCGCCTCCGCGCCTCGCCTGCTTCTTCTGCTGGACAGCGTCCCCACGCGCGCGTGCCGCCTCTTTCGCCGCCCTGAGCGCCACCCGCGCGAGATCCACCCCGGAAGGCTCAGGGGCGGGCCTGGGGGATTCCTCCGGGCTCTCCCCGGACGACACGGACCGGTCGGCCGTCATACGCGCTCCACCGCCCCGTCCGCCACCGAGTACCGCGTCCCCGCCAGTACGTGCGGCACGTCGTCGTCGACCGCCGCCGTCACCAGCACCTGCTCCCCGGGCGCCACCAGCTCCGCCAGCCGCTCCCGGCGTCGGGTGTCCAGCTCCGCGAACACGTCGTCGAGGACGAGCACCGGCTCGTTGCCCTCGGCCCGCAGCAGGTCGTACGAGGCCAACCGCAACGCCAGCGCGTACGACCACGACTCACCGTGGGACGCGTACCCCTTCGCGGGCAGTTCACCGAGCTTGAGATGCAGGTCGTCCCGGTGCGGGCCCACGAGCGTGACGCCCCGCTCGATCTCCTGCTTGCGCACCTCGGCCAGGGCGCCCATCAGCTGCTCGTACAGCTCCTCGCGCGCGTGTGCCTCACCCGGCGCCGACGGCTTGTACTCCAGGGCCAGCGGACCACCACCGGGCGCCAGCTGCTCGTACGCCTTGTCGGCCAGCGGCTGGATCGCGGCGACCAGGTCGAGCCGCTGGGCCAGCAACTCGGCCCCCACTCGCGCGAGATGCTGGTCCCACACGTCGAGCGTCGAGAGGTCCATCGTGCGACCGCCGTGCCGCCGGGCCAGCGCCGCCGACTTCAGGAGCGTGTTGCGCTGCTTGAGGACCCGGTCGTAGTCGGAGCGCACACCCGCCATGCGCGGCGAGCGCGCGGTGACCAGCTCGTCGAGGAACCGCCGCCGCTCACCCGGGTCGCCCTTCACCAGGGCGAGATCCTCCGGCGCGAACAGCACCGTCCGTACGATCCCCAGTACGTCACGGGGCCTGACCTGCGACGACCTGTTGATGCGGGCGCGGTTCGCCCGCCCCGGGTTCAGCTCCAGCTCGACCAGCTGCTGCCGCTCGCCGTGCTTGACCTGCGCCCGGATGATCGCCCGGTCGGCGCCCATCCGCACCAGGGGCGCGTCCGAGGAGACCCGGTGGCTGCCCAGCGTGGCGAGATAGCCGACCGCCTCGACGAGGTTGGTCTTGCCCTGCCCATTGGGGCCCACGAACGCGGTGACGCCCGGTTCGAGCGGGACCTCGACCCGGGCGTACGAGCGGAAGTCGGCCAGCGACAGATGCGTGACGTGCATGGTCGTCGCCGACCTCTCCCGTGCTTGTGGACCACTGAGCGGCCCTGTGGACTACTCGACTACTTCGACTCGACCGCGTGGCCGCCGAACTGGTTGCGCAGCGCCGCGATCATCTTCATCTGCGGGGCGTCGTCCTGCCGCGACGCGAACCGAGCGAACAGTGACGCGGTGATCGCGGGCAGCGGAACGGCGTGGTCGATAGCGGCCTCCACCGTCCAGCGGCCCTCCCCGGAGTCCGCCGCGAAACCGCGCAGCCTGTCCAGGTGCTCGTCCTCGTCGAGGGCGTTGACCGCCAGGTCGAGGAGCCAGGAACGGATGACAGTGCCCTCCTGCCAGGACCGGAAGACCTCGCGCACGTCGGTGACGGAGTCGACCTTCTCCAGCAGCTCCCAGCCCTCGGCGTAGGCCTGCATCATGGCGTACTCGATGCCGTTGTGGACCATCTTCGAGAAGTGCCCGGCGCCGACCTTGCCCGCGTGGACCGCGCCGAAGTCGCCCTTGGGCTTGAGGGCGTCGAAGACCGGCTGCACCTTCGCGATGTGCCCGGCGTCGCCGCCGTACATCAGGGCGTAGCCGTTCTCCAGGCCCCAGACGCCGCCGGAGACACCGCAGTCGACGAAACCGATGCCCTTGGCCGCCAGCTCCTCGGCGTGCTTCTCGTCGTCCGTCCAGCGGGAGTTGCCGCCGTCCACGACGACGTCGCCGGGCTCCAGGAGCTCGGCGAGCTCGTCCACGGTGGACTGGGTCGGGGCGCCGGCAGGGACCATCACCCACACCACACGCGGGGCGCTGAGCCCGTCCACAAGCTCCTTGAGGCTGTGGACATCGGCGACGTCCGGGTTGCGGTCGTATCCGATGACGGTGAGACCTGCGCGGCGGATCCGCTCGCGCATGTTGCCGCCCATCTTGCCGAGGCCGACGAGACCGAGCTCCATCAGTTGTTCCTTAGGTTGCGACGTGGCATGAGGGCACTCCTGTCGCTCGTGCCCACGTCCGAGCCTAAACCCGGACGCTCATGCACATCTGTGGGCATACGCGCTCACACGTACGCCCCCCACCTGCGGTGTTTCCGTCGGAGACGATCAGCCGTTCGAAAAGACTCAGCCGCTCAGGCGCACCGGCATGATCAGGTACTTGTACGCCTCGTCCGCCTCGGCGTCCAGGGCCGGCTTGCCGCTGAGCAGCGCGGGCTTCGTGGACGTCGTGAAGGACAGCTGGGCCACGGGGGAGTCGATCGCGCTCAGGCCGTCCAGCAGGAACGTCGGGTTGAAGGCGATCGACACGTCGTCGCCCTCCAGGTGGGCGTCGACCCGCTCCACAGCCTGTGCGTCGTCGCTGGAACCGGCCTCCAGGATGAGCACACCCTGCTCGAAGCTGAGCCGCACCGGGGTGTTCCGCTCGGCCACCAGGGCCACACGCTTGACGGCCTCCACGAAGGGGGCGGTCTCGATCACGGCGATGGAGTTGAACTCCGTCGGGAACAACGAGCGGTACTTCGGGAGGTCGCCCTCCAGCAGACGCGTCGTCGTGCGACGGCCGGCGCCCTCGAAACCGATGAGGCCCTCACCCGCGCCCGAGCCGGACAGCGCCAGGATCACGCTGTCACCGCTCGTGAGCGCCTTGGCGGTGTCCAGGAGCGTCTTGGCGGGCACCAGGGCCACCGCGGACGCCTCCGGGTCCTCCGGCTTCCACAGGAACTCGCGGACCGCGAAGCGGTAGCGGTCGGTGGAGGCCAGCGTCACCCTGTCGCCCTCGATCTCGATGCGCACACCGGTGAGGACGGGCAGCGTGTCGTCACGGCCGGCCGCGATGGCCACCTGCGCGGCGGCGGAGGCGAAGACCTCACCGGGCACCGTGCCGGTCGCGGTGGGCATCTGCGGCAGCGCCGGGTACTCCTCCACAGGCAGTGTGTGGAGCGTGAAGCGGGACGAGCCGCACACCACCGTCGCCCGGACACCGTCCATGGAGATCTCCACCGGGCGGTTGGGAAGCGCGCGGCAGATGTCGGCGAGGAGCCGGCCCGACACCAGGACGGTGCCCACCTCCTCGACCTCGGCCTCCACCGACACCCGGGCGGAGACCTCGTAGTCGAAGCTCGACAGGCTCAGCTGGCCTTCCTCGGCCTTCAGCAGGAGTCCGGCGAGGACAGGGGCCGGCGGACGGGCCGGGAGGCTGCGCGCCGCCCAGGCAACTGCCTCCGCGAGTACGTCGCGTTCCACCCGGATCTTCACTGTTGCCGCCTCCTGCTGTTGCCGGCGCTTCTCGGCCTGCCTGGCTTCGTCGTCTGTCTCGGTGTCGTCGGTCCCCGTGCTGGGAAGGACACCGGGGAACAGTCTGACGCACAGCACTGACAGTAGGTGCCTCTCGGGTCAAGTCGTGACGAGGGGCAGCCGGGCTCCCGAGAGCGAGTTGTGCACAGGCCCCGCTTCGAAACGGATATCCAGCTCTCTCTAGTTGTCAGTAGTAGTAGGGGCTGTGGATACCGTGGATAACCCCGTTTTCGCAGCTCAGGCCGCAAATTTTATCCACTGACCCTGTGGGTGGAGGCGGTGGACAACTCACCTCTTCTGTGGAGAACAGAAAGTTCTGCACACCCCATGCACAGGCGGGGGCTACTTCTCCCCAGGACCGTCCCCAGCTTTACCCACCTTTCCCACAGCCCAACCTGGCGCCCTGGTGTGACGCCTTTCACTCGACGTGGTGAGGAGGCGCGTCGTGTTGCCGAACAGTGGACAGAGGTGTGGAGAAGCCGGTGATCGCTGGGGACAACCGGCCGCAGCCTGTGGGCCACCGGTGGACAACTCCGTGCACAGCCTGTGGATCATTTTCTTGTCCACAGCCTGTGGAGATCTTTTGTCCACCAATCCACAGCCACCTGACCTGCTCTGATGGTCTATCACCAGCCTCGCCTGTGGACACAGTCTGGACAACTTCGCGGTCCCCAGGGTGTGGACGCGAAAAAGTCACTGAATCTGTGGAGGGTGGCCGTAACCCGGCCCGCATTCGAACAGTGGGTTGCGGCGCGGCAACGGTCGACGGGCGCCGAAACCGGCGGGGCAGCGCCGGCAGCCGTTCAGGAGGCCGTCGGAGAACGGCGAAAGGCGCCCGCGGGACCATGTCCCGGGGCGCCCTCGGTGCCGTGACCGTGCTGCTGTCAGCCGTTCTTGATGCGGTTGGTCAGTTCGGTGACCTGGTTGTAGATGGAGCGCCGCTCCGCCATCAGCGCGCGGATCTTGCGGTCGGCGTGCATCACGGTCGTGTGGTCGCGGCCGCCGAACTGTGCCCCGATCTTCGGCAGGGACAGGTCGGTGAGCTCCCGGCACAGATACATGGCGATCTGGCGGGCCGTGACCAGCTGACGGCCGCGTGAGCTGCCGCAGAGGTCCTCGACCGTGAGGCCGAAGTAGTCGGCGGTCGCCGCCATGATGGCCGGCGCGGTGATCTCGGGGGTCGAGTCCTCGCCGCCCGGGATCAGGTCCTTGAGGACGATCTCCGTGAGGCCGAGGTCCACCGGCTGCCGGTTGAGCGAGGCGAACGCCGTCACCCGGATCAGCGCACCCTCCAGCTCACGGATGTTCCGCGAGATACGGGAGGCGATGAACTCCAGGACCTCGGGTGGGGCGTTGAGCTGCTCCTGGACCGCCTTCTTACGGAGGATGGCGATACGCGTCTCCAGCTCGGGCGGCTGGACGTCGGTGATCAGTCCCCACTCGAAACGGTTCCGCAGCCGGTCCTCCAGCGTGACGAGCTGCTTGGGCGGCCGGTCGCTGGACAGCACGATCTGCTTGTTCGCGTTGTGGAGCGTGTTGAAGGTGTGGAAGAACTCCTCCTGCGTCGACTCCTTGTCCGCGAGGAACTGGATGTCGTCGACGAGCAGGATGTCCATCTCGCGGTAGCGCTTGCGGAAGCTGTCGCCCTTGCCGTCTCGGATGGAGTTGATGAACTCGTTGGTGAACTCCTCCGAGCTCACATATCGCACGCGCGTGCCGGGGTAGAGGCTCCGCGCGTAGTGCCCGATCGCGTGCAGCAGGTGTGTCTTGCCGAGTCCGGACTCCCCATAGATGAAAAGGGGGTTGTACGCCTTCGCGGGTGCCTCGGCCACGGCGACGGCGGCCGCGTGGGCGAAACGGTTCGACGCCCCGATGACGAAGGTGTCGAACAGATATTTGGGGTTCAGGCGTGCGGTGGGCTCGCCGGGACCCGGTGCCGGGGCCTGTCGCGAGGCCGGTGAGCCGGGGGCGCCACCGCCGGGACGCACGGCGCCCCCGGGCCCTCCGGGTCCGCCCCGGTGCGGGTGACCGCCGCCCGACTGGGAATCCGACAGGTCACGGCGGCCGTCGCGCTGCTCGTAGTCCGAGCGCTGCTGTCCGTAGTCGGAACGCTGCTGTTCGTACTCGGAGCGCTGTTGCTCGTACGGCGAGCGGTCGCGCGGTGGCTGCGGGCGGTAGTCGGAGGACGGTGACGCGTACGGGTCGCGCTCCGGGAAGCCGAGCCGGGGCTGCTGCCAGCCGTAGTCGTCCTGCGTCGGCCGGGGCCAGGCGCCGGGCTCGGGGCGTTGGTACTCGGAGGGGTAGGCGGGGCGGGCGGTCGGGAGCTGGTCCGCGTGGGAGGGCTGCTGGCCGTCACGTGTCTGGGAGTGGTCGTCGGCGCGGTGGCGGCCGTATCCCTGGTAGGGGTCGCGGGCCGGGGGGAGCTCGGAGTCCTCATAGCGCGACTGCGGTGGGATGGGCGCGGGCGGGGAGGGCTCGCCGACGGAGTCGTCCACGGTGATCGCGATGCGGATCGGCCGGCCGCACTCGCGGCTGAGTGTCTCGCTGACGATCGGTGCGAGGCGGCCTTCGAGCACGCCTTTGGCGAATTCGTTCGGTACGGCGAGGAGCGCGGTGTCCGCGACCAGGGCCAGCGGCTCACAGCGCCTGATCCAGCGCTCGTCCTTCACCTCGACGCCCTGTCCACGGCCCTCACCGAGGAGATGTTCCAGCACTCGTGGCCACACTGCGGCAAGATCGGCAGGTACGTCAGCCACAGGGCACGCTCTCTCACGGGTCCCACGAACGTGTGGTTCTGGGACGTATCGGGATGTACATCGGGTGGAACGGGCGGTAGGGAGTCCGGCCACGGTAGTCAGGGCGACGGGTACGGTTCAAGTTGTTGTCCCCAGGCTGTGGATAGTGTCTCGCCCCGGGTGCTGGTTTGACCGGATGGCGTAGCCCCGCGTACCGTGACCAGGTCGAGTTGTCGATGGCTGCTGCCGCCTGCCTCCGATGGGCATAGATCACGTGGAGTGCTCCTACCAGGGCATCCTTCAGTGATCGGGAGCGGTGCAATCGGGCGTAAGCGAGCTACTCGTGGGCGCACGGTGACAGCCAAGACGGCACCCCGGTACCTACCGATTCTTTCTGGAGCCCCCGAGTGAGCAAGCGCACCTTCCAGCCGAACAACCGTCGCCGCGCGAAGACCCACGGCTTCCGCCTGCGGATGCGTACCCGTGCCGGTCGCGCGATTCTCGCGAACCGCCGTGGCAAGGGTCGCGCGAGCCTGTCCGCCTGATCCTGATCAGGTCATGACGTCGTGCTGCCTACCGAGCATCGGCTGAGGCGGCGCGAGGACTTCGCGACCGCGGTACGACGGGGTCGCCGGGCAGGCCGCCCGCTCCTCGTCGTCCATCTTCGTAGCGGTACCACGGACCCGCACGCGCCTGGGGAGAGCGCTCCCCCGACGCGTGCGGGTTTCGTCGTCAGCAAGGCAGTCGGCGGCGCGGTCGTCCGCAACAAGGTGAAGCGCAGGCTTCGCCACCTGATGCGCGACCGAGTCGCCGAGCTGCCCCCCGGTAGCCTGGTAGTCGTACGAGCGTTGCCCGGTGCGGGCGATGCCGACCATGCACAGTTGGCCCGAGACCTGGACGCCGCTCTGCAGCGGCTGCTGGGAGGGGGCGCGCGATGAAGTACCCGCTGCTGGCTCTGATCAAGCTGTACCAGTGGACGATCAGTCCGCTGCTCGGACCGGTGTGCAAGTACTACCCGTCGTGTTCCCACTACGGCCATACGGCCATCGACCGGCACGGTGCGGTCAAGGGGACGGCGCTCACCGCCTGGCGCATCCTGCGGTGCAACCCGTGGTCGCTCGGCGGCGTGGACCATGTCCCGCCGCGCAAGCGTCCGCGGTGGCACGAAATGCTGCGCAACGCCTGGCACGCACGCAAGGGCGGGACCTCCGCCGCCGGCGCGGCCATCGAGGGCCAGAACCCCTCGAGTCCGGCCGCCGAGACCCCGTCCCATGTCCAAGGAGCATGATTAGTGGACACGATTGCCAGCATTTTCAGCTTCATCACGACACCCGTTTCCTGGGTCATCGTCCAGTTCCACAAGGTGTACGGCGCGATCTTCGGCCCCGACACCGGCTGGGCCTGGGGCTTGTCCATCGTGTCCCTGGTGATCTTGATCCGTATCTGCCTGATCCCGCTCTTCGTGAAGCAGATCAAGTCGACTCGGGCCATGCAGACACTGCAGCCCGAGATGAAGAAGATCCAGGAACGCTACAAGAACGACAAGCAGCGTCAGTCCGAAGAGATGATGAAGCTGTACAAGGAGACGGGCACCAACCCGCTCTCCTCATGCCTTCCCATCCTGGCGCAGTCCCCGTTCTTCTTCGCCCTGTACCACGTGCTCAACGGCATCGCGACGGGCGACACCATCGGTGTCATCAACGATTCGCTGCTGGCCAGCGCCCGTAAGGCCCACATCTTCGGTGCCCCGCTCGCCGCGAAGTTCAGGGACGGCTCCAGCACCGTCCAGGATCTGGGCGCCACGGTCACCGACGTACGCGTCGTCACCGCGATCATGATCATCCTGATGTCGGCGTCGCAGTTCTACACGCAACGCCAGCTGATGACGAAGAACGTCGACACCACGGTGAAGACGCCGTTCATGCAGCAGCAGAAGATGCTGATGTACGTCTTCCCGGTCATGTTCGCCTTCTTCGGCATCAACTTCCCGGTCGGTGTCCTCGTCTACTGGCTGACCACCAACGTGTGGACCATGGGTCAGCAGATGTACGTGATCCGCAACAACCCGACCCCGGGGAGCAAGGCGCAGGCCGCCTACCTGGAGCGCCTGTACAAGCACGTCACGCACCACGGCAAGACCCGCAGCCGCGGTGAGCGCGCCATCGTGAAGGCCATCGTCGCCAAGGGCCGCGATCGCAACGAGTTCGAGCGCAAGTTCATCACCACGCTGAACAAGGCGGGCCTGGCGGCCCAGCCCGACGGCACGGTGACGGCGGGCGTGAACGCCGATGTCGCCGAGACCGAGGACGGTACGTCCACCAGCGCCACCGCCAAGCGCCAGCAGCCCAAGCGCCAGAGCAAGTCCCAGCGTCAGTCGGGCCCCAGGGCGGCAGGCGGTGCCGAGCCGGACACCTCCCCGACGTCGCTGATCAAGTCCGACGAGCCGCAGGACGCCAAGCCGGCCGGAGGGGCCGCCAAGCAGGCAGCCTCCAAGCCGGGTTCCGGTACCCGCAGCAAGGCCCAGTCAGGACAGCGCAAGGGTCCGCAGCGCCCCAAGTCCCCGTCCAAGAAGTAAGAAGGAGTCCATCCCGTGACGGAAGGCACCACCACCTCCGCCGCAGCCGAGGGTGTCGACACCCTGTCCCGCCTGGAGCAGGAGGGTGAGATCGCGGCGGACTACCTTGAGGGTCTGCTGGACATCGCCGACCTCGACGGCGACATCGACATGGACGTCGAGGCCGACCGCGCCGCTGTCTCCATCATCAGCGACGCGGGGGGCCGCGACCTGCAGAAGCTGGTCGGCCGGGACGGCGAGGTGCTGGAGGCCCTCCAGGAACTCACGCGCCTGGCCGTGCACCGGGAGACCGGGGACCGCAGTCGGCTGATGCTCGACATCGCGGGCTACCGCGCCAAGAAGCGTGAGGAGCTCTCGGAGCTGGGCGCCAAGGCCGCGGCCGAGGTCAAGAGCTCCGGTGAGCCCGTCAAGATGAAGCCGATGACCCCGTTCGAGCGCAAGGTCGTGCACGACGCGGTGAAGGCCGCCGGTCTGCGCAGCGAGTCCGAGGGCGAGGAGCCGCAGCGCTTCGTCGTCGTCCTTCCCGCCTGACCGGTACGTACGACCCTCCGGCCCCGTCTGTTGCGCAGACGGGGCCGATCTTTGTCAGCCTGTAGTCCCCGGCAGCTGTTGGTCCTCTGTTCGTCCCCGTGTGGTCCTCGACAGCTCCAGTCCCTGTAGTCCTGGTGAACAGCGCTCAGTGCGCTCATGCGGTACGGAAGGACGGTCCCCCGTGACGGAGGCAGCGGAGCTCCCCCCGGCGCCCGAGCAGGCGCGCGAGGTGTTCGGCGATCGCTTCGCGGACGCGGTCCGATACGCGGAACTGCTCGCGGAGGCCGGTGTGCAGCGCGGTCTGATCGGCCCGCGTGAGGTGCCCCGCCTGTGGGAGCGGCACCTGTTGAACTGTGCGGTGCTCTCCGAGGTCGTGCCGGAGAACGTGACGGTGTGCGATGTGGGTTCGGGCGCCGGCCTGCCCGGCATTCCGCTGGCGCTGGTCAGGGAAGACCTGAAGATCACGCTGCTGGAGCCCCTGCTGCGGCGGACGAACTTTCTCAGTGAAGTCGTCGAGCTGCTGGGCCTGGACCATGTGACGGTCATCCGTGGCCGTGCCGAAGAGGTCATGGGAACGCTCCAGCCGGTCCATGTGGTGACGGCACGTGCGGTGGCTCCACTGGACCGGCTGGCCACCTGGGGCATTCCCTTGCTGCGTCCGTACGGGGAGATGCTCGCGCTCAAGGGGGACACCGCCGAGGAGGAGCTGAAGGCCTCGGCCACCGCGCTGAGCAAGCTCGGGGCGGTTGGGACGTCCATCCTGCATGTGGGTGAGGGTGTGGTGGACCCGCTGTCGACCGTCGTGCGTGTCGAGGTCGGCGAGAGTCCCGGTGGAGTGCGGTTCGCGGCGAAGCGGGCCAAGGCTGCCCGGACGGGGCGGGCGCGTCGGCGGCGCTGATCTTCCCGTTCGTTGATCCGTCCTGACGACGAGACGTACTCCACACAAGCTGCCTAACCTACGCATCTCGGAGTGTCGCGCGGCCTGGGCCCTTCCGGCTGGGCATCTTGTTTCACGTGAAACGTCGCTCACTGCTGCACGGCATCATCAGCCGCGGCCGGGCCGCGGCCGCCCCCCGCGACCGAAAGCCTCTTGGTTCACCCAGAGAGGTAACGGAGTTGTCCACAGAGGTGGATTTCTCCACAGAACACCAGGCCTCACTGGTTCGCGACCCCGAAGGCATGGCAGGCTCTGTTCATTGCGAGCCTGATGTCGAGGAGAGTGAATCCTTGCGGTCCAACGCCAACATCGCGGGACCGATGACCGATCCGGTCCCCGGTCCCCGAACCGAGTCGATCGGGCAGGATGTTTCACGTGAAACACCGCCCCCGATGGACGACACTCCCATCGGTCGTGCTGCCCAATTGGCGGTGGAGGCTCTGGGGCGGGCCGGCGAAGGCCTGCCACGGCCGGAGCAGACCCGTGTCATGGTGGTCGCCAACCAGAAGGGCGGAGTGGGGAAGACGACGACAACCGTCAATCTCGCCGCCTCGTTGGCCCTGCACGGGGCCCGCGTTCTGGTCGTGGACCTCGACCCTCAGGGCAACGCTTCCACGGCGCTGGGGATCGACCATCACGCCGATGTTCCTTCCATCTATGACGTGTTGATCGACAGCAGGCCACTCTCGGAAGTCGTTCAACCGGTCCCCGACGTCGAGGGCCTCTTCTGTGCACCCGCCACCATCGATCTCGCCGGTGCTGAGATCGAGCTGGTGTCCCTGGTGGCGAGAGAGAGCCGGCTTGAGCGAGCGATCCAGGCGTATGAGCAGCCTCTGGACTACATCCTCATCGACTGCCCGCCCTCGCTCGGTCTGCTGACGGTCAACGCGCTGGTCGCCGGTGCCGAGGTGCTCATCCCGATCCAGTGCGAGTACTACGCGCTGGAAGGCTTGGGTCAGCTGTTGCGCAATGTCGATCTGGTGCGGGCCCACCTCAACCGCGACCTTCAGGTAACGACGATTCTGCTCACCATGTACGACGGCCGGACGCGTCTCGCGTCCCAGGTCGCGGACGAGGTGCGCAACCACTTCGGCGACGAGGTGCTGCGGACGAGCATTCCGCGCTCGGTCCGTATCTCCGAGGCGCCGAGTTATGGACAGACGGTGCTCACCTACGATCCAGGATCGAGTGGGGCCCTGTCCTATCTTGAGGCGGCCCGGGAAATCGCGCTGAAGGGTGTCGGCGTCAGCTATGACGCGCAGCACGTCCACATCGGCGCACAGAGCGAACAGAGCATCGTGGAGGGTATCCAGTGAGCGAGCGACGGAGGGGGTTGGGCCGTGGTCTCGGCGCACTGATCCCATCGGCACCGACCGGAGACAGGCCGACGCCACCGGCGATGGGGGGCACTGCCTCCACCTCACCGGCGGCGGTTCCGGTCCTCACCGCCGAGCGTGGAGTGGCTGCGGCGAAGGTGGCCGCGCTCCCGAATGTTTCACGTGAAACAGAGGATGCTTCCTCGAACGGCTTCGGAGAGTCCCCGGCGCCTCCGATCGGTGCGCACTTCGCCGAGTTGCCCATCGACTCGATCACGCCGAACCCGCGACAGCCGCGTGATGTGTTCGACGAGGACGCATTGGCGGAACTGGTCACCTCCATCAAGGAGGTCGGTCTCCTTCAGCCTGTCGTCGTACGGCAGGTGGGTCCCACCAGCTACGAGCTCATCATGGGCGAGCGGCGCTGGAGGGCGTGCAGGGAAGCGGGCCTGGAGGCGATCCCGGCGATCGTGCGGGCCACGGATGACGAGAAGCTCCTCCTGGACGCGCTGCTGGAAAACCTCCACCGGGCTCAGCTGAACCCGCTGGAAGAGGCGGCGGCCTACGATCAGCTGCTCAAGGACTTCCACTGCACGCACGATCAGCTGGCGGACCGGATCGGCCGCTCCCGCCCGCAGGTCTCCAACACCCTGCGTCTACTGAAGCTCTCGCCGGCGGTCCAGCGTCGGGTGGCCGCCGGAGTCCTGTCCGCCGGGCACGCCCGGGCGCTTCTCTCCGTGGACGATTCGGAGGAGCAGGACAGGCTGGCTCACCGGATCGTGGCCGAGGGGCTGTCGGTACGGGCCGTCGAGGAGATCGTGACCCTGATGGGTTCACGGCCGCAGACGGCCGCGAGGGGCAAGGGGCCGCGGGCGGGCGCCCTGGTGTCTCCGGCCCTGACCGATCTTGCCGGTCGCCTCTCGGACCGCTTCGAGACGCGGGTGAAGGTCGACCTGGGACAGAAGAAGGGCAAGATCACCGTCGAGTTCGCCTCGATGGAGGACCTTGAGCGCATTCTCAGCTCCCTGGCCCCGGGTGAGGGTCCGGTCCTTCAGAAGAGCCTTCTGGACGACGACTCCGAGGAGTCGGAGGACTGAGGAGCTTGGCCGGCCAGGGCGGTTACCGCTCGATCGGCGGCCGGAGCGGGCTGTGTCCGGTGTACAGGCGGACACAGCCCGCTCTTTGCTTTCATGCGCTATCGATGCAATCGCTTCGTCGATACGATGCGTTTGGGTATGGCGCATCCACCTGGCAGCACCTCTGAGTTGGGGAGGCGGGGGTCATGCGAATCGTGAGCCGCACCGGACTGATGAGCGCGGGTCTGGGACTGGGCGCCGTCGGCGGGTTCGTCGGCAGTCTGGTCAGGGAACGAAACGCTCTGACAGCCGCTCGCGACGCTGCGGGCGAAGGAAGCGAGGAACAGCCTTCATGGGGCGTCGGCTCGTACCGCTCACGCTGGACAACCTTCCGGACCTTCCCAAGCGCTGCCGCACGTGCGTCTTCTGGGAGCTGGACCCCGTCAGCGGGGAAGCCGCGGTAAAGGCGGGGACACCCGCGCTGGAGAAGGAAGCGTGGATCTCAGCTGTTCTCCTGGACTGGGGTTCCTGCGGCCGTGTCGTGTACGTCGACGACAATCCGGTGGGCTTTGCGCTCTACGCGCCTCCGGCCTACGTTCCCCGGGCCACGGCGTTTCCCACGAGCCCGGTCTCGCCTGACGCGGTGCAGTTGATGACCGCGTTCATCATGCCGGGTTACCAGGGGCAGGGACTGGGGCGCGTGATGGTGCAGACGGTGGCCAAGGATCTTCTGCGGAGGGGCTTCAAGGCGATCGAGGCTTTCGGGGACGCCCGCTGGAAGGAGACGGCCTGCGTCCTGCCCGCAGACCATCTTCTCGCTGTGGGCTTCAAGACGGTGCGGCCCCATCCCGTGCACCCTCGGCTTCGGTTGGAGCTGCGGACGACGCTCTCCTGGAAGGAAGACGTGGAGATGGCAATCGATCGGCTGCTGGGAGCAGTACACAAGGAGCCGGCACTTCGGCCGCTCTGAGACGTGATGCAAAGCGAGTGGGCCGACCCTTTAGGGTCGGCCCACTCGTGTTTCACGTGAAACATCGGCTGTCACGCTGAAGTGCTAGCCGATGAAGTCCTCAAGGTCACGCACGATCGCGGCCTTCGGCTTGGCGCCGACGATGGTCTTGGCGACCTCGCCACCCTGGTAGACGTTCAGGGTCGGGATGGACATCACGCCGTACTTGGCGGCGATACCCGGGTTCTCGTCGATGTTGAGCTTGACGACCTCGATCTTGTCGCCGTACTCGGCGGCGATAGCCTCAAGCGACGGCGCGATCTGGCGGCACGGTCCGCACCAGGCGGCCCAGAAGTCCACCAGGACGGGCTTGTCATTCTTGAGGACGTCCTCGTCGAAGGAATCGTCGGTCACGTTCTTCAGGGTGCCGGCCACAGGGGGCTCCTTTTACTCGGTGCTGCGGTGGGGCGGGAGGGGGTCAGACAGAGGTCTTCTCAGGCTCGGCCTGCTGCTCGTTGTCCGCCAAGCCGGCGAGGAAGCGCTCGGCGTCCAGAGCGGAGGCGCAGCCGGTCCCGGACGCGGTGATCGCCTGGCGGTAGGTGTGGTCGACCACGTCTCCGGCGCCGAAGACACCGCTCAGGTTGGTCCGCGTCGAGGGAGCTTCGACCTTCAGGTAGCCCTCTTCGTCGAGGTCCAGCTGACCCTTGAAGAGCTCGGTTCGTGGGTCGTGGCCGACAGCGATGAACAGGCCTGTCACGGCCAGGTCGGACAGTTCGCCGGTCTTGACGTTGCGCAGCTTCAGCCCGGCGAGCTTCGGGTCGCCCTGGATCTCGGCGACCTCGCTGTCCCAGGCGAACTTGATCTTCGGGTCGGCGAAGGCGCGATCCTGCATCGTCTTGGAGGCGCGCAGCGTGTCACGGCGGTGGACGATCGTCACCGATTTCGCGAAGCGGGAGAGGAAGGTCGCCTCTTCCATCGCGGTGTCGCCACCGCCGATCACGGCGATGTCCTGGTCCTTGAAGAAGAAGCCGTCGCATGTCGCGCACCAGGAGACTCCACGGCCGGACAGGGCGTCCTCGTTCGGCAGGCCGAGCTTGCGGTGCTGCGAGCCCGTGGCGACGATGACGGCCTTCGCCTTGTGTACGGTGCCCGCGGTGTCCGTGACAGTCTTGATGTCACCCGTGAGGTCGACGGCGACGATGTCGTCCGCAACGAGTTCCGCGCCGAAGCGCTCGGACTGGGCGCGCATGTTGTCCATGAGCTCGGGGCCCATGATGCCGTCCTGGAAGCCGGGGAAGTTCTCCACCTCGGTGGTGTTCATGAGCGCGCCACCGGCGGTGACGGCGCCCTCGAAGACCAGAGGCTTCAGCGACGCGCGTGCGGTATAGAGCGCCGCCGTGTAGCCGGCGGGCCCTGAGCCGATGATGATCACGTTACGGACGTCGCTCACGGCGTGTTTCCTCGTTTCTGGACGGCTTCGTCTGACCGGTGGGAGCCTCTCTCAGAACTCTCACCCCACCCAACGGATCCTACGGGGCCCGCATTCCCGCTGTGTCCGGGCACACAGGGGCGTCACTCGGCAAGGGATGCCAGGGCAGGGGAGGCGAAGCGTCCGCGCTCAGGAACGCGCGTAGGACCGCGTCAGCAGAACCTCTGCCGGGACCGACGGCTGCTTCACACAGGCCGAGTCGACGACGTAAGCGGTGACGCGGGTGTCGTCGCCCGCTGCGGGCAGCAGCACGAGGTACGCGTCGGTGCCGTCATAGGTGCCTTGCTTGACGCCGAGGACGGATGTGTCGGTGCGCCCGATGCCTTTCAGGACGCACGCGGGCACCGATGTCGGCTTGATGAGGGTTTCCGGGTGTTCGTTGGTCGTCAGGTCGCTGGGGTGATCCTGCATGCCGACCGACGGACCCCCGTTGCGGGTGCTCTTCTTGCCGCCCTGGCCTTTGAGTAGTTCGGCGACCTGGCTCTCCACTTTTTGCCCGGAGAACGTGCTCGCGGCCTCGGGCTGTTTGTTGTCATCGCCCAGAGACGACATCAGCAGGGAGCCGAGCCCCAGGGCGGCGGCGGTGAAGGCGGTGCCCAGGACAAGGGTCCGGCGCCGTACGCGCCGTGTGCCGGTCTTGCGGCCGGGCCCGGTGGCCGCGTGAGCGTACCCGGTCGGACGGTCCGCTGGACGGTCGGGGGGAGTCGATGTTTCACGTGAAACATGCGCCTCCTCGGCCTCTGCGGCGAGGGCGGCGTCGATGCGGCCGACGATGTCGTCCGGCATGCGCGCAGGGCTCGGCATTGAGCCGAGGAGGCCCCGGATCTCCTCCAGGGAGGCGTACACGTCGGCGCAGAGAACGCACTCGTCCAGGTGCTGTCGTACGTACGAGGTCCGGGACGGTGCGAGCAGGCCTTCGGTGAGGTCGGTGATCTCCGTGACGTCCGGGTGTCCGGCCGTGTCCGTCGTGGATGTCACGCTCGCCCACCTCCGCCCTTCACAGCATTCGAATCGCTTGGCCCTGCGTCCTTCGGTCCCGCTGCGGGTGGGACGGATGTCCCCTGCGCCCGGTTCCGTCCGTCACCTGATTCCTTTCCGCCACCGGTGTTTTCCGGGCGGAGGTGGGTGAGGAGCGGCAGGAGTCTGGCTCTGCCTCGGGCGCAACGGCTCTTCACCGTCCCGGTGGGCACGTCCAGGACACGGGCGGCCTCCGCGACCGGGTAGCCCTGCATGTCCACCAGGACGAGGGCCGCGCGCTGGTCGGGCGGGAGGGTGCCGAGCGCTTCGATGAGCTGGCGGTGCAGGTCGTTGCGCTCGGCCGGAGCCGACGCCGACTCGTGCGGCTCAAGCAGTTGCTCCAGCCGTTCGGTGTCGTCGACCGGGGAGGTCTTGCGGGAGACTGCCTTACGCGCGCGGTCCAGACAGGCGTTCACCGTGATGCGGTGCAGCCAGGTCGTGACGGCCGACTGGCCCCTGAAGGTGTGGGCGGCCCGGTAGGCGGAGACGAGGGCGTCCTGGACGGCGTCAGCGGCCTCCTCGCGGTCCCCCAGCGTCCGCAGAGCCACCGCCCAGAGCCGGTCACGATGCCGACGCACGATCTCACCGAAGGCGTCGGGGTCACCGTCGACATGGCGGGCGAGGAGGTCCTGATCGCTCACTCCGTCGAACGCGGTGCCTTCCGCCATGGGCCCCCTTCCCTTCGGTGGATCGTCAGCCGGTGAACTTGAGGTCTGTTATGGCCTGCTTGAAGCCCGCGATGCTGAACGAGTCACCGGATGCATACGGCAGGGCGGTGAACCAGACCAGCACGTACTGGCTCTTCACGGGCTTGGCGACCGTGACCTTGGCGGTGGTGTCCTCGGTCGTCACCGTACCGAGCTTCGTCATCGAGGTCAGAGGGACCGACGAACTCGATGAATCCGTCGCGTACAGCGTGACCGTGGTGTGGTCCCCGCCGAAGAGGAGCCCTATTGAAGCGGCCGAGACCTCTTTGGCCGAGCCGAAGTCGTAGACGATGCCCACGCCGGGCTTGTACGCCGGGTTCATGTCCGGACCGTCGGTGTAGCTCGCGGTGCGCCAGTACGTCGAGCTGTCGTTGTCGTACGTCTTGTCCACGTCTTCGGGGTGCTGGGCTTTGCCCTTGGCGACGTACTCCTCCGCGCCCTGGATCTTCAGTGTGGTGACCGGCTTCGCCTTGTCGGTGTTCTTGTCGTTGTCGTCCGGTGTCTGGGTCTGCTTGGTGTCGTCGGAGCCGCTGCGGTCGATGAGCGCATCCGCCAGCTGCCAACTGCCCAGGCCCAGCGCAGCGATCAGCAGCGCCGACACTGCCCACTTCAGGGCCTTGCCTGTGCGGCTCTGCAGTGGGGGCGGCGGGGTGGGCAGGGGCTGTGTGAGGCCCGGGCGCGGCGCCTGGCGGCCGTATGAGCCCTGTTGGTAGGTGGTGCGCTGGTAGTCGGGCGGGGCCGTGAAGACCGGCTCCGGCGGGCGGATGCGGGGCATCTCACCGATCGCCTTGACCAGTTCCTCGGGCGTCGTGCACGGGGACTCGTGGCGTGAGGCGGTGGCCCCGTCGTTTGCGAGCGCGCGCATCGCGAGCTCCGACAGACCGCGGTGCACACCGGCCCGTACCTGGTCGGGCGCGATCAGACCGACGCCCTTGGGTAGCCCGGACAGGCCGTATGCGTCGTTCTCGTACGGCCAGCGCTGGGTGAGCGAGGCGTACAGCAGGGCGCCGATCGCCTCCGTGTCGGCGCGCTGCGGGGTCTCGGACGTGATGCCGCGCAGCGCGGCGTTGACCGCGAGGCCGCGTACACGCCACTGGCCGGACGAGCTCCGCAGGATGGTGCCCGGGGTCAGGCGCAGATGCGCGAGGCCCTCCCGGTGGGCGGCCGCCATGGCGGAGGCGATCTGGCTGACCATCTGGTAGGCGTCGTGCGCCTCCAGTGGGCCGGCGGCCAGAAGTGCGGTCAGCTCAGTGGCGTCGGGCAGCCACTCGTGGACGACGTACACGAGGTCGTTCTCCTCGACGGCGTCGAGGACCTGCACGAAGCGGGGGTCGCCGAGGAGCGCCGAGGAGCGGGCCGCGGCCAGCACGGAACGTGCCCGTGAGTGGTCCGCGGGCAGGATGTGCACGCCGACGGCGCGACGCAGTTTCTCGTCGACCGCGCGCCAACTGCTGAATCCGTCCAGACGGGTGACGCACTCCTCCAGGCGGTAGCGCTTGGCGAGTTTGTGGCCGCTGTGCAGTTCGGGCGGTGAGGCCTTTCCGGGACTCTCGGTCCCGCCGCTCCCCTGTGCCTCGTCGTTCTCCGTGTCCCGCTCCCGGTTCTGGGCCACGCCGTCGGCCGTGGACTCGTCCGCCTGCGCGGTCAGCGGCTCGTCGCCGCTGTTGGCTGCCACGTCGACGGCAGCCGTGCTCCGTTCAGCCACCGTCGCTCCTGCCTCCCCATCATGTGCGAGCTCTCCGACGCCAAACCCAATTGTGCCCACACTCCGTCGCTCTGCACGACACGCGGTGGCGGACGATGGTTGTGCGCTTTCCCTCGACTCATCGTCCCAGTCGCCCGCGCACCATACCCACCAACGAGTTCAGTTCCTCAATGCGCATACGGCGGGCGGCGACGTAGAAGACGACGAGCAGGACGGCACCGCCCCCGAGGAGGGAGGCGAAGGAGCCGCCGACGCCCTGGCCCAGAGTGTGGCCGATGCCGTAGCAGGCCGCGCCGCTGAGGAGCGCGGCCGGTACCGAGGCGATGCTCAGCCGGGCGTACGTCCGCAGGACACGGGTGCCGTCGAGGTCGCCGCCCAGCCGCTTGCGCAGCCGGTTCCAGGCGACGCCGACACCGATCGCGTATGCGAGACCGTACGAGGCGGCCATGCCTGCCACGGCCCACCGGGTCGGGAGCAGGAAAAAGCAGAGGGCGGAGGCCGTCGCGTTGACGGCGGCCACGATCACCGTGTTGTAGAAGGGAGTGCGGGTGTCTTCATACGCGTAGAAGGCACGCAGGACGACGTACTGCACGGAGTAGGGGATCAGGCCGAGGGCGAAGGCCATCAGCATGAAGCCCATGTTGGTTGCCCCGGTGGTGCCCGAGGAGCCGAAGATCAGGGTGCACATAGGGATGCCGAGAGCCACGAAGCCGAAGGCGATGGGCACGATCGCGACGGCGGTGGTGCGCAGTCCTTGGGAGATGTCGTCCCGGACCGCGCCGTTGTCCCCCTCGTGGGCCGAGCGGGCCAGCCGCGGCAGCAGGGCGGCCATCAGGGAGACCGTGATGATGGCCTGCGGCAGGCCCCAGACGAGCTGCGCGTTGGCGTAGGCCGCGAAGCCGGTGCCCTTGATCTTGGGGTTCTCGCCGGTGGCGGCGGTGGCCAGTTGGGTGACGACGAGAGCGCCCGCCTGGTTGGCGAGAACGAACAGGATCGTCCACTTGGCGAGCATCGCGGCCTTGCCGAGACCGTGGCCCCTCCAGTCGAAGCGCAGCCGCATCCTGAAGCCGGCCTCGCGCAGATACGGGAACATCGCGAGGGCCTGGACGACGAGGCCGAGCAGCACACCGATGCCTAGGAGCCGCTGCCCCTCCGGCGGGATGCTGGTGACCTCCATGCCGGAGTCCGCCGCGCTGCCGTAGACCCAGATGAACATGCCGAGGGTGACGATGATGACGATGTTGTTCAGGACCGGCGTCCACATCATCGCGCCGAACTTGCCGCGCGCGTTGAGGATCTGCCCCATCACGACGTGGATGCCCATGAAGAAGATGGTGGGCAGGAAGTAGCGGGTGAAGGTGACGGCCACCTCGTTGGCCGCCGGATTGTCGGCGATCTCCACCGACAGCGCGCGGACCAGTAGGGGAGCCGCGAGGACCGCGAGCGCGGTGAGTGCGCCCAGGGCCAGCATGACGAGGGTCAGCAGACGGTTGGCGAAGGCCTCGCCGCCGTCCTCGTCCTCCTTCATGGCGCGCACGAGCTGCGGGACGAAGACGGAGTTGAGGCCGCCACCGACGGTCAGGATGTAGATCATGGTGGGCAGCTGGTAGGCGACCTGGAAGGAGTCGCCCAGCATGCCGAGGCCGAGGGCCGACACGATCAGTGCGGAGCGGACGAAGCCGGTGAGGCGGGAGACCATCGTGCCCGCCGCCATGACGGCGCTCGACTTCAGCAGGCCCGTGGCCCGACCGCCCTTCTTGGGGGTCGTCGGTGACGCGGCCGGGGCGGTCGCCGCTTGAGGGGTGAGCTGCATCGTGGCGTCCGACGTCGGAACCTGGGCCCGCGGGACCGGGCTCTGGCCCGGCGCGGGCGAGGGAGACGGCCCGGGTACCACCGGAGGCTCCATGGGCCCCTGTCCGCTGCCCTGCTGCTGGTCCCGGAACAGATGGGCGAAGGCGTCCGGCTCGTGCCGTTGCTCGCCGGCCTGGGAGACCAGGGCGTCGACGCCCACGTACTGGGTGGTGCGGGGATCGTCGCCGTACGGCAGGTACTGAGTGGCTCCGTCCGGCTCGGGGGCCGGGGTCTGGGCCCACACGTTCGGGTCGGGGGCGTACGGCGACTGGGCGGGTTGTCCGTAGAGCGGGGGCTGCGGCTGATGGGTCCCGGGGGGCGGCGGGGGGTGCGCGGCGCGGTCGTAGAGCGCCTCGGCCACTGGGTCCTGGGCGGAGAGATCCTGTGCCCGGTACGGGTCCTGTGCGTAGGCGTCCTGGAGATACGCGTCCGCGGGGGGCTGCGCCGGCACCTGGCCGTGCTCGGGCGGCGGGCCCTCGGGGTGGCCCGAGTCGCCCGCGCCCTGACCGCGGTCACCGTCGTACGGCGCGTTCATGCTTACTCCACCTCATCGTTCACCGGGCCCACCGGCCACGACATAGCTCAACGGTCCACTCTCTCACCCGTTCCGGACGGGTCGGCGCTTTCCGATGCGGTGTTCGGCGTCGGGTCACTCGGCTGCTCCGGGGCGTCCGCTTGCACTGTTGCGTCCGACTCCCCCTTAGGACGGCTCTCGTCGCCGTTGTGGTTCTCGGCGTCGGCGTTCTCACCGGTGGCCTCGTCCTCGTGCCCGTCGCCGGGCTCCTGGGCTCGCCGGGCCGCGGCGCGCTTGCGCTGCGTGTACATGCGCAGTCCGGCGAGTACGAGCAGCAGGAAGCCGCCGCCGATGACGAGCATCGCCATGGCCGTGAACTCGGTGACCCGTACGTCGAAGGCGACAGCCGGCCCGTATTTCTGGCCGTCCTTCGTGTAGAGCTGGGCGATCACGGTGATCGGGCCGTTGGCGTTGGACGAGGTGGTGAACTTCACCGACTGGCTGTGCCCGCCGGTGACGGCGACGGACTGCTCCTGGTAGTCGTTGTCGCCGATCTTGAGCCGGGTCGGGTTCGTCGAGGTGACCCGCAGCACGAGGTTGTCCACGGGCTGGACGAGGTTGTTCTGGACGGTCACCGGGATCGTGGCGCTGCCGCCGGAGAGCTTCGTCTCGGACTTCTCGATCAGCTTGACCTGGTTGGTCAGATCGTTGAGGTGCGACTCCACGCCTCTGCGGAAACTGATCGCCTCGCCGGACCGGCCGCGCCACGACGTAGCCATCTCACGGTTGATCGCGCGTCCGAAGGGGGTCTCCACGCGTGTCTTGTCAGTGAGAATGATCTTGAAGTTGTCGAGCTTGTCCTGCGTGGTCGCGATCTGTGAGAAGGCCGACTGCGGTAGCTGCTGCCTGCGCAGTGTGGCGGGGTACGAGGACGCCGAGGGCACCTTGGTGGTGGCGCCAGGGTCCGGCTTGGTGTCGGCGGTCGCGGTGAGTTCCTGGGACTCGGACCAGTTCGAGTCCTGGAGCGCGGTGATCGCCTTCTCCATCGTCTGGGCCTGGCTCGCGGACGGCATGCGCTGCGGGGCGACGACGATGGTGCGCTGCTTGTCGGTCTGAAGGGTGGTTGTCAGGCTCGTGGCGAGGAACTTCTGCACCGCGAGCGTGGAGCTGCCGGCACGCGTCAGGTCGCTCTGGAACGCAGTGGACAGCCGCGTGTCCGCGACCACCGCTGTGGTGCCGCCGCCGATGGGGCGGGCCGCGGAAGGCGTGTACGGCAGGTCGCCGGTCTCCTTCAGGCTGTCGCTGCGCGCGATCACCTTGTCGGCTCCCGCCGAGGTGGCGATCTTGACGATCGACGGGTCGACGGCACCGTTCACCGGCCATGCGAAGTCGGTGCTCGGCGTGACGTGGAGGATCGTCTCCACGGTGTCGGTGGCGACGTCCGTGGCGCTCTTGAGGTGGCTCAGAGTGCCGGTGACGTTCTTGCCGTTGTGCGCGATGGAGGCGAGGTCGGGGTCGCCGAAGGGGAGAGCGACGACCTCCTTGCCCTCGACGGCGTCCTGGAGTTCGGCGAGCCATTGCTTGGCGACCGCCTGACCGGTTCCGGGTGTACTGGTGCCGCCGGCGCCCTGGATGCCGTAGCTGCCGATCATCGCGTCGACGGAGGCCAGCAGGTCGGGGTCGATCACCCAGGTGACGTCGAGCCCTTTGCCCAGGGACAGCATCTGCTCCAGGCGTCCTCCCGGGGAGATCTCCGCGGCGAGGTCGTCGTTGAGGAAGACGGGCGTCTGCTGTTCGCCCGGGCCGGTCTCCGCCGTCATGTGGACCGTGGAGATCAACGGCCACAGATAGGTCGTCCGGGTTCTGGTGTCCGCCTCCTCGGGCTGCCACGGCAGGAAGGTCCGCTGGATTCCCAGCACCTGCTCGTAGGGCGCAGTGGCCGTCTCACCGGACAGCGAGACGCCGAGCTGGTAGACGCCGTCCTGGCCGAGATCCAGCTTGTCGACCGGTACGGAGATGGTGAACGGCTGAGCGACGCCCGGCGGGAGCTTCGAGAACTTCTCCACGTACTTGCCGCCGACCTCTGTCCCGTCTGCGCCCGATACGTAGTCGGTGCGCGCGGCGACGTCGTCGATCCCCGAGCGGGTGGTCAGCAGCTGCCCCACGCGCAGGTCCACATGAGCGTCCGTGACCGCCTTCTTGCCCTTGTTGGTCACCGTGCCGGACACGGTCAGCGTGTCCCCGTCCGTGGGGGCGCTGGGGGTGAGCGAGTCGAGGGAGACGACCACCGGGTCGGACCCCGCGGCATACGCGGGCTGCACGGCGGGTAGTTGGAGGAGACCAGCCAGCAGGGGCGCCCCCGTGAGCAGCACTCCGGCTCGCCGGAACCACCGGCGCGCGAGAGAGGGAGTCAGCCCCGGGAAGTCTGCCGCCTCGGCCACGCGTTCGCCCGTCCCTCGTCGTCAGTGGTCGTCGGAATGTGCGTCCACGCATGGTAACGATGCGCGCTGAGGGGAAGTGCCGCGGACTGCTCCACAAGATCGTGGAACATGGTCCGGCTGTCCCCTATGTGCGTGTATTGATGGACGAGTCCCCGGTGTTCCGCGTGGACGTTTTATGGAGGAGCGGGCTGTCGCTCGGGCCACGTACCCTTTTCTGTTGTGTCGAACGCCAACGAAGACAAGTCCAGCGCCCTGAGTCAGGTGCAGCACCATGCGGTGACTGAGCTGCTGCGGGTGGCCCCGGTCGCGGACGACCTCGCCCGCCGTTTCCAGGAGGCCGGGTTCTCACTCGCCCTGGTCGGCGGTTCCGTCCGGGACGCGCTGCTGGGCCGGCTCGGCAACGACCTGGACTTCACGACCGACGCCCGGCCCGACGACGTACTGAAGATCGTTCGGCCCTGGGCGGACGCCGTGTGGGAGGTCGGGATCGCTTTCGGCACGGTGGGGGCGCAGAAGGACGGCTTCCAGATCGAGGTGACGACATATCGGTCGGAGGCCTACGACCGGACCTCGCGCAAGCCCGAGGTGTCGTACGGCGACTCCATCGAGGAAGACCTCGTCCGGCGTGACTTCACGGTGAACGCGATGGCCGTGGCTCTTCCCGAGAAGGTGTTCATCGACCCGCACGGTGGTCGCGAGGACCTGGCGAGGCGGGTGCTGCGTACGCCGGGCACGCCCGAGGACTCCTTCTCGGACGACCCGCTGCGGATGATGCGGGCCGCACGGTTCGCAGCGCAGCTCGACTTCGAGGTGGCTCCCGAGGTCGTCACGGCCATGACCGACATGGCAGGACGTATCGAGATCGTCTCGGCCGAGAGGGTCCGGGACGAACTCAACAAGCTGATCCTGTCCGCCCACCCACGCAAGGGCCTGACGCTGCTGGTGGACACCGGCCTGGCCGATCACGTACTGCCGGAGCTGCCGGCCCTGCGGCTGGAGCGCGACGAGCATCACCGGCACAAGGACGTCTACGAGCACACGCTGATCGTCCTGGAGCAGGCAATCGAACTTGAGGAGGACGGGCCCGACCTCGTTCTCCGGCTGGCCGCGCTGCTGCACGACATCGGCAAGCCGCGTACCCGGCGCTTCGAGGAGGACGGGCGGGTCTCGTTCCACCACCACGAGGTGGTCGGGGCAAAGATGACCAAGAAGCGGATGACGGCGCTCAAGTACTCCAACGACCTGGTGAAGGACGTCGCCCGTCTGGTCGAACTCCATCTGCGCTTTCACGGGTACGGCACCGGCGAGTGGACGGACTCTGCGGTCCGTCGCTATGTGCGGGACTCGGGGCCGCTTCTGGACCGTCTGCACAAGCTGACCCGCTCGGACTGCACCACGCGCAACAAGCGCCGGGCCACGGCACTTTCGCGTGCGTACGACGGTCTTGAGGAGCGCATCTCCCAGCTTCAGGAGCAGGAGGAGCTGGACTCGATCCGTCCCGACCTCGACGGCAACGAGATCATGGAGATTCTGGGCGTCAGGCCGGGTCCGGCGATCGGGCAGGCGTACAAGTTCCTGCTGGAACTGCGGCTGGAGAACGGTCCGATGGAGCGGGAAGCGGCGGTGGCCGCGCTCAAGGGATGGTGGGCAGAGCAGAGCTGAGGTTGTGAAACGGCGCGATGTTTCACGTGAAACATCGCGCCGGAACCCGTAGCGGGCGGTGTTTCACGTGAAACACCGCCCGCTACGGGTTCGCTGGTTCTGCTCAGATCTCCTTGAGGCAGAGCACGACGTCGTGGCTGCCGCCCTGCTGGTAATAGGCGATCGTCGACTCCGTGACGGCCTCGCACTTGTCGGGGTCGCTGGTGTTGTCGAACTTCTGGACAACCTTGAACTGGGCGTCGGTGGAGGAGCAGTCGACCTCGTTGAGGTCCGCGTCGTTCTGCGAACCGTCGTTGTGCATACAGGCGCCCACGGACGTCGTCTCCGCGTCGCTCTGGCCGAAGTACCACTTGCCGCCGGCGATGGCTATCGCGACGACGATGAACACGCCTATGCGCAGCAGCTTCTTGCTGAAGCGGTTGGCCGGCGCGGGCGGCGGGACCGGAACTCCCTGGAACGGGGCACCCTGGTGCGGCGGGTACGGCTGCTGGGGAGCCGTCGGCTCGCCGGGAGCAGGGGTGTTCGGGTTCTGGTCCTGTGGCGGAGTGGTGGTCACTTCGGGGGTCCCCCTTGGGTATGGGTGCGCTTGGCGTGAAGTAAGACGCACGTAAATTACCGGGACCCACTGACAACTCTGTACCTCAGAGAGTCTCTGTGGCCTTCATGTGACACTTACCGGCGTTCAAAGCGGGCCATAGTCATAGCAATTGCCCCGTAGATAACGGCGATCGTGACCAAGAGCGGCACCGAGCGACCGTCTGAGGGCAGCATCAAGGCCGCCACTCCGGCCGCGCCGACGAAGGCGACGTTGAACAGGACGTCGTAGACGGAGAAGATCCGGCCGCGGAAGCCGTCGTCGACCGAGGACTGGACGATCGTGTCCGTGGCGATCTTCGAGCCCTGGGTGACGAGGCCCAGGACGAACGCCGCGATCAGCATGGGCACCTCGGTGAACGCCAGACCGAGGCCGGGCACCAGGACCGCCGCCATCCCGGCGCACACCACGATCCAGCCGCCGGGTCCGAGACGCCCCACCCCCGCCGGGGTCATGACGGCCGCGACGAAGAATCCCGCCCCGGAGATGCCCACCGCGAGGCCCAGCAGGGCCAGTCCGTCGTCGGAGCCGTCCGAGAAGGCGTACCGGCAGAGCATGAGCACCATGACCGTCAGTGCGCCGTAGCAGAACCGCATCAGCGTCATCGCGCCCAGCGACCAGGCTGCCTCCCGGCGCCCGGGCTCCACCAGATGCCGTACGCCTGCCGCCAGGCCGCGCGCCGTGCCGGTGAGCGCGGCTCCCAGCCGGGGCTGCACCAACCCGGATTCGGGGCCGAGCAGTTCCGGGTCGAGACGCAAGGAGGCGAGCGACGCGCAGAGGTACAGAGCCGCGCCCAGGAGGACCACCGCGGCGTCGGAGTCGGAGCCCGCCAGCCGTACGACGAAGGCGAGTCCGCCGCCCGCGGTGGCAGCGAGCGTGCCGGCTGTCGGGGAGAGCGAGTTGGCGATCACCAGGCGGTCGTCGTCGACCACGCGAGGCAGGGACGCCGAGAGGCCGGCCAGGACGAAGCGGTTGACGCCGGTGACGCAGAGGGCGGAGACGTAGAAGAGCCAGTCCGGTACGTGGCTCAGCATCAGGACGGCCGTCACGCATGCCAGCAGAGCGCGCAGCAGGTTGCCGTACAGGAAGACCTGGCGGCGTCGCCAGCGATCCAGCAGGACGCCCGCGAAAGGGCCGACCAGGGAGTACGGCAGGAGCAGTACCGCCATGGCGGAGGCGATCGCGGTCGCCGAAGTCTGCTTCTCCGGCGAGAAGACGACGTACGCGGCGAGTGCGACCTGGTAGACGCCGTCGGCGCCCTGGGAGAGCAGCCGTACGGCCAGCAGGCGCCGGAAGTTCCTCAGGTGCAGGAGTACCCGCAGGTCACGCACGACAGCCATGGGGCACAGCCTCACATACGAGGAGGGTCCCCGGGCGGATGACCCGGGGACCCTCGACGGGCAGGAGCGACAAGCCTGTTGGGGCTTCGTCGGCGCTGGACTCCTCTCAGCGCTCGACTTCTCCCTTGATGAACTTCTCGACGTTCTCCCGTGCCTCGTCGTCGAAGTACTGGACCGGCGGGGACTTCATGAAGTAGCTCGACGCGGAGAGGATCGGGCCGCCGATACCACGGTCCTTGGCGATCTTCGCGGCACGCACGGCGTCGATGATGACACCGGCGGAGTTCGGGGAGTCCCAGACCTCCAGCTTGTACTCCAGGTTCAGCGGGACGTCGCCGAACGCACGGCCCTCCAGGCGGACATACGCCCACTTGCGGTCGTCGAGCCAGGCCACGTAGTCGGACGGGCCGATGTGGACGTTGTCGGCGCCCAGTTCGCGGTCGCGGATCTGGGAGGTGACGGCCTGTGTCTTGGAGACCTTCTTGGACTCCAGGCGCTCACGCTCGAGCATGTTCTTGAAGTCCATGTTGCCGCCGACGTTCAGCTGCATCGTGCGGTCCAGGACCACGCCCCGGTCCTCGAACAGCTTCGCCATGACACGGTGCGTGATGGTGGCGCCGACCTGGGACTTGATGTCGTCGCCGACGATCGGGACGCCGGCCTCGGTGAACTTGTCCGCCCACTCCTTGGTGCCGGCGATGAAGACCGGGAGGGCGTTGACGAAGGCGACCTTGGCGTCGATGGCGCACTGGGCGTAGAACTTGGCCGCGGCCTCGGAACCGACGGGCAGGTAGCAGACGAGTACGTCGACCTGCTTCTTCTTGAGGATCTTGACGACGTCGACCGGCTCGGCCTCGGACTCCTCGATGGTCTCGCGGTAGTACTTGCCGAGACCGTCGAGGGTGTGGCCACGCCGGACCTTCACACCGGTGTGCGGCACGTCGCAGATCTTGATGGTGTTGTTCTCGGAGGCGCCGATGGCGTCCGCCAGGTCGAGGCCGACCTTCTTGGCGTCCACGTCGAACGCGGCGACGAACTCGATGTCCTTGACGTGGTAGTCACCGAACTGGACGTGCATCAGGCCGGGGGCCTTCGACGCCGGATCGGCGTCCTTGTAGTACTCGACTCCCTGTACCAGCGACGCGGCGCAGTTGCCCACGCCGACGACGGCTACGCGAATGGAACCCATTCGGTTGCTCCCTGTGTGTACGAGTGAGGACCTGAGCGGCCCTCACGTGGCGGTGTCGTCGGACGGACCGGTCCGGGAGTCGTCCTCCCGGGACCGGGGCAGGCCGCCCGGCGCTCCAGATGTGGTGTCCTGCGAGTCGGTTTTTCCGGTGTCGGCACCTTTGAGGTCCCGCCCGGCCCGCTCGCTCTCGATGAGCTCGTTCAGCCAGCGCACTTCGCGCTCCACGGACTCCATTCCGTGGCGCTGGAGCTCAAGGGTGTAGTCGTCGAGGCGCTCCCGTGTACGCGCCAGGGAGGAACTCATCTTCTCCAGACGCTCCTCCAGCCGGCTGCGACGCCCTTCGAGCACGCGCATGCGTACATCGCGGGACGTCTGCCCGAAGAAGGCGAAACGAGCGGCGAAGTGTTCGTCCTCGTACGCGTCCGGGCCGGTCTGCGAGAGCAGCTCCTCGAAGTGCTCCTTACCTTCCGCCGTCAACCGATAGACGATCTTGGCGCGGCGTCCTGTGAGCGGGGCGGCGAGCGCGTCCTCGGACGCGCCCCCCGACTCCTCGATCAACCAGCCGCTCACGACCAGCGTCTTGAGGCAGGGGTACAGCGTGCCGTAGCTGAAGGCGCGGAACACACCCAGTGATGTATTGAGTCGTTTCCGCAGCTCATAGCCGTGCATGGGGGACTCGCGGAGCAGGCCGAGGACGGCGAACTCGAGGATCCCGGAGCGTCGGCTCATCGTCGCCTCCCTTCTCCCACGGTCCGACCGTGACGGTTCTGAGCACTGTTTATGCCGAGCTGATGTATCGACTCGATACATCTAGACGATAGAACGGGCCTGCGGATGGGACAAGGGGGGAAGTCGTGAACGGGGTCACATCACCGATTCGTCAGAACCAAGTTGCCTGATTTGGGGTGAACTTCGGGGCTGGGGAGGTTTTGACGGTGCGTAGTCTGTGCGCCATGCAATCCACCGGGAACCGAGTGACGTTTGGGGACGTCGTGGTGCTCGGTGCGGTACGGATGAATGCGAACACGGCCGCATCCGTACTTTGGGGGGACCGGAAACCAGCTGCCGCTTCCAGGCGCGCACGGGTGCGCCTGCCCAAGGAGTAATCGTTCGATGAGCGAGCACCGTCGCAAACCGCCGCAGCCGCAGGGAGGCGGACGTGCCGCGGCCCGACGCGGCCAGTCCGGCTCGTCCTCCGGCCGCCGTGCGGCACCGCGAGGCGCAACCGAGTCTCCTTCCGACTCCTACGGATCGGATTCCTACGGGTTGGGTCCCTATGGAGCGGAGGGTGATGAGCGCCAGTCGTCAGGCCGCGCCGATTCCCGGCGCGCCGCCCAGAGAAGTTCTGGTGGACGTCGTAGAGGACCCGAGGGCGGCGGACGCCGCGGCGGTCCCAACGGCCCGAACGGGCCCGGGCGCGGCAGAGGCCGGGCGGCCGGGCCACCGCCCAAGAAGCGCTTCATCGACTATCCGCGCGCGGGCAAGTACGGCGCGGCGCGCTGGATGCCCTCGTGGCGGCAGGTGACCGGACTCTTCATCGGCTTCGTCGGCAGCCTGGTTGCGGTGGCCGGCATCGGCTACGCCCTGGTGGGCGTGCCGAAGGTCGCGAATACCGCCATCGCTCAGAACAACGTCTACTACTGGGCCGACGGCAGCCAGATGGTGGCGACCGGTGGTGAGACGAACCGCCAGATCATCGGCTACGAACAGATCCCCGCGTCGATGCGGTACGCCGTGATGTCGGCCGAGAACAAGACGTTCGAGACCGACAGCGGTGTCGACCCGATGGGTATCGCCCGCGCCCTGTTCAACATGGCCAAGGGCGGTCAGACCCAGGGTGGTTCGACGATCACCCAGCAGTACGTGAAGAACGCCCGTCTGAACGACCAGTCGCAGACGCTCACGCGGAAGTTCAAGGAACTGTTCATCTCCATCAAGGTCGGCACCAACGTCGACAAGAAGGAGATCATGGCCGGTTACCTGAACACCGCCTACTACGGTCGTGACTCCTACGGCATGCAGGCGGCCGCCCGCGCGTACTTCAACAAGGACGCCAAGGACCTGAGCCCCAGCGAGTGTGCCTTCCTGGCCGCCGTGCTGAAGGGCGCCACGTACTACGACCCGGCCGGAAACGTGGCTGTGGACCCCGTGAACGCCACCCAGGAAAAGAACACCAAGCGGGCCGTGGGGCGGTGGAGGTGGATCCTCGACGAGGAGGTCAAAGACGGTCGCATGACCGCGGCCGAGCGTGCCGAGATCAAGACCTTCCCGAAGATCCAGAACCCGCGTTCCAACACCGCGCTGGGCGGCCAGGTCGGTTACCTCGTCGACCTCGCCAAGGGCTACCTGATCAACAACACCGACAAGACCGGGATCACCGCCGACCAACTGCAGCAGGGCGGCTACTCGATCTACACGACCTTCGACAAGAAGAAGGTCCAGGCGTTGGAGAAGGCGGTCAAGAACGTCCAGAAGGCGAACATCAAGCCTGACGAGCGGCCGAAGACTGACAAATACGTCCAGTTCGGTGGCGCTTCGGTGGAACCGTCGACAGGCGCGATCAAGGCCGTCTACGGCGGTGAGGACGCGACCAAGCACTTCACCAACAACGCCGACACGACGGGCGCCCAGGTGGGTTCGACGTTCAAGGCGTTCGTACTCGCCGCCGCGATGAAGTGGGGTGTGCGGGACCCGGAGCTGGGGGCGGAGCAGGCCCAGGACGAGCGGACCCAGGTCTCCCCGGACAGCATCTACAGCGGCAAGAACAAGCTGAAGATCGAGAACTACGACAACACGATCTGGAAGGACAAGGACGACAAGGAGTGGCTGCAGCGCAACGACGGCGACGAGTCGTACAACGCGCCCAGCTTCCGGATCGACCTGCGTGAGGCCATGAGGGTCTCGTCCAACTCCGCCTACGTCCAGCTCGGTATGGATGTCGGCCTGGACAAGGTCCGGGAGTCCGCGACCGATGCGGGCATCCTCGACAGCAGTCTGGCCAGTGCCGAGTTCCCGTCGTTCTCGATCGGTACGTCCGACCCGAGCGCGATCCGCATGGCCGGTGCGTACGCGACCTTCGCGGCCAGCGGCAAGCAGAACAACCCGTACTCGGTCGAGAAGGTCAACAGCAAGGACGGCGTCGTCTTCGATCACGAGAAGATCGCCAGGCCCAAGCAGATGTTCACCGAGCAGGTCGCCGACAACGTCACTGACGTCCTCAAGACAGTGGTCGACGACGGAACGGGCACGGCGGCACAGCTGCCCGGCCGGCAGGTGGCCGGTAAGACCGGTACCACCGACGGCAACAAGTCGGCCTGGTTCATCGGGTACACCCCGCAGCTGTCCACCGCGATCAGCATGTTCCGGATGAACGACGACGAGACCCAGAAGAACCGTCAGTTCCTGGAGATGTACGGCACGGGTGGCCAGGAGAAGATCCACGGCGCCTCGTTCCCGGCCGAGATCTGGCACGACTACATGGAACAGGCGCTCAAGGGTGCGCCGGTGGTGGACTTCCCGACTCCCGAGCCCTACGGCGAGGTCGTCGACGAGGACCCGCTGCCGAGTCCGACTCCCTCTGTCACCGAGTCGGAGGAAGTGACCCCGACGCCGAGCCCGACACCCTCCGACGAAGAGGTCGAGCCCTCGCCCTCGCCCTCGGCGAGCGAATCCTGCAACCCCTTCGATCCCACGTGTGAGGACACCGGCGGGACCAGCGACGGAGGCACGGATCAAGGCTCTACCGACGGCGGAGTGACATCCAGTCCGTCACCGACGGAGAGCGACGGAGAGAGCAACGGAAACGCGAACGGCAACGGTGGCAACAACGGAGGCATCTTCGGCTGACCGGTCGGGCCCGAGCAGCGCCCGACGCGGGTGTTTCACGTGAAACACCGATCCGATTCACGCTGTTTCACGTGAAACATGGGGCCGTCGTACCGACCAGGTGCGGCGGCCCTCGGCGTATTCCTAGGCGCGTACGGCAGGATGTGGCCCATGTCCAGTGCAGAGACGACGCAAGCGAGCGTGCGCGAGCCGGATCCGGTACGGCCGACCAGGGACGACGAGATCGCCGTGGCCGGCAGTGAGCTGATCGGCGGCCCCATCGGACGGCGTGCCCTGCTGGGGACGTCCTGGTGGACTCCGGTACGGGTGGTCGCGCTCGTGGCGATCGGCATGTTCGCCCTCGGCCTGGTCCAGAAGGCGCCCTGCTACAACGGCGGCTGGTTCTTCGGGGCCAGCACGCAGTACACGCACGCCTGCTACTCCGACATTCCGCACCTCTACCAGGGCCGCGGATTCGCCGACGGACTGGTGCCGTACTTCGACAAGTTCGACGGCGACATGCAGTACCTCGAATACCCGGTGCTGACCGGAGTGTTCATGGAGGTGGCCGCCTGGCTCACGCCCAGCAGCGGATCCATCCAGCACCAGGAGCAGTGGTACTGGTTCGTCAACGCCGGAATGCTGATGGTGTGCGCGGCGATCATCGTCGTATGCGTGTCACGTACGCACGCGCGGCGTCCCTGGGACGGTCTGCTGGTCGCCCTGGCGCCTGCCGCCGCGCTCACCGCCACCATCAACTGGGACCTGCTGGCGGTCGCTCTGACGGCTGCGGCGATGCTGATGTGGTCCCGGGGCAGGTCCCTTGCCTTCGGGGTTCTCCTGGGCCTCGCCACGGCCGCCAAGCTCTATCCCGTACTGCTGCTGGGACCCCTGTTCGTGTTGTGCTGGCGCGCCGGCAAGTGGCGGCAGTTCGGGACGGCTCTGGGGGGCGCCGTCCTGGCCTGGGCCGCCGTGAACCTTCCGGTGATGTACTTCGCCTTCGACGGCTGGTCGAAGTTCTACACGTTCAGCCAGGAGCGAGGCGTCGACTTCGGATCCTTCTGGCTGATCCTCTCCCAGCGCTCGGACAACCCGCTCACCACCGACACCGTCAACACGTTCGCGACGCTCCTGATGCTTGCCTCGGCCGTGGGAATCGCGGCGCTCACGCTGACCGCGCCGCGCCGTCCGCGCTTCGCGCAGCTGGCCTTCCTGATCGTCGCGGCCTTCATCCTCACCAACAAGGTCTACTCACCCCAGTACGTCCTGTGGCTGGTCCCCCTCGCCGTGCTGGCCCGCCCGAAATGGCGGGACTTCCTGATCTGGCAGGCGTGCGAGGTCGCGTACTTCCTGGGTATCTGGATGTACCTCGCTTACACGACCAGCGGCGACGCCCACAAGGGCCTGCCCGTCGAGGGCTACCAGTTCGTCATCGGCGTCCACCTGGTGGGCACGCTGTACCTGTGTGCCGTGGTCGTCCGGGACATCCTCATGCCGGAGCGGGACGTGGTGCGCCGGGCCGGTGACGACGATCCTTCAGGAGGCGTGCTCGACGGCGCTGAGGACGTCTTCGTACTGGGCTCTGCGGCTCATCCACCGCAGCACGCCGCGCACTTCGACGGACCGCAGGTGGAGTGGGGCAGCCGACGGGACCGGGACGAGGACGACCGTTCGCTCTGAGCGAACATCGCTGGAGAGGGTCGTGCGAAGGGCCGTACACGGACTCCGTGTACGGCCCTTCGTCGAATCCTCAGAGCGTGGTCAGCGGTCGACGATCCGGTCGAACTGCGTGGTGGTGTGCCGCAGATGGGCCACGAGCTCCTCGCCCACCTTCGGCTCCGGTGCGTCCGACGGTACGAAGAGAATCGAGACCTGCATGTGCGGCGGCTCGGCGAACCAGCGCTGCTTGCCGCCCCAGACGAACGGGGCGAGATTCCGGTTGACCGTGGCGAGGCCGGCGCGGGCGACGCCCTTGGCGCGCGGCATGACGCCGTGCAGGGCCTTGGGAGCCTCCAGGCCCACCCCGTGCGACGTACCGCCCGCCACGACCACCAGATAGCCGTCCGAGGCGGCCTTCTGCTGCCGGTAGCCGAACCGGTCGCCCTTGGCCACGTGCGTGACGTCCAGAACCGCGCCGCGGTACTCCGTGGCCTCGTGATCCCCCAGCCACAGCCGCGTGCCGATGCGGGCGCGGAAACGTGTCTGCGGGAACTGCTGCTGGAGCCGCGCGAGGTCGTCGGCCTTGAGGTGGCTGACGAACATGGTGTGGAGGGGCAGCCGGGCGGCGCGCAGCCGGTCCATCCAGCCGATGACCTCCTCCACGGCGTCCGAGCCGTCGGTGCGGTCCAGCGGCAGGTGGATCGCGAAGCCTTCGAGGCGTACGTCCTCAATGGCGGCGTGCAGCTGGGGCAGTTCCTGCTCGGTCACACCGTGACGCTTCATGGAGGACATGACCTCGATGACGACACGGGCGCCGACGAGACCGTGCACCCCGTCCACCGACGACACCGAGCGGATGACGCGGTCGGGCAGTGGCACGGGCTCCTCGCCCCGTCTGAAGGGCGTCAGCACCAGGAGGTCGCCGCTGAACCAGTCCTTGGTCCGCGCGGCCTCGTACGTCGTTCCGACGGCCAGGATGTCCGAGCCCAGCCGAGTGGCCTCCTCCGCGAGCCGCTCGTGCCCGAAGCCGTAGCCGTTTCCCTTGCAGACCGGGACGAGCCCCGGGAACTGCTCGGACACGTGCTTGTGGTGCGCACGCCAGCGCGCGGTGTCGACGTAGAGCGTGAGCGCCATGGCCGGGACCTGGAACCTTTCTCGTGGCTGTGGTGCCTCAGAGGTGTGACGGGGAATGCCGGTGCGTCAGCGGCGCGACATGTAGATGTCGAGCGCCTTGTGGAGCAGCTTGTTGAGCGGGAAGTCCCACTCACCGAGGTACTCGGCGGCCTGTCCGCCGGTACCGACCTTGAACTGGATCAGACCGAAGAGGTGGTCCGTCTCGTCCAGTGAGTCGGAGATGCCGCGCAGGTCGTAGGCGGTGGCGCCCAGTGCGTAGGCGTCGCGCAGCATCCGCCACTGCATGGCGTTCGAGGGCCGGACCTCACGGCCGATGTTGTCCGACGCGCCGTAGGAGTACCAGACGTGCCCGCCGACGATCAGCATCGTCGCGGCCGACAGGTTCACTCCGTTGTGGCGGGCGAAGTAGAGCCGCATGCGGTTGGGGTCCTCGGTGTTGAGGGCCGTCCACATGCGCTGGAAGTACGACAGCGGGCGGGGCCTGAAGTGGTCGCGCACCGCTGTGATCTCGTACAGCCGCTGCCACTCCTCCAGGTCGTTGTAGCCGCCCTGGACGACTTCGACGCCGGCCTTCTCGGCCTTCTTGATGTTGCGGCGCCACAGCTGGTTGAAGTTCGCGTGGACCTCTTCCAGCGAGCGGTTCGCGAGCGGCACCTGGTAGACGTAGCGAGGCTGTACGTCGCCGAAACCGGCCCCGCCGTCCTCCCCCTGCTGCCAGCCCATGCGACGCAGCTTGTCGGCGACCTCGAAGGCGCGCGGTTCGATGAAGTCGGCCTCGATGTCCCGCAGCCGCTTCACGTCAGGGCTCTGGATACCCGCCTTGATGGACGTGGCCTCCCAGCGCCGGATGATCACCGGCGGGCCCATCTTCACCGAGAAGGCGCCCTGCTGCTTCAGGTGCGCCAGCATCGGCTGGATCCAGTCGTCGAGATTCGGCGCGAACCAGTTGATGACCGGGCCCTCGGGCAGATACGCGAGGTACCGCTTGATCTTGGGCAGCTGGCGGTACAGCACGAGGCCCGCGCCGACGATCTCGCCCGTCCGGTCGTCGAACCACCCGAGGTTCTCGGAGCGCCACTCCGCCTTGACGTCTGCCCAGGCAGGAACCTGCATGTGGCTCGCCGACGGCAGGCTCTGGATGTACGCCAGATGCTGCTCGCGGCTGATCGTCCTCAGGGTCAGGCTCATTCCGGGCGCTCCTCGGGCTGGTGTGTCCCCATGGGTACAGGGGCTCCGGCTCTCGCGCCGAAGCCTACTGCGCCCTGCGAGCGCCTCGTCTGGCCGTACGGCACTGGTGCCCCGGCCCTGCCTCGGCCGGGGCACCAGAGGGCGGTCCGCGTCAGCCGATCACGCCGCCGAAGAGACCGCCGTGTGCCATGCCGAGGAAGAAGCCGACCGCTGCGGCACCGAGCCCCAGGATCAGTCCGAAGCGTTCGCGGGTCGTCTCCGAGACGAACTGTCCGTACGCGCCGGTGAGGATCCCCACCAGGCCGGTCCAGGAGCTGAGCAGATGCAGGCTGTGGAACATCGCCGTGACGAAGGCCGTCACCCCGAGCACGAGGGTCACAGCCAGCAGGCTGTCCTGGAGCGGATGGGGTTTGCCGTCGGTGGCGAAGAGGGATCCGGCGGTGTTGGGTCGCAATGCCTGTGCCATGTGGCACCTCCTGCGGAAGGCGGCGCACTGTAGCGCCATACACACCCGATGTGTACAGATTGCGGGTCACCCGGGCCTGATTTCAACCGGAAGCGCAGTACGGGTAGTCTGTAGCGTCTGCACCGGTGTCTGCCCAGGGCGTCGTGAGAATTCCTTCGAGGACCTCCGACTGTCAGTGGTCGCAGATACCGTTGCGTACGCATAACAACCCTCCTGCCACGGAACGACCGTGGCCGCTGAGTCCAAAGGAGGTGGGTTCCACATGCGTCACTACGAAGTGATGGTCATCCTCGACCCCGAGCTGGAGGAGCGCGCTGTCGCCCCTCTGATCGAGAACTTCCTTTCCGTCGTCCGTGAGGGCAACGGAAAGGTCGAGAAGGTCGACACCTGGGGCCGTCGTCGTCTCTCGTACGAGATCAAGAAGAAGCCCGAGGGCATCTACTCGGTCATCGACCTGCAGGCAGAGCCTGCGGTCGTCAAGGAGCTCGACCGCCAGATGAACCTGAACGAGTCGGTCCTCCGGACCAAGGTCCTCCGCCCCGAGACCCACTGAGCCTCCCGCTCGGTCGATCTCGGGATTTCGAGTAGCAGCACCAAAAGCAGCCAGCAGCAAACCCGCCGAGAGGTTCCCCTATGGCAGGCGAGACCGTCATCACGGTCGTCGGCAATCTTGTCGACGACCCCGAGCTGCGCTTCACCCCCTCGGGTGCGGCGGTCGCGAAGTTCCGTGTCGCGTCCACCCCCCGCACCTTCGACCGTCAGACGAACGAGTGGAAGGACGGCGAGAGCCTGTTCCTGACCTGCTCGGTCTGGCGTCAGGCTGCGGAGAACGTGGCCGAGTCGCTTCAGCGAGGCATGCGCGTCATCGTGCAGGGCCGGCTGAAGCAGCGGTCCTACGAGACCACCCAGGGCGAGAAGCGCACGGTCTACGAGCTGGACGTCGATGAGGTCGGCGCCAGCCTGCGCAGTGCCACCGCCAAGGTCACCAAGGCCGCAGGCCGAGGTGGCCAGGGCGGTTACAGCGGTGGCGGTAGCGCTGGTGGCGGCGGTCAGCAGGGCGGTGGCTGGGGTGGAAACTCCGGCGGCGCTCCGCAGGGCGGCGGCGCTCCGGCCGACGACCCCTGGGCGACCGGCGCTCCTGCCGGTGGCAACCAGGGCGGCGGCGGTGGCGGCTGGGGTGGAAACTCCGGCGGCAACAGCGGTGGCGGCGGTGGCGGCTACTCGGACGAGCCCCCCTTCTAGGTCTTCGGGCCGAGGGGTGGGCCGTACCCACACTTCTTGATCACACAGGAGAGAAACACCATGGCGAAGCCGCCTGTGCGCAAGCCTAAGAAAAAGGTCTGCGCTTTCTGCAAGGACAAGGTCCAGTACGTGGACTACAAGGACACGAACATGCTGCGGAAGTTCATTTCCGACCGCGGCAAGATCCGTGCCCGCCGCGTGACCGGCAACTGCACGCAGCACCAGCGTGACGTCGCCACGGCTGTCAAGAACAGCCGTGAGATGGCGCTGCTGCCCTACACGTCCACCGCGCGATAAGGGAAGGGTGACCGACTAATGAAGATCATCCTCACCCACGAGGTCTCCGGCCTCGGTGCCGCGGGCGACGTCGTAGACGTCAAGGACGGCTACGCTCGCAACTTCCTGATCCCGCGGAACTTCGCGATCCGCTGGACCAAGGGCGGCGAGAAGGACGTCGAGCAGATTCGTCGCGCTCGCAAGATCCACGAGATCCAGACCATCGAGCAGGCCAACGACATCAAGGCCCGCCTCGAAGGCGTCAAGGTTCGTCTGGCCGTTCGCTCCGGCGACGCCGGTCGTCTCTTCGGTTCCGTCACCCCGGCCGACATCGCCACGGCGATCAAGGCTTCCGGTGGCCCCGAGGTCGACAAGCGCCGCATCGAGCTGGGTTCGCCGATCAAGACCCTCGGCGCTCACGAGACGTCCGTGCGTCTGCACCCCGAGGTTGCCGCCAAGGTCAACATCGAGGTCGTCGCAGCCTAAGCACTGCGCTCGTTGAAGTAGTTGTAGGGCCGCATCCTCCGGGGTGCGGCCCTCCTTCGTGAGCGGGTTGGTGGGCAACAACAGGGCTTGCAGATGTTTCACGTGAAACGGCAGGAATGTGGTCGATGTTTCACGTGAAACAGGGGGCGCCTACGGAGGGCTGGTTTTCGGTTCCCTCGGCGCTCGTTTCGCTCAGCGGGTGGCGCCTGTGACCATCCAGCGGCCTGAACGGGCTCGCAGCCACAGAGTCACCATGCGGACGGTCATCATCAGTGTCATCGCTCCCCAAAGGGCGGTGAGGCCGCCGCCGAGAGTCGGCACGAGCAGGGCTACGGGTACGAAGGCGGCCAGCGTGATCAGCATCGCCCCGGCCAGGTAGGGGCCGTCTCCCGCGCCCATCAGTACGCCGTCGAGGACGTAGACGATTCCGCAGATCGGTTGCGACAGTGCGACCACGAGCAGGGCCGGCAACGCGGTGTCCTTGACCACGGAGTCGCTGGTGAACAGGGGCAGGAACAGTGGACGGCTGACGATCACCAGGAGGCCGAGCACGACTCCGGTCGCGATGCCCCACTCGACCATGCGGCGGCAGGCAGCGCGCGCGCCTTGGGTGTCGTTCGCGCCCAGGCAGCGCCCGATGATGGCCTGTCCGGCGATGGCGATCGCGTCGAGCGCGAAGGCGAGCAGACTCCACAGCGAAAGGATGATCTGGTGCGCGGCTACGTCTGCGTCCCCGAGCCGTGCGGCGACTGCCGTGGCGATCATCAGGATCGCCCGCAGGGACAGGGTGCGCACGAGAAGTGGCGCACCCGCTTGGGCGGAGGCCCGGATCCCTGAAGCGTCGGGGCGTAGCGAGGCCCCGTGTCGGCGCGCGCCGCGCACGACGACCGTGAGGTACGCCGCCGCCATGCCCCACTGGGCGATGACAGTGCCCCAGGCGGAACCCGCGATGCCGAGGTCCGCGCCGTAGACGAGTCCCGCGTTCAGGGCGGCGTTGGCGACGAAGCCCGCGATGGCGACGTACAGAGGGGTTTTCGTGTCCTGGAGGCCACGCAGAATGCCGGTGGAGGCGAGGACGACGAGCATGGCAGGGATGCCCAGCGCCGAGATCCGCAGATAGGTGTCCGCGTACGGGGCAGCGGTCTTCGAGGCGCCGAAGAGATCAACGAGCGCGGGCGACGTGGGCAGGACGACGGCGATGACCGCGGCGCCGAGCAGTAGGGCGAGCCAGATGCCGTCCACACCCTGGCGGATGGCGGCCTGGAGATCGCCGGAGCCGACGCGGCGGGCGACGGAAGCCGTAGTGGCGTAGGCGAGGAAGACGAAGACGCTGACTGCTGTGGTGAGAAGGGCCGAGGCGATGCCGAGCCCGGCCAGTTGAGCGGTGCCGAGGTGGCCGATGATCGCGCTGTCGGCGATGACGAAGAGGGGCTCGGCGATGAGTGCGCCGAAGGCAGGGACGGCCAGTGCGACGATCTCTCGGTCGTGCCGGCGACGGGTCGCCCTCGGTGCGGCGGGAGCCTGTGTCATGACCACCAATCTAGTCTTCCACAGGTAAGAGATGCAATGCGGTAGAGACTGTTACCTCATCGCTCGAGGCGTGTGTTGCGGTGTGCCGCTCGTGGAGATCTTGGCCCAATGGCGAAAGTTTTTCTCCTGCACAGCCGGTGGATGGAAAACATGCTGGTCAGCGGCGGTGTTTCAAAGACCGCGAAAGCTTGTTCACAGGGCTGTCCACCGGGTCGTGCACAGGTTTTGCGGAGTTCTCCACAGCATCCGGGCCGTCGTCCACATGGCCTGTGGATAACCAGATTGGCTGACGGTGCCGACAGGCCTACGGTGGTCCGGAGCCCACCCCGTCTCCCAGCCTCGGAAACGTCACAAAACCGACGCGCCGGAACCGGAGTTGGGCCTCTTATTTGTCAGTGTCGTGCCGTAGAACAGAGGGCACGGCGAGGTCCGCTCTGCGGATGGGAGGAGGTGGCTCGGTGAGTATTTCCGAGCCCTTGGACGATCCGTGGGCCGACAGCGGTCCCAGTGATCGTCTGCCCCCCTCCCGTCAACGCCGTGAAGGGGGCCGGGGGCGTGACGAACAGCACGACCGCGGTCGCGAGAACGGCGCCTGGGAAAGCGAAGGCACGTCTTTCGAGCGGGTACCGCCGCAGGACCTCGACGCCGAACAGTCGGTACTCGGCGGCATGCTTCTGTCGAAGGACGCGATCGCCGACGTCGTCGAGGTGCTCAAGGGCCACGACTTCTACCGGCCCGCGCACGAGATCATCTACGGGGCCATCCTCGATCTATACGCGAAGGGCGAGCCCGCCGATCCGATCACGATCGCGGCCGAGCTCACCAGACGGGGCGAGATCACCAAAGTCGGCGGCGCTCCCTATCTGCACGCGCTGGTACAGACGGTGCCGACGGCGGCGAACGCCGAGTACTACGCGGAGATCGTGCACGAGCGCGCGGTCCTGCGGCGTCTGGTCGAGGCCGGAACCCGCATCACCCAGATGGGATACGCGGCGGACGGGGACGTCGACGAGATCGTCAACAGCGCCCAGGCCGAGATCTACGCGGTCACCGAGCAGCGCACCACCGAGGACTATCTGCCGCTCGGCGACATCATGGAAGGCGCGCTCGACGAGATCGAGGCCATCGGCTCACGGTCGGGGGAGATGACCGGCGTGCCGACCGGGTTCACCGACCTCGACCAGCTCACCAACGGTCTGCACCCCGGTCAGATGATCATCATCGCGGCTCGCCCCGCCATGGGTAAGTCGACGCTGGCTCTGGACTTCGCCCGTGCCTGCTCGATCAAGCACAACATGCCCAGCGTGATCTTCTCCCTCGAAATGGGCCGCAACGAGATCGCCATGCGTCTGCTGTCCGCCGAGGCACGCGTGGCCCTTCACCACATGCGCTCCGGCACGATGACCGACGAGGACTGGACCAGGCTCGCCCGCCGTATGCCGGACGTCTCGGCCGCGCCCCTGTACATCGACGACTCCCCGAACCTGTCGATGATGGAGATCCGTGCCAAGTGCCGGCGTCTCAAACAGCGCGCGGACCTGAAACTCGTGGTCATCGACTACCTCCAGCTGATGCAGTCCGGCGGCAAGCGGTCCGAGAGCCGCCAGCAGGAGGTCTCGGACATGTCGCGAAACCTGAAGCTCCTGGCCAAGGAGCTGGAACTGCCTGTGATCGCGCTGTCGCAGCTGAACCGTGGTCCTGAGCAGCGTACGGACAAGAAGCCCATGGTCTCCGACCTGCGTGAGTCGGGCTCGATCGAGCAGGACGCGGACATGGTGATCCTGCTGCACCGCGAGGACGCGTACGAGAAGGAGTCGCCGCGCGCGGGCGAGGCGGACATCATCGTCGGCAAGCACCGAAACGGCCCGACGGCGACGATCACAGTCGCCTTCCAGGGGCACTACTCCCGGTTCGTGGACATGGCCCAGACGTGAGCCGATGCCCGCGGCGAGGGGGAAATGCGCTCGACGCGAGACGGCTCCACCGCTGAACTTGGCCCATGACAACACCTCAGGACGAACTCCTTCCCGGCACGCGACGGGCGTTGCTCCATCGGATCGCAGTCGCCCAGAGTGATGGACGGGCGCCGTCGCTGGTCGCGGCGGTGGTGCGGGGCGGGGAGACAGTGTGGACAGGTGCGCGCAGTTCGGTGGACGGCCACGCTCCCGATGCGAACGTGCAGTACCGGATCGGTTCGATCACCAAGACCTTCACCGCCGTACTGGTGATGCGGCTGCGGGACGAAGGGCTTCTCGATCTCGTCGATCCGCTGGAGAAGCACCTGCCGGGTACCGGTGCGGGGGAGGCCACCATCGCTGAACTGCTCGCGCACACCGGCGGGTTGGCGGCCGAGTCACCCGCGCCCTGGTGGGAGCGGACACCTGGATCACTGCGCCCCGAGTTGGCCGATGTCCTGGGCGAGCGGCCGTTGCTGCATCCCGTCGGTCGACGTCACCACTACTCGAACCCGGGCTACAGCCTTCTGGGTGCGCTCATCGAGGAGTTGCGCGGTGCTCCGTGGGAGGACGTGCTGCGGCGTGAGGTGCTCGACCCCCTGGGGCTGGAGCGGACCAGCGGGCAGCCGCAGGCACCGCACGCGGGTGGCTGGGCGGTGCATCCCTGGGCCGATGTGATGCTGCCGGAACCGACGGAGGACCTTGGACGGATGGCGCCGGCCGGTCAGCTCTGGTCCACGGCAGGGGACTTGGCGCGCTTCGCCGTCTTCCTGGCCAAGGGGGATGACCAGGTACTGAGTGCCGCGTCCGTCGCGGAGATGCGTACGCCGGCTGCTCCCGCCGAGCCGGAGGATGTGGCCGCGGGATCGGCGTACGGCCTCGGTATGCAGATCCAGTACCGGGAGGGCCGACTTCTGGTGGGGCACGGAGGCTCGCTGCCGGGCTTTCTGGCGAGCCTCACCGTCGACGTGGAGGACGACCTCGCGGCTGTCGTCCTGGCCAACTGCACCTCCGGCCCGCCGGTGTCCGTGGTCGCCGGGGACCTTGTGAAAATCGTCGCGGAGGCCGAGCCGCGCATTCCCGAGCCGTGGCGCCCGTTGCCCGAGGTCGACAGGGCGGTGCTGGAGCTGACGGGCCAGTGGTACTGGGGGACCGCCCCCTATGCCCTGCGGCTCTCGCTCGATGGAGGCGTCTCGCTGGCGCCCTTGGCTGCCATCGGCCGCCGCTCACGGTTCAGGGCGAACGGCGACGGCACCTGGACGGGCCTCGACGGATATTTCGCCGGGGAGCTTCTGCGGGCCGTACGACGGCCCAGCGGGGATGTGGACCACCTGGACCTCGGATCGTTCGTCTTCGTGCGTCAGCCGTACGAGGAGGGGGCTTCTGTGCCGGGTGGCGTGGATCCGGAAGGGTGGCGCGGGATCAAGTAGGCGCCGACTGCGAGGAAGCGTCATGTTTCACGTGAAACATGACGCTTCCTCGGTGATGTTCTCAGAGCTGGAGCTTGAAGCCCACGTGTGAAGGCGTGAAGCCGAGCCGTTCGTAGAAACGGTGGGCGTCGGTGCGCGTGACGTCCGAGGTCAGTTGGACCAACTGACAGTTCTCCTGGCGTGCCTTCTCGACCGCCCACTCGATGAGGTGCGTGCCCAGGCCGCTGCCGCGTTCGGTGGCGTGGACACGCACACCCTCGATGATCGCCCTGGCCGCGCCTCTGCGGGACAGCCCGGGAACGATCGTGAGCTGGAGAGTGCCGACCACGCGAGCCGCGCGGGCCGCGACGATCAGGTGCTGGTTCGGGTCGGCGGTCAGCCGGTCCAGTGCGAGCAGGTACGGGGTCAGGTCGTCTGGTGACTCGCGCTGTGCGCCAAGCGGGTCGTCGGCCAGCATGCCGACGATCGCGGGAACGTCCTCCGTCGTCGCGGGCCGTATTTCAAGATCTCCCATGTCCGCAGCCTAGGCGGGCAGGTGCATCGACTCCACGACCCGGACCAGTGGAGCCAGTTGCGGGTCAACGGCCGCCTCGTCGAGGGCATCGCGAAGGGCGCTGTCATTGGTGGGGCGTGCCTCGGCGAGAAGCGTGAGCCCTGCCTCGCTGACGTCGGTGTAGATCCCTCGGCGGTCGGTCGGACACAGGTACCGCGCAAGCAGTCCGCGGTCCTCGAGCCTCGTGACCAGCCGCGTCGTGGCGCTCTGGCTGAGGACCACCGCGTCGGCGACCGCCTTCATCTGGAGATGGCCGCCCACGCCGTCGTGCTGTCGGCTGAGGACATCCAGTAGCGAGTACTCGCGCACGCTCAGCCCGTGCTTGCTCTGCAGGGCACGCTCGATGTGCGTCTCGATCCTCGCGTGTAGCAGGGAAAGGGCGCACCAGCCCTGGGAGAGGGCGGTGAGTGCGGGGTCCGTCGCAGGCATTGCTGTCTCCTCTGTCCCTGGAGCTGCTGACCTCAGGATAGGACATGCCTGCAATAGTCGGCTGGAGCATATAACCCGCGTATGCAACTATTGTGTGAGTCATTAAGGCGCTTGTGCAGTCTCCAAGGAAGGTGTGCTCCCTCATGCCTCTCGCGCTCCTGGCTCTCGCGATCGGGGCCTTCGGCATCGGCACCACGGAATTCGTGATCATGGGCCTGTTGCCCGACGTGGCCGGCGACTTCGGGGTTTCCATCCCGACCGCCGGATTTCTCGTGACCGGTTATGCCCTCGGGGTCGTGGTCGGAGCCCCGATCATGACCGCCCTCGGCACCAGGGTCTCCCGCAAACGGATGCTCATGCTCCTGATGGGGCTGTTCATCCTCGGCAACCTGCTCTCCGCCGGAGCCCCCGCATTCGCCGTCATGCTGATCGGCCGCGTGGTCGCCTCGCTCGCCCATGGTGCCTTCTTCGGCATCGGCTCGGTCGTCGCGGCCGATCTGGTCGCTCCGGACAAGCGGGCCGGCGCCATCGCCATGATGTTCACCGGGCTCACCGTCGCCAATGTCGTCGGAGTCCCGCTGGGTACCTTCGTCGGACAGGCCGCCGGCTGGCGAGTCACCTTTGCCGTCGTCGCCGGACTCGGCGTACTCGGCCTGGTCGGCGTCGCCAAGCTCGTCCCCGACCTGCCCAAGGCGCACGGTGTGCACCTGCGCCACGAGTTGGCTGCCTTCAAGAACGTCCAGGTAGTGCTCGCCATGGGGATGACCGTTCTCGGCTTCGGCGGTGTCTTCGCCGCCATCACCTACATCGCCCCGGCGATGACTCACGTCGCGGGCTTCGCGGACGGCTCCGTCAGCTGGCTGCTGGTCCTGTTCGGCCTCGGCATGGTCGGGGGCAATCTGGTCGGCGGCAGGTACGCGGACCGCGCCCTGATGCCCCTGCTGTACGTCTCCCTGGGCGCCCTGGCCGTCGTACTGGCCCTCTTCACGGTCACCGCCCACCACAAGGTCCTCGCGGCCGTCACGATCACCCTGATCGGTGCCCTGGGCTTCGCCACCGTCCCGCCGTTGCAGAAGCGGGTCCTCGACCAGGCGCACGGTGCTCCGACGCTGGCCTCGGCCGTGAACATCGGTGCCTTCAACCTCGGCAACGCACTCGCCGCCTGGCTCGGTGGCATGGTGATCGCGGCGGGGCGCGGCTACACCGCCCCGAACTGGGTCGGCGCCGCTCTCGCCACGGGCGCCCTGATCCTCGCCCTTCTGTCGGCTGCGCTGGAGCGCCGCGCGAGTGCACCGGGTCCGCTCGCCACCGGCGGAACACCTGCCAGGCAGCAGGCGGCACTGCGCCGGTGACCGGGGCGGGACAGAGCGGCCACTCAGCCGGCGGCCACCGTCAGAGGGGCGAACCGCCGGGTCCAGTCACCGGGAAGTTCGGGGATCCCGTACGTCATCACCGCGTTGAGACCCACCGGTGCCAGCCCGCGCTCCTTCACCCATGCCAGTAGTTCCTCGTGCCGCAGGTCGATATCCGTACGCAGCGGACGGTCGGTAAGGGCGGCGAGTGAGGCGAGGAGTGCCTTCGCCGTCTCCGTGTCGCGGGCGATCAGGGGACCGACCACATGGGTGTCCATGTTGGGCCAGGCCGCCGCGTAGCCGATGATTCGGCCATCCTTCTCCGCGACGCGCAACTGGTCGGAGAAGGCGGGCAGCCGAGTGATCATGTGTGTGCGGTCGGTGCCGAACACCTCTTCGTCGAGCCGGATGATCCCGGCGAGGTCCTCGGCCGTCGCCGGGCGTGTGCCGGTCTCCGGCCCCGGACCGTTTGGTGTAAAGCGTCCGCGGACCATCTCCGCTCCGCCGATGACCTTGAAGCCGAGTTCTTCGTAGAGCGGGCGACCGTTCGGGGTCGCGTGCAGTGTCAGTGGCGTGGTGCCCATCGCGGCGACGACGTACCGCATCAGCCGCCGTCCGATGCCCTGGCGGGCATACCGCTCGGCGACCAGCACCATGCCGATGGCCCCCAACTCGGGCTCTCCGTAAAGTCCGTACTCGGTGACGACACATGCGGCGACCAGTCCGCCGCCGGGGTCGTCGATGCCGTAGCCCTTCCCTGCCGTGAGCAGGAGACTCCACTTGTGCTCCTCGCGGGGCCAGCCCCGGTCCTCGGAGAGGTCGGCGCACGCGGTGAGGTCTCGGCGCGTCAGACGACGGACGGGCAGATCGGCGGGAGAAGGAGTCGACACGCAGGTCAGGCTGTCCGACCGGCGCCCCCGGCGTCCACCGGTTTGCGGTCGCCCGCACGCTCTTTTGGCCATGTCGTGCCGGTCCGCACAGCGCATGGACAGATGTTTCACGTGAAACGCTGAGCATCGGTCATCGGGTGACAGGCCTGGCCTACGGCGATGCGGCGTTCTTCGGGGCAGGATTCGTGTGATGTCTATGAATTGGTGTGCGGCGCACGGTAGTTGAGGGACTTGATGGTCCACCCCGCGCTCCTTCGTGGCCGAGAAGATTGGGACTTGTGCGCTCGGCGACGGCCGGTATGGTCGACTCCGGTTCTTGTCCGCACCGGGGTGACGAATCCCGTACACGCGGTAAGAGCGGGGCAATGCGGCCTAACGGGACGGAGAGATCGAAGACTCGCATTTCCGGTTAGACGGTGACGGTGGTCGTCCACGGTGGGACGCTGCGCGAAGAGCACCGCGGCCGATGCCAGGCCCTGGCCCTGCATGTCCGCGTGGAGTGGCGAGTCCGGGTTGAATGCGACCGCATTGGACAGGGGGCGAACGGGGAAAGCAAGCCGTCAGCGGGGGAACGCGAGCACATTCCGACCGAGGAAGTGCGCAGACCGACCGAAAGATGTTCGAGGCGAGGCAGAACATGGACGCTCCGACCACCACGTCGGCCGACAACGGCACTTCCGGCGGCAGCGCCGGGGGCGGCTGGTTCAAGCCGCACACGCAGCCGGAGGCGCCCCCGGGCGGCGAACAGGATGCACTGGAAGGCAGTCGGCTGGCCGCACTGCGTCCCGTGGGCAGGCCCTCTGCAGGCGCCGGCAGGAGCATGTCGTCGGACCACAACGCCCGTCCGGCTGAGGCCGAGTTCCCGCCGGAACAGGAGCGAATACCTGGGCCGCCGACCCCTCAGCGCCCGACGACACCTCCGGCTCCCGCGCCTTTGCCTCCCCTGCCCCTCGCACCCGCGTCACCTCTTCCCGCACCCTTCACGCCCGCCCCGTCGGGCGGAGGGGCTCCGGTACTCCCGCCCTTCGCACCCGAGCCGAAGGTTTCCGGCACGTCCGCCGACGCACCCGATTCCGCTCATCCCGCAGCGCCCCTCCGCCCGGTGCCGGCCCTCGGATACACCCCCTCCGAGTCCTCCCGTACACCCCCCGCGCCGTCCTCCGATCCGTACGCGCCGGTGCAAGGGCCCGCGGTGTCCGCCGAGCCTCGCGAGCAGGCGTCCCCGGACGCGGTGCTCATCCGGCGGACCATGGACGTGGTCGGCCCTGTCGCCGACAAGGCCACCTCGTACTTCTACGCGCTCCTCTTCGTCCGTCATCCCGAACTGCGATCACTTTTCCCGGCCGCGATGGACACCCAGCGGGACCGGCTCCTCAAGGCCCTGCTCACCGCCGCCAAGCACATCGACAACACCGAGATCCTCGTCGCGTATCTGAAGAACCTCGGCCGTGGCCACCGCAAGTACGGCACCCGGCCCGAGCACTACCCGGCTGTCGGGGAGTGCCTCATCGGCTCCCTGAGCCGGTACGCGGCCGCGATCTGGGACCAGGAGACCGAGGCGGCGTGGGTGCGGGCCTACACGACGATGTCGCAGGTGATGATCGACGCGGCGGCTGTCGACGAACTGCGCGCTCCGGCCTGGTGGTACGGGGAGGTGGTCTCCCACGACCTCAGGACGCCGGAGATCGCCGTCATCACCATCAGGCCCGACCAGCCGTATCCGTTCCTCGCCGGCCAGTACACGAGCCTGGAGACGCCGTGGTGGCCGCGCATCTGGCGGCACTACTCCTTTGCCTCGGCGCCCCGTTCCGACGGACTGCTGTCCTTTCACGTGAAGGCGGTGCCCGCGGGCTGGGTCTCCAACGCGCTGGTGCACCGTGCCCGACCCGGCGACATCGTCCGGCTCGGCCCGGCAGCAGGAACGATGACCGTCGACCACACCACCAACAGCGGCCTGCTCTGTCTGGGCGGCGGCACCGGCATCGCACCCATCAAGGCACTCGTCGAGGATGTCGCCGAGCACGGTGACCGGCGGCGGGTCGAGGTGTTCTACGGCGCCCGTACCGATCTCGACCTGTACGACATCGACTCCATGCTGCGGCTTCAGCAGATTCACTCCTGGCTCGCGGTACGGGCGGTCATCGACCAGCAGACGCATCTGCAGCTGCCTGACGCCGTACGGGAGTACGGACCCTGGTACGAGCACGACGCCTATCTGTCGGGCCCGCCCGGGATGATCCGCAATGGTGTGGTCGCGCTGCGGCGCGCCGGCATCCCCGTGGAGCGGATCCATCATGACGCGGTGGAGGAACTCGTGGTCACCGGGAACTGACGAGTCCCCGTACCGTCACCCCAGGTCAGGTGCGTGCATCGCCCGTACGCCCTCGATGTTGCCGTCCAGATAGTGGCGCAGCGAGAGTGGCACGAGATGGACGGAGGCGATACCGACCCGGGTGAAGGGGATACGGACGATCTCGTACTCGCCGCAGGGCTCGTCGATTTCGGGGCCGTGCCGCAGTGAGGGGTTCATGTCTTCCAGTCGGCACACGAAGAAGTGCTGCACCTTCACACCCGTGGCGCCGCCGTCCGCACCGATGTGCTCGACGGTGTCCACGAAGCAGGGCACCACGTCAGTGATCTTGGCCCCCAGCTCTTCGTGGACTTCACGGTGGAGGGCTTCGATGACGGTGGTGTCGTCCGCTTCGACCCCGCCGCCCGGAGTGAGCCAGTAGGGATCGACACCTGGCTTGGTCCGCTTGATCAGGATCAGGTCGTCGCCATCGAGCAGGATGGCGCGTGCGGTGCGCTTGACCACGGGTCGGACGGTCATGGGAGAAATGTGGCCCAGCTGGTTCCACGTGAAACATTTCGGCTTCCCACCAACCGCTCCTGGTGGGGGAAAGATGCTGCACCGCAGAGCGAAATGCGTGTTTCACGTGAAACATCATCGAGGCCCGCAGGGGAATCCCGAGGAGTGCGGAGTCTCAGCCCCAGTCCGTCGCCGCGTGCTGGAGCCAGTCGTGCGCCCGCGTGATGTGCGGCATCGCCAGCGTGCCGGTCCGGACAACCAGGAAGTACGTCCGCAGCGGAGGCACCGCCGGATCGAACAGAGTGACCACCTCGCCGCGTTCCAGGGCGGGCGCGCACAGGTACCGGGGCAGTACCGCGAGCCCCGCGCCCGCCGCGGTGCAGGCAAGGACCGCGCGCAGATCGGGGACGATGACGGTGCCGGACGCAGTGGGGTGGGAGCCGAAGACGGAGGCCCAGTAGCGGGCGACGAATGGCAGTGACTCGTGGACCTCCACCAGGGGAACGTCCTGGAGGGCGGATGCTCCTTTGCGACGCAGCTTCCCGGGTCCGACCTCGGCAGCCCACTGCGGAGCGGAGACCAGGACGTGCTCCTCGTCGCAGAGCGCGGTCGCTGCGAGCAGGGAGCCGCGCGGACGGGCCGTGGCGATGGCCAGATCATGGTGCCCCGCGGACAGCCCTTCCAGGGTTTCCTCGGCATTGCCGAAGGAGACTCGCAGAGCGAAGCCCTGGCCGTCGTCTCCGGTCAGCTCCGTGAGAGCGGGGAGCGCGCGTTCCGCGGTGAACTCCGGCGGCCCGGCGAGATGCAGTGTGCGGACGGAGGAGTCCTCGTCCAGCCCGGTCTCGGTGATCTCCACGAGCGCGTCGAGATGCGGCGCGGCCTTGTGCGCGAGCTCGTCGCCGATGGTTGTGGGGGTCACGCCACGTGCCTGGCGGAGGAACAAGGGACGGCCCAGTTGCCGCTCCAAGGTGCGGATCTGCGAGGTGACGGCAGGTTGCGAGAGGCCGAGCAGAGCGGCGGCACGAGTGAAGGAGCCGGCTCGATGCACTGTCACGAAGGTGCGCAGCAAGGCCAGGTCCACGATGCACTCCCTCCCCTCTCCACCTCTTTCCTGCCCCCGGCCGTGCCCAACTATAAATAAGTCGATAGGACCCTGTCGTCAGAGTGATTGGACACTGACACAGAGTCAACTAGCCTTGTGTGCGCGGTTCTTCGCGCACAGAACCGCGGTGGTCCGAGCCGCGAGGGGGGAGGCTCGGACCACCGTCGGACGCAGTGGAGTACCTTTCGGTCGCTCCGCCGCCGGTCAGCCCGTCGACTCCGCCAGCGCGCGCAGCACATCCGCCACCAGGTCTTCCGGGTCCTCGGCACCGACCGAGAAACGGATGAAGCCCTCCGGCACGGCGTCCCCGCCCCACCGGCCGCGCCGTTCGGCCGTGGACCGGACCCCGCCGAAACTCGTGGCGTCGTCGACAAGCCGCAGTGCGTCGAGAAAACGATCGGCACGCGCACGCGTGGGCAGCACGAAGGAAACCACACACCCATAGCGCCGCATCTGTCGCGAAGCGATCGTGTACGCGGGATCCTCCGGCAGCCCCGGATAACGCAGCCCGGTCACCTCGGGTCGCCCCCTCAGGGATTCCGCGAGAGCCAGAGCGGTGGCGTCCTGCCGGTTGACCCGCAGGGGGAGCGTGGCGATCGAGCGGTGCGCGAGCCAGGCCTCCATCGGCCCGGGAATCGCCCCAACGATCTTGCGCCACCGTCGTACAGCGGCCATCGCGGAGGCATCCGCCCCCGTGACGTAACCGAGCAGCACGTCACCGTGCCCGGTGAGCTGCTTGGTGCCGCTGGCCACGGAGAAGTCGGCGCCAAGCTCGAGCGGGCGCTGGCCGAGCGGTGTCGCCAGGGTGTTGTCGACAGCCACGAGACAGCCACGCGCGTGTGCCGCCTCGGCGAGCCGTCGTACGTCGCAGACGTCGAGTCCAGGGTTCGACGGGGTCTCCAGCCACAGCAGCCGCGCGCCGTCGAGAACGTCGAGTTGGGCGTCGCCGCCGGTCGGAGCTGTGCGTACCTCTATGCCGTACGCCTCCAGTTGGGCGTGGACCAGCGGCAGCGCCTGGTAGCCGTCGCCGGGCAGGACGACAGTGTCCCCGGTTCGCAGCTGGGAGAAGAGCACCGACGAGACGGCGGCCATGCCGGAGGCGAAGACCAGCGTCTCGACGCCGTCCTGCCCGGGCGCCTCCAAGTCACCGATGGCGCGCTCCAGCAGCGTCCAGGTCGGGTTCTCGTCGCGGCCGTAGGTGTACGGGCCGGTAGGGACACCCGGTAGGTGGTAGTGGGCCGCGAACACCGGGCCGGGAAGGGCCGGGGCGTACTTGACCGGGTCGGGCAGGCCCGCCCGCACCGCGCGCGTCCCGTCACCGAGCTCCGGGTCCGCGTGCATGCCCGAACCCTCGTTCGTAGCCGAATCACTCATCCCGCCTGTCCCTCCACTTCCGCCTGTATCGCGACGAGCAGACCCACGCTCGCCGCCTCCACCATCTCAAGGCACTCCTCGAAGCCGTCCATACCCCCGTAGTACGGGTCCGGGACATCGAGATCAGGGCCCGCGGCGGGATCGTACGAACGCAGCAGCCGTACCTTCTCCGCGTCCCGCGGAGTGGGCGCCATGCGGCGCAGGGCCTTCAGATGGCCGGTGTCGAGGGCGATGACGAGATCGAGACGGGCGAACCACGCGGCCCGGAACTGGCGGGCCGCGTGATCCCCGTCGTAACCGGCAGCCTCCAGCACGGAGACCGTGCGCCCGTCGGCGCCGTCTCCCTGGTGCCAGCCGCCCGTGCCCGCGCTGTCGACCTCGACCAGGCCGGCCAGCCCGGCCTCCTCCACGCGCGCGCGGAAGACGGACTCCGCCATCGGGGAGCGGCAGATGTTGCCGGTGCAGACGAAACAGACGCGGTAGGGCATCGGGCGCCCTCAGTCCTCGTCGGGAAGGACGATGTGCAGCGCCCAGGAGACGATCGAGATGATCAGGCCGCCCAGGACAGCGGTCCAGAAGCCCTCGACGTGGAAGCTCAGGTCGAACTTGTCGGCCAGCCACGAGGTGAGCAGCAGCATCAGGGCATTGACCACCAGGGTGATCAGGCCGAGCGTGAGGATGAACAGCGGGAAGGTGAGCACCTTCACGAGCGGCTTGACCAGGAAGTTCACCAGGCCGAACAGGAGAGCGACGACGATCAGCGTGCCGACCTTCTTGCCCGTGCTGTCACCGGTCAGGGTGATCTTGTCCAGTACCCATACGGCCACGCCGAGGGCGCCCGCGTTGGCGATCGTCTTGACTACGAAATTCTTCATGTGTCTGATCGTGGCAGAAGAGATCGGTTACGAGCGTGGGCGAGGGCGATGAAGGCATTCCGGTTGGATGAACTGGAGGCGGAACGTGCCGCCAACGACGGTGCCTACCTGCAGTTTCTGCGCGAACGGAACATGTCGGTCGGCCTGTACGCGCTGGACGCGGGCGAGCAGGATCCACAGCAGCCCCATCGCCAGGACGAGGTCTACTTCGTGGTGAGCGGGCGCGCCGCGATCACGGTCGGCATGGAGACCACCCAGGTGGCGCGCGGCAGCGTCGTCTACGTGCCGGCCGGGGTGGCTCACAAGTTCCACCACATCAGCGAGGATCTGCGGGTCATGGTGGTCTTCTCTCCGCCCGAGAGCTGACTGCCGCCTCAGGGTTCCCTAGGGGACGGATCAGGGGAGGACAAGGGCTGCGGGGCCCCCGCCGGGCCCCCTGCCGGCCCTAGCATCGAGGGCGGAACATCGAATGTCCCGGCACGAGCGAAGGCCCCAGGCCCCGGCGGATGCGACGGGCTGAGAAGTAAGGAAAAGGGCGATGCGAGAGATCTTCGCGGGAATGCCGTGGTGGGTGAAGTGGGTCGCGGTGCCGGTCATCGCCCTCGTCGTGTTCGGCGGGCTGATAGCGACCGTCGTCGGCTTCGTCATCGGCCTGCTCTTCAAGGCGCTGGTCTTCGTCGCCCTGGTCGGCGGACTCATCTACGTCGTACGGAAGTTCATGTCGAGCTCGTCGTCACGCAGCGACTGGTGAGAGCCGTGGGGCGGAGGGGACACGGGAGGCAGTGCGCGGGGCGGCGCGGGCGCCGGTAACAGAAATCGCCGGGTCCCTCGGGCGGGGGAAGTTTCCCGTACGGGCGGTCTGCGCGCGGTGACAGGCGGTTAGAGTCCGGAATTCGACGCGGGAACGATCCCCGCGGACGGCGTATCCCCTCCTCCCGTGCCTTTCCGTACGGGCAGCCCACCGCCTTCGAGAGTGACCCTCGTCATGGTCGACACCGCACCCGCGGAACCACAGGCTCCACCCGTACAACGCCGGCCCGAGCAGCGGACCCCACCTTCCCCGGGAGCGCGCGTCCGGCCGTCCGAGAGACCCCTGTCGACCCCAGGACCAGCGCTCGGCCCGATGTCCGGCCCCGCGCTCGTGCCGCCTGCCGAACCGCACTCCACAGCGACCCTCATCGGTTCCGTGCAGCGGGCGATGCGACTGCTGGAGTCCGTCGCCGCGCACGAACACGGCGCTCCGGCCAAGCAACTGGCCCGCGAGACCGGCCTCGCCCTTCCGACCGCATACCACCTGCTGCGGACCCTCGTGTTCGAGGGCTATCTGCGGCGAGACAAAGGGCTGTTCTTCCTCGGAGAGTCGGCCGAGCGGCTCGGCAGCAGCGGTGCGAGGCAGAAACGTCGCAGCGCAGTCGTGGACGCCCTCGCGCACTGGCGCGACACCATCGGCGTACCGGTGTACTACGCCGTGTACCGCGACGGCGACATCGAGGTCATGTGCGTCTCCGACACCTCCGCCAACCCGGCGGTCGAGGAGTGGGCCGACTTCCGTGAGACCGGGCACGCGCACGCCGTCGGACAGTGCCTGCTCTCGCAGTTGGACGAGCAGGACCGCCGGGACCATCTCGACCGCCACCCCGTACAGGCGGTCACCCCCTACACGGTGCCCGACAGCCACACGCTGCTGCGCCGCCTCGACCGGATGCGGCGGATGGAACTCGTCGTGGAGCGGCAGGAGTACGCACTGGGGACTGTCTGTGCGGCGATTCCGATCACCATCGGGGCGACCGCCGCCACTTTGGCCATTTCTCTTCCTTCCCATCAGGCGGGTCGACTGCTAGAAGCGGCGCAGCAGTTGCAGACAGAGGTCGGAAGACTCGTCGGGTCCTTCGCGATCTCTATCAGTATCTGAAAACTCACTCCTTGTGATTCATCGTGTACTTTCAGCAAGATTCGAGCAGTATCAGAGCGATGATTACAGGCCAGTCCACGGCAACTGACGGGGTTAGGCGATGCGCGAGTCGGTGCAGGCAGAAGTCATGATGAGCTTTCTTGTCTCGGAGGAGCTCTCCTTCCGCATTCCGGTGGAGCTGCGCTACGAGACCTGTGATCCCTATGCCGTCCGGCTGACGTTCCATTTGCCTGGCGACGCCCCTGTGACCTGGGCCTTCGGGCGCGAACTGCTGATCGACGGCGTGGGGCGGCCGTGCGGGGACGGAGATGTGCGGATCGCGCCCGCCGACACCGACGTCCTCGGGGAGGTGCTGATCCGGCTTCAGGTCGGCGGCGACCAGGCGCTGTTCCGCTCCGGGGCGGCGCCGCTGGTGGCCTTCCTCGACCGCACGGACAAGCTCGTGCCACTGGGGCAGGAGCGTTCCCTCGCCGACTTCGACACCCACCTCGACGAGGCGCTGGACCGCATTCTGGCGGAGGAGCAGAGCGCGGGCTGAGCGGGTTCACGACGGGCCCCGGCGGTGCCGTAACGCTTCTCCTGACGCGAGGAGAAGCTTGCCGGTGGCGTCTCTTCGGGCGCAGCCGTCCTTCGGCGTTCGGCGCGGACGCAGCCCCCAAAGGGGGCTCGGCGTCCGTCAGTGCTTGCGGCGACGGCCCTTCCCCGCGCGGGCCGCGACCGCCTGGGGCGCCGCCCCCGCTCCGACTGCGGTGGCCCCCGTACCAGGTCCGGCCCCAGCCGGCGCTCCCGCGGTCAGCGGTGCCATGCCCGGGCGGTCGGCCGAGACCATCAGGGCGGCCAGGAGCGTGGTCACCGGCACGGACGCCACCAGGCCGATCGAGCCCACCAGGGTCCGCACGATCTCCTCCGCGACGAGTTCGCTGTTGGCGACGGCCCCGACGCTGCTCTGCGCGATCGAGAAGAGCAGCAGCAGCGGCAGCGCGGCGCCCGCGTAGGCGAGGACGAGGGTGTTGACGACGGACGCGATGTGGTCGCGGCCGATACGGATGCCGGCGCGGTACAGCCCGCGCCATCCCATCGTCGGGTTTGCCTCGTGGAGTTCCCAGACCGCCGATGTCTGCGTCACCGTCACATCGTCGAGGACACCGAGCGAACCGATGATGACGCCCGCGAGCAGCAGGCCGCTCATGTCGATGGACGGATACAGGCCATGGATCAGGCCCGTGTTGTCGTCAGTGTTGCCGGTCAGCGCGGCCCAGCCGATGAACAGGGAGCCGAGGACGCCGATCAGCACCAGCGAGATGAGGGTGCCGAGCACCGCCACAGACGTACGGGCCGAGAGGCCGTGACACATGTAGAGCGCGATCAGCATGATGGCGCTGGCGCCGATCACCGCCACGAGCAGCGGATTCGAGCCCTGGAGGACCGCCGGAAGGATGAAGAAGGTCAGGACCATGAAGCTGACGGCCAGGGCTACCAGAGCCATCACACCGCGCAGGCGTCCGACGATCACGACGGCGAGCGCGAAGATGCCGGCCAGCAGTGCCATGGGGAACCTGCGGTTCACATCGGCGACCGAGTACTGCAGGTCCTTCGGCGCCGAGGGCTCGTACGCGACCACGACCTTCTCGTCCTGGTGCAACTGCCGTGACTGGTCCGGCTGCACGATCTCCGTGAACGTACGGCCTTTGTCGTCACCGGTGTCGACCCGGATCGTCGCCTTCTTGCAGTCGCCGGTCGCCTGTTGCTGTGCCGAGGAGCCCTCGGCGGTGGACGTGTCACCGGTCGGGGTCTCCCCCGAGGCGTTGACGGACTTGCAGTCCACTGAGACGACCTTGGTGACGGTGGCTTCCTGGGTCTGCCGGTCGAAACCGACGCCCGTGCGCTCGTGCGCCGGGGCGCCCCCGGGCCACAGCACCACGAGCCCGACCACGACCGCCGCGGCGAAGGGGATCAGAATCGCCCCGATGATCTTCCGCAGGTGGACGGAGACAGGGGCGGCCGGCCCATGGCTGTGACTGTGGCCGTGCGAGTGACCGCCGTTGTCATCGGGACCGTGGACGTCACCCGGCCCGTCCCCATGTCCCCCGCCACCGGGTCCGGGGCCGTGCCCACCGCCAGAACCTCGGCCAGGCCCGCCACCGTGCCCGTCGCCGGGTCCGTTCCCGTGCCCTTGATGCCCGTGGCCGGTGTCCTGTCCCGGGCCGGCTCCGTGACCGTGCTCGCGCCCGTCACCTGCTCCGGGGCCGGGACCTCGTCTGCCACCGGACACGGGAAGCGGGCCGAACTGGCCGGTGCCGGGCCCCTCGGCGCCGAACCCGTGGTCCGGGGCACCCGGTCCAGGACGGCTGCCTCGGGCCGGCCCCGCTCCGGGCCTGTAGCCGCGATCGATCCTGCGACCGGGACCGTACCCGGGACTCTGATCCCCTCCGGCCGCTCCGCCTGTTCCTGCTGCGGGTCCCGACACGCCACCGAGGCCGCCGGGGCCGTTGCCGGACAGCGGCCCGCGCTCCTGGCCGGGGCCGCCGTTGCCGCTGCCGGGCCCGGAGCCGTGGCCGGCACCGCTTCCGCGCGCCGGCTCGGAGGGCGGGTACGGGGGTCCTTGCGTCGTGGTCACCGCCCGATCATCGCAAGAACGGCAGGGGCCCTCTGTTCACCTCGCCCAAATTGACGCTAGCGTGGAGGCACCTTTGCACACGCGGGAGCTCGGAGCACCGGGCTGAGAGGGCGCTGACCTCCGTTTTAGCGATGTTTCACGTGGAACATGTGGAACGAGTGATGTTTCACATGAAACATCGGCAGACGGAATCCGCTGCGTCGACCGCTGAACCTGTTACCGGGTAATGCCGGCGTAGGGAGTAGGTCTCATGACCATCAAGGACACACGCACGCCTGCCTCCGACCAGGACGATCAGCCCATTCAGGGCGAACAGTCCCAGGAGGCCGGGAAGTCCGTCGGCTGGCACAAGGGGTATGTCGGTGGCTCGCGCCCCGACCTGCGGGTGCCGGTCCGTCAGGTGCACCTCACCAACGGGAAGTCGGTCACTCTGTACGACACGTCGGGCCCGTACACCGATCCGCAGGTCGACACGGATGTCCGCAGGGGGCTGGCACCGCTGCGCGACAACTGGATCATCGCCCGCGGCGACACCGAGGAGTACGCGGGCCGCCCCGTCCGCCCCGAGGACGACGGGATCAAGCACACCTCGCCGCGCGGCGGCCTCCGGAACCTCGACGCAGTGTTCCCGGGAAGGCCCCGGCAGCCACGCCGGAGCCGGAACGGCCAGGCGGTGACGCAACTCGCGTACGCCCGCCGCGGCGAGGTCACGCCCGAGATGGAGTTCGTGGCGCTCCGGGAGAACCTCGATCCCGAGGTGGTCCGCGAGGAGATCGCCGCCGGACGTGCGGTACTGCCCGCGAACGTCAACCACCCGGAGATCGAGCCGATGATCATCGGCAAGCGGTTCCTGGTGAAGGTCAACGCCAACATCGGCAACTCGGCGGTCACTTCCTCCATCGAGGAAGAGGTCGAGAAGATGACCTGGGCGACCCGCTGGGGCGCCGACACGGTCATGGACCTGTCCACCGGCCGCAATATCCACACCACCCGCGAATGGGTGCTGCGCAACTCCCCCGTTCCCATCGGCACGGTGCCGCTGTATCAGGCGTTGGAGAAGGTGGACGGCAGGGCCGAGGAACTGACCTGGGAGATCTACAAGGACACGGTCGTCGAACAGGCCGAGCAGGGCGTGGACTACATGACGGTGCACGCGGGCGTCCGCCTGGCGTACGTACCGCTCACCGCGAACCGCAAGACCGGCATCGTCTCGCGCGGTGGATCGATCATGGCGGCCTGGTGCCTGGCGCACCACAAGGAGTCGTTCCTGTACGAGAACTTCGAAGAACTGTGCGAGATCCTCGCCGCGTACGACGTCACGTACTCGCTCGGCGACGGCCTGCGCCCCGGGTCGATCTCGGACGCCAACGACCAGGCACAGTTCGCGGAGTTGCGGACGCTCGGGGAACTCAACACGATCGCGAAGCGTTTCCATGTGCAGACGATGATCGAAGGCCCGGGACATGTTCCGATGCACAAGATCAAGGAGAACATCGACCTACAGCAGGAGATCTGTGATGAAGCTCCGTTCTATACGCTCGGTCCGCTGACGACGGACGTCGCGCCGGCGTACGACCACATCACTTCCGGCATCGGTGCCGCGATGATCGCCTGGTGGGGCACGGCCATGCTCTGCTACGTCACACCCAAGGAGCACTTGGGTCTGCCGAACCGTGACGACGTGAAAACCGGCGTCATCACTTACAAGATCGCCGCCCACGCGGCCGACCTCGCCAAGGGGCACCCAGGCGCGCAGGAATGGGACGACGCACTCTCCGACGCCCGTTTCGAGTTCCGGTGGGAGGACCAGTTCAACCTGGCCCTCGACCCGGACACGGCACGTGAGTTCCACGACGAGACCCTGCCGGCCGAGCCGGCCAAGACGGCCCACTTCTGCTCCATGTGCGGGCCGAAATTCTGCTCGATGAAGATCAGCCAAAGCATCACAGAGCGGTTCGGCGGTACGGCGGCCGCGGGCGCGACGGCCGAGGAGGTCGCTGAGGGGATGCTCCAGAAGTCGAAGGAGTTCGCTGCCAGCGGCAACCGGGTGTACCTGCCGCTCGCGGACTGAGAAGCGAGGTGCGATGCCCCGGCGCTTCGGGGCATCGCACCCTTCGGGACCGCGGCGGGGCTGCCCTCCCGCCGGCTCGGCGGGCAGACTGCCCACATGACAGCGAGAGTACTGAGCAAGGGCGCGAACCTTCCCGTCGATTCTGCCGCTGTACGCGTCGAGTTCGGTTGGCGCCAGGAGTCTGGCGTACCCGATGTTGACGCCTCGGCCTTGCTGCTCACTGGTACCGGACGAGTTCGCGACGACGGTGACTTCGTCTTCTACAACCAGCCGCAGCATGCGTCGAGCGCTGTCACCCACCTGGGGAAGAAGCGTGCCGGTGGTGTCCTGACCGACACGGTCGAGGTGCACCTGCACCTGCTTGACCCCGTTGTCGAGAGAGTCGCGCTGTGCGCTTCTGCCGATGGTGGAACGTTCGGGCAGGTGCCTGGGCTGACCTTGAGGCTTCTTGATGCGGGGAGCGGGACCGAGATCGCACGGTTTCCCATGGAGGCCGGGACGGAAACCGCGTTCATCGGTGGCGAGCTGTATCTGAGGGCGGGGCAGTGGAAGTTCCGCGCGGTTGGTCAGGGCTATGCCTCAGGGCTCGCTGGGCTGGCCACCGACTTCGGTATCACCGTTGATGACGCGTCCCCGGATGCGTCCGCGTTCCCGACGACTCCGGTTTCCGCATCGCCCGTCCCGGCCCGGCAACCTGTCGGCCCGCGCCTAGGTGACGGCGAAGAACAGTTGCCCGTCGATATGCGCAAGCGTCTGTCTCTGCGCAAGGAACAGGTCGCGGTCAGTCTCAGAAAGCTTGGCGCAGCCGGGGTCACCGCGCGCGTGATCCTGGTCCTGGACGCCTCCGGATCCATGTCCTTCCTCTACTCCAAGGGCGTCGTCGCCGATGTGGTGGAGCGCATGGCAGCGGTCGCCGCACAGCTGGACGATGACGGTGACATGCAGGCATGGACGTTCGCCTCGAATGCAGCGCGTCTCCCGGATCTGCGACTCGCCGACCTACCCGAATGGCTGCGACTGCACGTTCGGGTGGGACAGATCAGCCTCTTCCGACGCGGTAAGAAGCCCGGCAAAGGACTGGAACCCGGTCAGGTCGACATGCGGACGGTCGGCATCCAGAACGAAGAGCAGAAGGCGATCGCCCAAGTTCGTGGCTATGTCAGGGAAAACCCTGCTGCTGTCGGCACCCTGGTGCTGTTCTTCTCCGATGGGGGCGTCTACCGCAACGCCGTGATCGAGCGAGAGCTGCGGGAGGCTGTCGAGGAACCGATCTTCTGGCAGTTCGTGGGGCTGGGACGGTCCAACTACGGAGTGCTGGAACGCTTCGACACCCTGTCCGGCCGTCGCGTCGACAACGTCGGATTCTTTGCTGTGGACGACATCAGCACAGTCCCCGACCAGGAACTGTACGACCGGCTCCTGTCCGAGTTCCCGACCTGGATCGCTGCCGCTCGCCAGGCCGGCATCATTCGGTCCGGTTCTGCCGGTCCGTCTCAGGGCTGAGGTTGTTCCCGACGAGGATCAGCCGAAGCGTCACGAGCGGTTCGGTGGTACAGCGGCTGCCGGTGCGACGGCCGAGGAGGTTGCCGAAGGCACGCTCCAGAAGTCGAAGGAGTCCGTCAACAGCTAAGGACGCTCAGGTGGTGAGCAGGGTGACGACCCGGTTGATCATGTCCTCGCTCGCCGCCAGAGGCGTCGGGGTGTACGACAACACGAAGCGGAGCCGTAGATCACGGGTGGCGAACATACGGGTGCGGTACCCGTACGTGTCACCGGTCTTGCCCCAGAACGTCACGCCGTTCACCGTGGCCGTCTGCAGTCCCATGCTGTAGCGGGCCGGACTGCCATCCATCATGTGAACGGACTCCGGTGGTAGAGCGAAGAGGTGGCTCATGGCCTCAGGCGGCAGTAACACGCCGGAGAACAGGGCTTCCTGGAAGCGGAAGAGGTCGTCGACGGACGAGACCAGTTCTCCCTCGCCCCAGGAGCTCGACTGCTCGTACGTCGTGACGTCCTGGAGCGACTCGTCGGTCATACGCAGGTAGCCGTGAACATGCGGGCTGTGCAGGTGTGGGTCGTCACCGGGCAACAGTGTCCGTGTCAGGCCCAGAGGACGCAGGATGCGGGACCTGATCGCCTCGCCGTAGTGCCGGCCGGTGAGCTCCTCGATGAGCAGGGCGAGCAGCACGTAGTTGATGCCGCGGTACTCCTGCTTGGTGCCCGGAGGGAACTTGGGCGGGCTGTGGGTCACGGTCCGCACCAGTTCCTGGGGGGTCCATCGGTCGCCCCGGTGCTGCAGGACGGCTGCCGGGGTACTCACGTCCGGCAGTCCTAGATGGTCGGGCAGCCCGCTCGTGTGGTTCAGCAACTGCGTCACGGTGATGCGTGCGGACGAGGAGGGAAGAAGATCCGGAAGGTACCTGCCGATCGGAGCATCGAGATCCACCCGGTGCCGCGCCCACAGCTGCAGTACGACAGTCGCCACGAACGCCTTGGTGACGCTGCCTGCTCGGAACCGTTCGTCCCTGTACGGGGCACGGCCGCTCAGGAGGTCTGACACTCCTGCTGTGCCGTACCAGTGTGTTCCCTGGCCTCCGACCTGCAGTTGCGCGGAGGTGGCCGGCGGGTGGGACAGATCGCTGATCGCAGCTTGTAGGGCACTGGTGTCCGAAGTCGCAAGGCGGACCCCGTCGGCCACTCGGCCGGAAGTCGTGGTCCCGGCCGACGCGCGTGCACCGGCGCTTCCGATGACAGCCAGCGTGGCACCGGCTGCACAACCACCCATGAGGGAACGTCGGGAGAGAGAAGTCATGGTCTGTAATGCTGCCGACGTCGACCGGTGGTTGCCATCCGGGATGTCCCCCACGAATACCCGGACCGGACCCCGAGACCGTTGGCTCTCATCACCCGGCGGACGGAGGCCCAGGTGGTCAGGCGGCTCCGACAGCCGCCCGCTCCACCTGAGTACCTGAGTCGCGCGTCCCGCGTCCGGACCGGCCGGTCACTCCGGCGGGTGCTCCGGGCCCCCGAAGTCCGGGCTGGAGAAGTCCGGGCTGGAGAAGCTGGGGCGGTGGCCCGTCGCCGAGTCGCCCTCGGGGCTGCTGAAGCCGGGTCGGTTGTAGCCGAGCTGGGGCATGCGGCTGATGGTGGGTTGCGGGGCCGGTTTGCGGTTCATGGCCGCCGTACCGGGGTCGGCGAGGGCGTCGCGGAGGAAAGGCAGGATGCCTCGCTCCAGCAGGGCCTCGCGCCAGGCGTCCCTGGCCAGTGCGACCTCCCCGGTCAGTTCGCCGTATGCCCCGTCCTCCTCCGCCTCCGGGCTGTTGCGCAGGGCGGTGAGGAGGAGGCCGACCGCGGCGACGAGTATCGCTGCCGCGGTCACCGCGCCGAACACCCATCCGGTGGTGAGCATGGTCTGGGCGAACGCCGGCTCGGGATCGAGCATCTTGAGGATGTAACCCACCAGCAGGAAGATCGCCGCCGCCGTGCCGGCGAGGACGGGAGCCAGGACCGCTACGACGGCGACAGCGCCCGCTCCGGCGGGCTCGGCGACCGCCTCACCCATGCCGGCGACGAACCCCACCGCGCCCGTACCCGGCCCGTTCGAGCCGGATTCGTGGACGGAGGACGGGGTGGACGGCGCCGGGTGGCGCAGTTCGTCGCGGACCTTCACGTAGTGCTGGTACTCGGTCGCCGCGGCGACCGTGATGAGCGCCGTGGCGTTGAGCGCCATCGTGCGCAGTTGTTCGGGGTTCAGACGCTGACCGACGGCGGCCAGTTCCTGGCGGTCCGGGGCGGAGCGCAGCGCCTCATCGAGGATCCGCTCGTATTCCTGGCGGTCCTCGTTCAGCAGGTGCTGCGGAACGCTGTTCATGTGCATCCCCCGATGCTCCGTAGGGCTTGGGGCTCGGCATGCTGACGAGCCGTCGGGCAGAAACGGAGGGGAGCCTGCTACGGATAAGCCGATGGTAGAGCGGTGACGGCGCGCCATGACAGGGGGTTTGAAGAAATTACCGTGTGACTGTCCCCCGTCCACTGCGGTTCGTAGTCGCGGGACGACTGCCCCGAGAACGCCCGAATAACCGTCAGAGATCCAGCGGAAGCTCCTGGACCAGCAGTTTTCCGGCCATGGTCACGCCGCCGTCCATCGCGATGGCGAGTCCCTCGGCGTAGACGTGCGGATGTTCGATGTTCGGACCGGAGTTGTCCTCACCGTCGTCCTCGGTGCCCACATCGCCCACCAGATAGGGGATGGGGCTGTGGCCGTGCACGATGCGGGCTCCGCCGTACGTGTCGAGGAGGGAGCGTACGGCCTCCACACCGCCCTCGTCGCGGAAGGAGAAGCGCTTGGTGAACTTGCGGAACAGATCCCACACCTCGTCCGCGTCGTTGCGAGTGATCGTCTCGCGGACGGTGTCGTTGACGGCCTCGATCGAGTCGCCGTAGTCGAGGTAGGCGGTGGTGTCGGAGTGCACGAGCAAGTGCCCGTCGACCTCCTCGATCGCGTCGAGGCGGGCCATCCACTGGAGGTGGTGGTCCTGAAGCCGGTCCATGTCGGTCTTCTGGCCGCCGTTCAGCAACCAGGCCGCCTGGAAGGTGGCCGTGCCCGCGCCGGAGTTGACGGGGGTGTCACCGAACCGCTTGGCGCCCAGCAGCAGCAGCTCGTGGTTGCCCATGAGGGCCTTGCAGTAGCCGCCGGCCGCGGCCGCCTCGGCGGACAGGCGCATGACCAGGTCGATGACGCCGATGCCGTCCGGACCGCGGTCGGTGAAGTCGCCGAGGAACCAGAGCCGGGCGGTGCCCGCGGACCAGTTGCCCGCGCTGTCGATCAGACCCTGTTCCTGGAGGGCGCCGATCAGCTCGTCGATGTATCCGTGGACGTCCCCGACGACGAACAGAGGTCCCGGCCCTTCGGCGGCCAGGGCCGCGGGATCGACGGTCACCTGAAGCGTGTCACCGCGGTTGATCACGGGCAGGTCGCGTTGGGTCGGTGTGTAGCCGTCGGGGTGTTCCTCCAGGTCGGAAAGGGTCTGCGCGCTCTCTCCGGGCTCCTGGACGTCGGTGTCGGCCGCACCGACGGTGACGTCCCCGGGGACCGTGCCGTCGGCGTGCGGACCGGCCTCATGGACGTACGCGGGCACCCGGAAGTCGCGCAACGTCGCCGTCCGCGTCACCTCGGGTCCCTGACCGGCCCCCTGAGTCATCGACCCCTCCACCATCGCGCCGCATCTGCACCGCATCGGACTGCCTGGTCGCAGCGGCCCGCGGTGTCGTGGGCCCATCATAGGAATGCGGATCGCGCCATGTGATGACCCAGGGGTGGTGAATCAGCGAAAGAGCCCAGTTCACCGCGGCTTTCGCCCCGATTCGGAAGGGCTTTCCCGTACGGGTCCGCCCCTGACTCCCTGCTTCGCACCTTGCTTCGAACCTTGGACACCGAACGCTTCGTACGATCATGACACCGGAGTCGGTGAACTGTCCCCGCGCCGGTGTCCCGCGTTCCCGAACGGGCACGCTCCCTCGTTCTCGGCTTCGTTCGAAGGCTTCGCTCGGACGGGAGGGCCCCCACCGCCGCACCGGGCGCAGGCCCACGTACAAACCAGTACGAGGACCCGCGCCCGCCCCGCCGAGGGCACGCACCTGACGCCGCCAGGCCCGCGCTCGGGGCGGACGGCGGGAAATCGACGACAGGCTCGACGGGGCCGACCCCTCGTACGGCCCCGCTCCCCGGTCGCCCGCCCCGCACAGGCCCGCTGCCCCGCCCCTCACCACCGCCCCTTGGTCACCCTTCCTCCGGTGACCGCGGCGGACTGACCGTCGTGCGCGGCGGACGGCGCTGCGAGGACGTCCGCACGATCAGTTCGGTCGGTATCACCTGCTCGACCGGCAGGTCCGAATCGACGTTCTCGATGGCGTCGATCAGGAGCTGGACCACCGCCGTGCCGATGCGGCGCGGCTTCAGGGAGAGCGTGGTGATCGGCGGCTCTGTGGTGGCGTACACCGTGGACTCGCTGCAGCAGACCAGCAGGAGGTCGTCCGGGACGCGCAGGCAGTAGCGGCGGGCCGCGGCCAGCAGGTCGGTGCCGTTCGGGTCGAAGAGGCCGTAGACGGCGTCCGGGCGGTCCGGGCGGGCCAGCAGCCGGTCGGCGGCCAGGGCGCCCGCACACGGGTCGTGGGCCGGGTAGGCCTCGTAGACCGGGTCCTGGCCGACCCGCTCGCACCAGCGCAGGTACGCCGTGGTCGAGAGGTGGGTGTAGGTGTCGGTGGAGGTCCCGGTCAGCAGCCCGATGCGGCGGGCGCCGGCGGCGGCCAGGTGGTCGAGGATGCCCAGGACCGCCGCCTCGTGGTCGTTGTCGACCCACGCGGTGACCGGGAGCGAGCCGGCCGGGCGGCCGTCGGAGACGACGGGCAGTCCCTGCCGGACGAGTTCGGTGACCACCGGGTCCTGGTCGGACGGGTCGATGACGACCGTGCCGTCCAGGGCCACGTTCGACCACACGTCATGGCGTGAGGTCGCGGGGAGGATGACCAGGGCGTAGCCCCGGGCCAGCGCGGCCGATGTGGCGGCCCTCGCCATCTCCGCGAAGTACGCGAACTCGGTGAAGGTGAAAGGTTCATCCCCGTACGTCGTCACGGTCAGACCGATCAGACCGGACTTGCCGGTACGGAGGGTCCGGGCCGCGGCCGACGGGCGGTAGCCCAGCCGGTCCGCGACCTCACGGACATGGCGGCGGGTGGCGTCCGGGAGCCGGCCCTTTCCGTTGAGGGCGTCTGAGACGGTCGTGATCGAGACGCCGGCGGCTGCGGCCACGTCTCTGATGCCTGCCCGGCCCGGCCGACTGCCTCGTCGGGTTGTCTCCGCGCGGCTCACCTGGTGCTTCCCTGCTGCTGTCATGGCGAGCCGATAGTAGGGCTCATGCGGTGGGGTAGTGCGGACGCATATGCAGCCGTTGACAGGCACGTTTCTGCATGGTCCAAAGTGAGTAACTACCTTAGAAAGAAAGTCAGTTGGGCAATATTACTGCCCTATCGGACTTGTCGGCGCGCATAGGCCTGCCAAGTGACCGATGTTTCGAAGAGGTCTCAACTCACCTCTTCGAGGGATGCGCGCCACGGCGTGAGCCACCGGCGCGTGCAGAGAAGTGTGATGCGCCCCCTGATTCGTACAACTTTGTACGTTGATACACCCGATGCCCATGGGGCGGGTGGGACAGGCGGAGCAGCTGAGGAGGGGGCACGCGGTGCGTCGGAAGCTTCCGGATCATGGCCGACCCGTACGCAGGGACGCCGAATCCTCATAAGGTGAGAAGCATTGGTACCCGGTAACCGGCAGCGGGTGGCCGTGCTGAGCCGGTGGTGGTCACGAGGAGGACTGCGGTGAGCGAGACGAGCCCCAAGCTGCGCGCCGAGCTGGAGGGTATCCCCACCTACAAGCCGGGCAGGCCGGCCGCGACCGACGGTCCGGTGGCCTACAAGCTGTCCTCGAACGAGAACCCGTACCCGCCGCTGCCCGGTGTGCTGGAGAGCGTGACGGCCGCGGCCGGGTCCTTCAACCGCTACCCGGACATGGCCTGTACGGAGCTCATGAGCGAGCTGGCCGAACGTTTCGCCGTTCCGGTCTCCCACGTGGCCACCGGCACCGGCTCGGTCGGTGTCGCGCAGCAGCTGATCCAGTCCACCAGCGGGCCCGGGGACGAGGTGATCTACGCCTGGCGGTCCTTCGAGGCCTATCCGATCATCACGCAGATCAGCGGCGCCACGTCGGTCAAGGTCCCGTTGACGCCCGGGGACGTGCACGACCTCGACGCGATGGCGGAGGCGATCACCGACCGGACCCGGTTGATCTTCGTGTGCAACCCCAACAACCCGACCGGCACGGTTGTACGACGGGCTGAACTGGAGCGGTTCCTGGACCGGGTGCCCAGTGACGTGCTGGTGGTGCTCGACGAGGCGTACAAGGAGTTCGTGCGCGACATCGAGGTGCCGGACGGGGTCCAGCTCTACCGTGACCGGCCGAACGTGTGTGTGCTGCGGACCTTTTCCAAGGCGTACGGTCTCGCCGGGCTCCGGATCGGGTTCGCGATCGCCCACGAGCCGGTGGCGGCGGCGCTGCGCAAGACGGCGGTGCCGTTCGGGGTGAGCCAGCTCGCCCAGGACGCGGCGGTGGCCTCGCTGCGGGCCGAGGACGCGCTGTTCGGGCGTGTCGGGTCACTGGTGGCCGAGCGCACACGGGTGGTCGACGGTCTGCGCGGCCAGGGCTGGACGGTGCCCGAGACGCAGGCCAACTTCGTGTGGCTGCGGCTGGGGGAGCGCACCGTGGACTTCGCGGCGGTGTGCGAGCGGGCCGGTGTGGTCGTGCGGCCGTTCCCGGGCGAAGGGGTCCGCGTGACGATCGGCGAGGCCGAGGCGAACGACGTCTTCCTGAAGGCGGCGGAGATGTTCCACAAGGAGTTCTAGGGCGCCCGGCTTCAGGGCCAGGGATTCCGAGGGCTGCTTCGGAGCCCTGTCCGCTGACATGTGCGGCACGTCACTCACGGCGGGTGACGTGCCGTTTTGCTGTCCCGGAGGCCCTGAATCGCGCCCTCCGGGGCGGTTGGAGGCTCATGGGGGACCCCGCGTCTCCCGCCTCGAACGGGCATGCGCCATAATTGCTTGTGAATGTGAACGCGTTCACAAGCGCGTTCCGTTTGTCCTTCTCGTGCGGTTTGGCGACGAGGGCGGACCGCCGCAATGATCACGGCTCGTAAGCCCGTAAGGAGGAGATGTGAACATCGCTCTGGCGCCGGAGACTCTGGCCCGATGGCAGTTCGGCATCACCACCGTCTACCACTTCCTGTTCGTCCCGCTGACGATCTCCCTCGCCGCGCTCACCGCCGGCCTGCAGACCGCCTGGGTCCGCACGGAGAAGGAGAAGTACCTCAGGGCCACCAAGTTCTGGGGCAAGCTCTTCCTGATCAACATCGCCATGGGTGTCGTCACCGGCATCGTGCAGGAGTTCCAGTTCGGCATGAACTGGTCCGACTACTCGCGCTTCGTCGGCGATGTCTTCGGCGCCCCGCTCGCCTTCGAAGCGCTGATCGCCTTCTTCTTCGAGTCCACCTTCATCGGGCTGTGGATCTTCGGCTGGGACAAGCTGCCGAAGAGGATCCACCTGGCCTGTATCTGGATGGTCTCGATCGGCACGATCCTGTCGGCGTACTTCATCCTTGCGGCCAACTCCTGGATGCAGCACCCCGTCGGCTACCGGATCAACGAGCAGAAGGGGCGCGCCGAACTCACCGACTTCTGGCTGGTCCTCACCCAGAACACCGCGCTGACCCAGGTCTTCCACACCCTTTCCGCCGCCTTCCTCACGGGTGGCGCCTTCATGGTCGGCATCGCCGCCTTCCATCTGACGCGCGGGAAGCACATCGAGGTGATGAAGACCTCGCTGCGGCTCGGTCTGGTCACCGTCGTCATCGGCGGTCTGCTCACCGCGGTCAGTGGTGACTTCCTCGGCAAGGTCATGTTCAAGCAGCAGCCGATGAAGATGGCCGCCGCCGAAGCCCTCTGGGACGGCGAGGCGCCCGCCCCCTTCTCCGTCTTCGCCTACGGCGATGTCGAGGCCGGCCACAACAAGGTCGCCATCGAGATCCCCGGCCTGCTGTCCTTCCTCGCCAACGACGACTTCTCCTCGTACGTCCCGGGCATCAACGACGTCAACAAGGCCGAGCAGGAGAAGTTCGGGCCCGGCGACTACCGGCCCAACATCCCGGTCGCCTACTGGGGCTTCCGCTGGATGATCGGCTTCGGTATGACGTCCTTCGCGATCGGGCTGCTCGGACTCTGGCTGACCCGCAAGAAGTTCATGCTGCCGCAGCATCTGCGCGTCGGCGACGGCGAGGTGCCCCACTTGTCGCTGCTGCCCGGCAGGGCACTCGGCCCCACGCTCACCAAGTGGTACTGGCGCATCGCGATCCTCACCCTGGGCTTCCCGCTGATCGCCAGTTCCTGGGGCTGGATCTTCACCGAGATGGGCCGCCAGCCGTGGGTCGTGTACGGCATCTTCCAGACCCGGGACGCGGTCTCCCCCGGCGTCTCGCAGTGGGAGATCCTCACCTCGATGATCGTCTTCACCTCGCTCTACGCGATTCTCGCCGTCATCGAGGTCAAGCTCCTCGTGAAATACGTCAAGGCCGGCCCGCCCGAACTGACCGAGGCCGACCTCAACCCGCCCACGAAGATCGGTGGCGACCCCCGGGACGCCGACAAGCCGATGGCCTTCTCCTACTAGGCCCAGGGAGCTGGAATCGCCATGGAACTTCACGACGTCTGGTTCGTCCTCATCGCCGTCCTGTGGACCGGCTACTTCTTCCTGGAGGGTTTCGACTTCGGGGTCGGCGTCCTGACCAAGCTGCTCGCCCGTGACCGGGCCGAGAAGCGGGTCCTCATCAACACCATCGGACCCGTCTGGGACGGCAACGAGGTGTGGCTGCTCTCGGCGGGTGGCGCGACCTTCGCCGCCTTCCCCGAGTGGTACGCCACCCTCTTCTCCGGCTTCTATCTGCCGCTGTTGCTCATCCTGGTCTGCCTGATCGTGCGGGGCGTCGCCTTCGAGTACCGCGTCAAGCGGCCCGAGGAGAACTGGCAGCGCAACTGGGAGACCGCGATCTTCTGGACCTCGCTCCTCCCGGCGTTCCTCTGGGGCGTGGCCTTCGCCAACATCGTGCGCGGGGTGAAGATCGACGCGGACTTCGAGTACGTCGGCAGTCTCGCCGACCTGCTCAACCCGTACGCGCTTCTCGGCGGCCTGGTCACCCTGTCGCTGTTCACCTTCCACGGCACGGTGTTCGTCGGTCTCAAGACCGTCGGGGACATCCGGGAACGGGCGCGGAAACTGGCCGTCCGCGTCGGACTCGTGACCGCTGTCGTCGCGCTCGCGTTCCTGGCCTGGACCCAGGCCGACAAGGGTGACGGGGGCTCCCTGGCTGCGGCGACCGTGGCTGTGCTCGCGCTCGTCGCCGCACTCGGGGCGGCTTGGAAGGGGCGTGAGGGTTGGGCGTTCGCGTTCTCCGGGGTCACCATCGTGGCCGCCGTCGCGATGCTGTTCCTGACGCTCTTCCCGAACGTCATGCCGTCCTCGCTCAACGCGGACTGGAACCTCACGGTCACCAACGCATCGTCGAGCCCGTACACGCTGAAGATCATGACGTGGTGTGCGGGGATCGCCACCCCCATGGTCCTGCTCTACCAGGGCTGGACGTACTGGGTGTTCCGCAAGCGGATCGGCACGCAGCACCTCGCCGACGCCGCGCACTGAGTCGTCTCTGTCCGCGGGAGCGGTTTCGCGATGTTTCACGTGAAACATCGCGAAACCGCCTCTCTGGACCGAAGGGCATGTTTCACGTGAAACCAATCGATCCGAGGCTCCTCCGGTACGCCGGTGCCACACGCCGCTTCCTGCTGGCGGTCGTCGGTCTCGGCGCCGTCGGCGCGGGGCTGGTCATCGCGCAGGCCATGCTCATCGCCGAGGTGGTGGTCGGCGCCTTCCAGCACGGTCTGTCGGTCACTGAGCTCCGTACGCCTCTTCTGCTGTTGGTGGCAGTCGCCGCCGGCCGGGCGGTGGTCTCCTGGCTCACCGAGCTGGCCGCCCACCGGACGAGCGCCGCGGTGAAGTCGGAACTCCGGATGCGGTTGCTGGAGCGGGCTGTCGCGCTCGGACCCGGGTGGCTGAGCGGGCAGCGGACCGGGTCGTTGGTCGCCCTCGCCACGCGGGGAGTGGACGCGCTCGACGACTACTTCTCGCGCTATCTGCCGCAGTTGGGGCTCGCGGTGGTGGTGCCCGTTGCCGTGCTGGCACGGATCGTCACCGAGGACTGGGTGTCCGCCGCGATCATCGTCGGTACCCTGCCGCTCATTCCGGTCTTCATGATGTTGATCGGCTGGGCCACGCAGTCCCGGATGGACCGCCAGTGGCGGCTGCTGTCCCGTCTGTCGGGCCACTTCCTCGATGTCGTGGCCGGGCTGCCGACCCTGAAGGTGTTCGGCCGGGCCAAGGCGCAGGCCGAGTCGATCCGGCGGATCACCGGCGAGTACCGGCAGGCCACGATGGGGACCCTGCGGATCGCCTTCATCTCGTCCTTCGCACTGGAACTCCTGGCGACACTGTCCGTGGCACTGGTCGCGGTGACCATCGGTATGCGGCTCGTGCACGGCGAGATGGACCTGTACATCGGGCTCGTCATTCTCATCCTCGCGCCGGAGGCGTATCTGCCGCTGCGGCAGGTGGGCGCCCAGTTCCACGCGGCGGCGGAGGGGCTGGCCGCGGCCGAGGAGATCTTCGCCGTGCTGGAGACGCCGGTGCCGGAGTCCGGGACCGGGGCGGCGCCGGAGGGCGAGGTGTCCTTCGAGGGCGTCACGGTCAGGTATCCCGGGCGCTCGGTGGACGCGGTGGCGGACGTCTCGTTCGCTGTCGGGGCCGGCGAGACGGTCGCGCTCGTCGGGTCGAGCGGCGTCGGCAAGTCGACGCTGCTACACGCACTCCTGGGGTTCGTCCGGCCGACGGAAGGACGTGTGTCGGTCGGGGGCGTCGACCTCGCGGATGTCGACCTGGACCAGTGGCGTTCGCGGGTGGCCTGGGTGCCCCAGCGGCCTCATCTGTTCGCCGGGTCGATCGCGGAGAACGTAAGGCTGGCCCGGTCCGACGCCGACGACACCGCCGTACGCGGAGCGCTGGCCGACGCCGGAGCCCTGGAGTTCGTGGACGCGTTGCCCGAGGGCGTCCACTCGGTGCTCGGTGAGGAGGGGGCCGGACTCTCCGCCGGGCAGCGGCAACGGCTCGCGCTGGCCCGGGCGTTCCTCGCGGACCGGCCTGTGCTCCTGCTCGACGAACCGACGGCCGCGCTGGACGGGGAGACCGAGGCCGAGGTCGTGGCCGCCGTGCGGCGCCTTGCCGTGGGACGGACGGTGCTGCTGGTCGTGCACCGACCGGCGCTGCTGGGGGTGGCGGACCGGGTGGTGCGGCTGGCGGATGCCGTGCGCCCGGCACCGCTGCCTGGTCACGAGCAGGCCGGAGGTCCCCTCGGAGGCGACGGACTCCTCGTGGACGGTCCACGGAGTGCCCTGCTCCCCGTGCTCGACGAGGACGTACTCGTGCCAGGCGCTCCCACCGGGCGACTCGGTGTGCTCGCGCGGGTGCGGGCCATGTCCGGGGCCCGGCGCGGGCGGCTCGGACTCGCGCTGCTGCTCGGGAGCCTCGCGCTCGGCAGTGCCGTCGGGCTCATGGCGACCTCCGGGTGGCTCATCTCGCGGGCCTCGCAGCAGCCGCCCGTGCTGTATCTGATGGTCGCCGTGACGGGCACGCGGGCCTTCGGGATCGGACGCGCCGTCTTCCGGTACGCCGAGCGGCTGGTGTCGCACGACGCCGTGCTGCGGATGCTGGCCGACACCCGGGTGGCCGTCTACCGGCGCCTGGAGAGGCTGGCGCCCGCCGGACTGCGGACGGTTCGGCGCGGCGACCTGCTGTCGCGGCTCGTGGCCGATGTCGACGCCCTCCAGGACTACTGGCTGCGCTGGCTGCTGCCCGTCGGGGCCGCCGTGGTCGTCTCGGCCGCCTCTGTCGGGTTCACGGCGTGGCTCCTGCCGGAGGCCGGGGCCGTCCTCGCCGCCGGGCTCCTCGCCGCCGGCGTCGGCGTCCCCCTCGTGACCAGTGCCGTGGCCCGGCGTGCGGAACGCCGGCTCGCCCCGGCCCGCGGGTCACTCGCCACGCATGTGGCCGACCTGCTCACCGGCACCGCCGAGTCGACGGTCGCGGGCGCCCTGAACGGACGTACCGAGCAGGTCCGGCGGGCCGACTCGGTGCTCACCAGGATCGCCTCACGCGCGGCCACTGCCACCGCCCTCGGCGACGGGCTCACCGCGCTGCTGTCCGGGCTGACGGTCGCGGCCACCGCCCTCGTCGGAGCCCGGGCGGTCGCCGACGGGCGGCTCGACGGAGTGGTGACGGCCGTTGTCGTCCTCACTCCCCTGGCCGCCTTCGAGGCGGTCCTCGGACTGCCGCTCGCCGTGCGGTACCGGCAGCGGGTGCGCAGGAGTGCCGAGCGCGTGTACGAGGTCCTGGACGCGCCGGAGCCCGTACGGGAACCCGAGGTGCCGCTTCCCGCGCCGCGGTCGCCGTTCCCTGTCGTCGTCAGGGCGCTGGCGGCCCGGCATGCCGGACAGGAACGGGACGCCCTCGGCCGCCTCGACCTCACCCTCGACGAAGGGCGCAGGGTCGCCGTCGTCGGTCCCTCCGGGTCCGGCAAGACGACGCTCGCCCAGGTGCTCCTGCGGTTCCTGGACGCGGACGCCGGCTCCTACACGCTGGGCGGGGTGGACGCGTACGCGCTGGACGGCGACGACGTACGGCGGCTGGTCGGACTGTGCGCCCAGGACGCGCACCTCTTCGACAGCTCCGTGCGCGAGAACCTGCTGCTGGCGAAGAAGGACGCGACCGAGGCCGACCTGCGGGGCGTCCTCACGCGGGCGCGGCTGCTGGACTGGGCCGAATCGCTGCCCGACGGTCTCGACACACTGGTCGGCGAGCACGGGGCGCGGCTGTCCGGCGGACAGCGACAGCGGTTGGCGCTCGCCCGGGCGCTGCTCGCCGACTTCCCGGTGCTCGTGCTCGACGAGCCCGCCGAACACCTGGACCTGCCGACCGCCGACGCGCTCACCGCCGATCTGCTGGCCGCGACCGAGGGCCGTACGACGCTGCTCATCACCCACCGGCTGGCCGGTCTCGACGCCGTGGACGAGGTGATCGTGCTGGACGGCGGGCAGGTCGTGCAGCGCGGGACGTTCGCGGAGCTGGTCGCCGTCGAGGGGCCGCTGCGGGGGATGGCGGAGCGGGAGGCGGAGTCCGAGCGACTGGCATCGACAACGGAGATGGTGCTCTGAGCCCCTGCTCGGCACGGGGTCCCTTCGGCTCGACTTTCGTGGACAAAGAGCACTAATTAGGCTCGGGGGATGTCCGACCCACCGCTTCGCCCCGAACCGTGCGTACCGCAGTTGCTGGAAGCCATGCGGGCCGTCGGGAGCGGGCTCGGGCCGCATGCCACGCTGGAGCGGATCTGTGCGTCGGCCACTGCCCTGGTGGACGCGGGGCATGTGGCCATCAGGGTCCTCGCCGAGGACGGCACGGGCCTCACCGACCTCGTTCACCACGGAGTCGACGAGGAGAACGTCCGGCACGTCGAGCCGATCCAGGTGCACGGCGAAGTCTTCGGGAACCTCTCCCTGGGTGCCAAGCGCGGCGGAGGGCCCTACACCGAGCACGACCTGACCCTGGTCCGGGTGCTGGCCACCGAGGCGGGCATCGCCATCGGCAACGCCCGTCTGTACGAGGCCGCCCGGCAGCGCGAGCGCTGGATCGACGGATCCGTGGCCGTGACCACCGCGCTGCTCTCGGGCGGCGACATCGGCGCCTCGCTGCGGATCGTCGCCGAACAGGCACGCCGGCTCTCCGGAGCCGCGGCCGGGATCGTGCTGCTGCCCGCGGAGGAGGGCGGCCTGGAGATCGTCGCCGTCGACGCGGAAAGCCCCTCCGACGCGCTCGGCGTGATCATCCCGCCGGAGCGCGAGATCGTCGCCGAACTCCTCGAAGGCGAGCCGGTGTTCGTCGCCGACGCGGCCAACGACCCCCGGCTGGCCATCGGCAACGGCCTCACCAGTGACTACGGGCCCACTCTGCTGCTGCCCCTGCAGAGCGACGGCCGCGTCGTCGGCAGCCTCGCCATGCCCCGCGCGCGGGGAGAGCGCGCGTTCACGGAGACGGAACGCGCGCTCGCCGTCCAGTTCGCCGCACAGGCCGCGCTCGCGCTGATGATGGCCGAGGCCCAGCGCGACCGGGAACGCCTCGCGGTGTACGAGGACCGCGACCGGATCGCCCGTGACCTGCACGACCTCGTCATCCAACGGCTGTTCGCCACCGGGATGATGCTGGAGAGCGCCCAGCGTGGGCCGGTCGCGCCCGAGGTACGGGACGGCGTCGGCAGGGCCGTCGACGAACTCGATGTCACCATCCAGGAGATCCGTACCGCGATCTTCGCCCTCCAGGACGACCCGGGGGAAATCCCGTCCGAGCTGTCCACACGGGTGGAGCGGGAGATCCACATGGCCGCCGTGGCGCTCGGCTTCCGGCCCTCGCTCCGGGTGGTCGGCCCGGTCGACACCGATGTCGGCGAGCCGACCGGCAAAAACCTCGTCGCCGCCCTTCGCGAGGGACTGTCCAACGCCTTCCGCCATGCCGGGGCGTCCCGCATCGATGTCGTGGTCGACGCGAACGCGACCCTGCCGGACGGCCGGCGGGGCGTCCGGCTGACCGTCGCCGACGACGGTGTCGGCATCCCCGAGGGCGGCCGGCGCAGCGGCCTCAGGAACCTGAAACGGCGCGCCGAGTCGCTGGGCGGCGACAGCGGTCACGGACCCGGCAGCGGCCCGGCCGGCAGCGGTACGACGGTGATGTGGCAGGCGCCGTACTGAGCCCGTCACGGCCCTTCCAGTGAGCCGTTCGTGGCAACGGGTCCCCCAGGCGTACGACTTGAACAGGCACCCCGCCCGGTTTGCGGTACACGATCGCTGACATGGGATCACGTCGCCGCCACCCGCTGCTCGTTCCGGCGCTGCTGTGCGCGCTCGCGGTTCTGGTCGCCCGGCCCACGGCGGCTTCGGGCGACGGCACGGACCCCGGACCGGACGCCGGTACGGACTCGGGTCTGAGTACCGAGGTGACCCGGCTGTACGCGGATGCGGCCGTGGTGACGCGGCAGTACGAGGCCGGACGACGCGAGGCCGAGGTGGAAGGCGCCAGAGCCCGGCGGTACGAGGAACTCCTCAGCCGGGAACGGAGCGACATCGCCGTCCTGCACGAGGACCTGGGCCGGATCGCACGCGGCCAGTACCGCAGCGGAGGCGGCCTGCCCCTCACCGCGCAGATGCTGCTCGCGGACAGTCCCGACGACCTGATGCGTGGTCAGCGGGCCGTGTGGCGGGCAGATCTCGCCGTCAACAACGCGATCGACAAGAGCCGGCGCGCGGAGGCCCGGCTCGCCGCCGACGAGGCGAAGGCGGCGGCGCAGTGGCAGACGCTGGAGCGCAGGAACGGCGAACTGGCCGAGCTGAAGCGCTCGATCGAGGCGAAACTCGAAGAAGCCCGCTGGACGCTGCAGGGCCGGGCCGAGGCCTCGGTGGCGGCGGGCTCGTGCCGGGGCGCCGTCCGGCTCGACCAGCCGGACCCCGGGACCATGCCGGAGTACGTCACGCCCGTGGAGACGTACGAGCTCTCCGCGAGTTTCGGCAGCGGCGGCGACCGGTGGTCGAACGGGCACACCGGGCAGGACTTCGCGGTACCGATCGGCACCCCGGTGCGCGCGGTCGGCGCCGGCACGGTGGTGTCGGTGTCCTGCGGAGGCGCCTTCGGCATCGAGATCGTGATCGAGCACGCCGGCGGCTACTACACGCAGTACGCGCACCTCGCCGCTGTCACCGTCGACCAGGGGCAACGCGTGACTCCGGGCCAGTGGATCGCCCAGACCGGCACGACCGGCAACTCGACCGGCCCCCACCTGCACTTCGAGGTACGCGTCACACCCGAACTGGGGTCAGGGGTGGACCCGGCGGCGTGGCTGGCCGAGCGCGGGGTGCCGCTGTAGGGACGGCCCTCGTGCGGCGGCGCTCTCAGAGGCGTTCCGCGAGCAGGCGCTCGATCACGACGGCCACCCCGTCCTCGTTGTTGGGCGCGGTCCGACCCGAGGCCGCCGCGACGACATCGGGATGCGCGTTGCCCATCGCGTACGACCGGCCCGCCCAGGTGAGCATCTCCACATCGTTCGGCATGTCCCCGAAGGCGACGACCTCCTCGGACGAGATGCCCCGCTCGGTGCAGGACAGGGCCAGCGTGCTCGCCTTGGAGACACCCGGACCGCTGATCTCCAGCAGGGCGCTTGGGCTGGAGCGGGTCACGGTGGCACGGTCGCCGATCGCGAGCCGGGCGGTGGTGAGGAACACGTCGGGGTCCATCGTGTGGTGGAAGGCGAGGATCTTCAGCACGGGCTCACCGTCGCTCGGGCCGCCCGGGGCCAGCAGCTTCTCGGCGGGTGCCCGGTTGTCCGGCACCTCCATGTGCAGCTTCGGATACTCCGGCTCCTGGTGGAAGCCGTACGTCTGCTCCACGGCGTACACGGTCCCCGGCGCGGCGTCACGCAGCAGGCGTACGGCGTCCAGCGCGTTGTCCCTGGCCAGCTCCCGCACCTTCACGAAACGGTGGGCGCCGGGGCCGCCATGCAGGTCGACCACGGCTGCGCCGTTGCCGCAGATCGCCAGGCCGTGACCGTGGACGTGCTCGCTGACGACGTCCATCCAGCGAGCCGGGCGGCCCGTGACGAAGAAGACCTCGACGCCCGCTGCCTCAGCGGCGGCCAGGGCGGCCACCGTGCGCGGGGACACCGACTTGTCGTCGCGCAGCAGTGTGCCGTCGAGGTCGGTGGCGATCAGCCGGATCGGGAGGGCGGCGGCGGGGGTCTCGGGCTCTCTGGTCGCTGAGGTCACCCGCCCATTCTCGCGTATGCCCGCGCCCGTCTGTTCGGGGCTCCGCCCAGGTGAGTGACCGCCCTCACCGCCCTGACCGGTCCCGCGTCAGCGCAACTGGGCCGGTGCCTCGGTGACGATGCGCTCGAAGACCTGCTCGTCCGCCGCGAAGTAGGAGTCCGGGATGGGCCAGTGGATCACGATCTCGGTGAAGCCCAGCTCCCGGTGGCGGCCCGCGAAGTCGACGAACGCGTCCACCGACTCCAGCGGACGCCCCCGGTCCGGAGTGAACCCGGTGAGCAGGATCCTGTCGAGTCCGCGCATGTCCCGGCCGATCGCGGCACAGGCGTCGGCCAGCTTCTCGGCCTGTCCACGCAGGGCCTGGACCGACTGCTCGGGAGTGCCGTTCTCGTACAACCGGGGGTCGCCCGTCGTCACCCAGGCCTGTCCGTAGCGTGCGGCGAGCTTCAGCCCACGCGGTCCGGTGGCGGCCACCCCGAAGGGCAGCCGGGGGCGCTGTACACAGCCCGGGATGTTGCGCACCTCGTGGGCGGAGTAGTAGTCGCCCTGGTACGAGACGCCTTCCTTGCCGTCCTCGGTCAGCAGCTTGTCGAGGAGCGTGACGAACTCGCCGAACCGGTCGGCGCGCTCCCGGGGGGTCCACGAATCCTGGCCCAGGGCAGTGGCGTCGAAGCCGGTGCCGCCCGCCCCGATGCCCAGGGTGATCCGGCCGTTCGACACGTCGTCGAGGGAGATCAGCTCTTTGGCCAGCGTCACGGGGTGCCGGAAGTTGGGCGAGGTGACGAGGGTGCCCAGGCGCAGCCGGTCGGTGACAGCGGCGGCTGCCGTGAGTGTGGGCACGGCGCCGAACCACGGGCCGTCCCGGAAGGTGCGCCAGGACAGGTGGTCGTACGTGTACGCGGTGTGGAAGCCGAGCTGTTCCGCGCGCTGCCAGGCCGAACGCCCGCCCTCGTGCCAACGGCGGTACGGCAGGATGACGGTGCTCAGGTGCAGGCTCATGGTTCAGAGCCTAGGCGCCGTTCATGTTTCACGTGAAACAGTCGCCCTGTGGTCGTGGGAACGCTCACCGAATGCGGCTGCTGAGCCATGGGCTGAGGCCGAGCAGAGGGATGTACTCCTTGTACGTGCGGTCGCCGGGCAGCGGCACCACCAGGTGGCGGGTGTGCGGGAAGCGGCGGGCCGCGACGAACGCGAGGCCGTCGTAGACGGAGCGGAGGAAGGCAGGGACGTCGTCGCGCGCAATGTCGTGGCATTCGACGCCCTCGACGGTGATCAGCGCGTCGTCGTCGGGGAAGAGGCGGACGGTCACCCGGGGGACTCCGCCGAACTCGGCGAACGCCTCGTGCGGGAGCGAGCCGTCCGGGTCCGTGGTGACGCCGATGCCCGCGGCCGTGCGCCGGGAGGTCTGGTCGGCGCCGATGTCATGGCCGACCTCGATCTCGCGTGAGTACTCGGCGGCGAGGGCACGCAGTGCGGTGACGGCGGCCTCGGTGGTGGGCAGGTGGTCCATGCCCTCGATCATGCCGGGGTCGCTGTCGTGCGTGGGTCAGCGCGGGCCGGAGAAGCGCAGATAACGCGGCGGTACCGCCTCCGTGAGCCAGACTCCGTTCGCGCTCACATGGAAGAGGTGCCCGTCGCGGTGCATGGCGGCCGAGTCCACGGAGAGCACGATCGGCCGGCCCCGGCGGGCGCCGACCCGGGTCGCGGTCTCACGGTCGGGCGAGAGGTGCACGGCATGCCGGTTCATGGGCCGCAGGCCCTCGGCGCGGATCGCGTCCAGGAAGCGGTCCACCGTGCCGTGGTAGAGATACGGCGGCGGGGTCGCCGGGGGCAGCCCGAGGTCGACCTCGACACTGTGACCCTGGCTGGCGCGGATCCGGGTGCCGTCGATCGCGAAGCGCTTCTTGTCGTTGGCGGCGACCACATGGTCCAGTTCCTCCCGGGTGAACCGGAAGTTGTGGGCCGTGGCAGCCGCGATCAGCGTGTCGATCTCGACCCAGCCGGCCTCGTCGAGCGTGAGCCCGATCCGCTCCGGCTGGTGCCGCAGATGCTTCGACAGGTACTTCGACACCTTCACGGTGCGTCTTTCGTCCATCTCTTTCTCGGTCATCCCGTAAGGGTGCCGGGCGGGACGGGTGTCACGCATTTGATTTTGGTCCGGAGGTTTGATCCACAGCCAAGTCCAGTTATCCACAGGGGAATTGGCGAAACTGTGGACAACCGCCTGCCTCTTTCCACCCTTTGGTCAACTTGCGCCTATTTAATGCTATTTGAGATTTCTGGTCACAAGGGCGGATCCATTCGCGCCAGCGCCCTCAACGCCCCCGGTACGAAGCGGGACATGAGATGCGCGCCCCGGGCCTCCGGCGTCACCGGTGCGACCGCCTGGTTGCGCACCACCGCGCGGAGAATGGCCGAAGCGACTTTCTCCGGTGGGTAGTTGCGCAATCCGTACAGCCGCGCCGTCCGCTTCTGTCGGCGGGCCTGCTCCTGCTCGTCGACTCCCGTGAAGCGCGCGGTCGTTGTGATGTTCGTGTTGACGAACCCGGGGCAGATCGCCGAGACACCGATGCCCTGACCCGCCAGCTCGGAGCGCAGGCACTCGCTGAGCATCAGTACCGCGGCCTTCGAAGTGCTGTACGCGGGCAGCGCCTTGGAAGGCTGGTACGCGGCGGCGGACGCGATGTTCACGATGTGGCCGCCCTGACCGCGCTCGGACATCTGCTTCCCGAAAAGCCGGCAACCGTGGATCACACCCCACAAGTTGACGTCCAGGACCTTCTTCCAGTCGTCCGCGGTCGTGTCGAAGAAGGACCCCGAGAGGCCGATCCCCGCGTTGTTCACCAGCACGTCCACCACGCCGTACTCCGTGGCGACCCTCTCGGCGAGCTTCTCCATCGCCTGCTCGTCCGAGACGTCGACCACCTCCGGCCAGGCCTCCGGGGCGCCGACAAGACGGGCCAACTCGGCTGTCCTGGCAGCGCCTTCGGCGTCCCGGTCGACGGCCACCACACGGGCGCCCGCCTCGGCGAACGCGAAGGCCGTGGCCCGCCCGATGCCGCTGGCCGCCCCGGTGACCAGGACCAGTCGGCCGCCGAAACGCTGTGCGTACCTGCCCGTTGGCGCCGCCGGGAGCTGCCCGGCCTCGTTGGCGGTCACGAACTCACCGATCCAGGAGGCCACCTGGTCGGGCCGGGTTCGCGGGATCCAGTGCTTGGCGTCGATCGTGCGGCGCACCAGCCCGGGCGCCCACCGCTCCAGTCCGTCGTTCAGCCGCTCGGAGAGGAACGCGTCCCCCAGCGGCGTGATGAGCTGCACAGGCACATGCGCGTACGCGTCCGTGCGGGGCCTGCGCAGCCGGGACCGCACGTTGTCCCGGTACAGCCAGAGGCCGTTGGACGCGTCGACGGGCAGGGAGGCGGTCGGGTAACCGTCCGCCGGGATCCTTTCGACGCGGGCCAGCGCCTTCGGCCAGTGTCTGCCGAGCGGTCCGCGCCAGGCGAGTTCGGGCAGCACGGGCGTGTGCATCGCGTACACGTACCAGGACCTGCGCCCCTGACCGAGGAGTTGGGCGACCGCGCGCGGGGTCGGCCGCTTCAGCCGCCCCTTCGTCCAGTGGCCGAGGTGGTCCAGCGAAGGCCCGGACATCGACGTGAAGGACGCGATCCGGCCCTCGGTCCGTGCGACGGTGACGAACTCCCAGGACTGCACCGAGCCCCAGTCGTGCCCCACCAGATGCACCGGCCGGTCCGGACTGACCGCGTCCGCCACGGCCAGGAAGTCGTCGGTCAGCTTCTCCAGGGTGAAGCCGCCGCGCAGTGGACGCGGAGCCGACGAACAGCCGTGGCCCCGCACGTCGTACAGCACGACATGGAAGCGGCCGACGAGACGCTCGGCGACCTCCGACCACACCTCCTTGGAGTCCGGATAGCCGTGCAGAAGGATCACCGTGGGATCCGCCGGGTCCCCCAACTCGGCGACGCACAGCTCGATCCCGCCCGTGCGCACCCGGCGCTCACGCGCCCCGTCGATCGTCACTTCGCCTCCGCCCAACGCCGCACGTGCGGCAACTCGTCGTCCAGCCAGAACGCGCTCTCCCGCGGATCCGCGGAGTCCGTGACGACCAGGATCTCCTCGAACTTCGCCCCCGTGCCCCGGAATCCGAGATGCGGCTCGACCGCCCACAGACCCGGCCGCGGCGGATGGTCGGAGAAGCGGTACGGCGACCACAGGGGCGACCAGCCCTCGCGATGACCGCGCAGCGCGTCGCCCGCCAAACCCTTCAGGGACTGCGTACCGAACCCGAACACCCTTGGTGACCAGGGCCGTTCCCGCACCCGGTCGACCTTGTGCGCGATCACCCCGAAGGGATACGCGCGATGCCGGTTGGCATAGCCCTGGCGGACCATGAGGCGGTCCACGTCCTCGTAGATCTCGCGCAGCGGACGCCGCTCCCGCACCTCGCGCAGGATCAGCTCGCGATGCGCCTCCAGGTCGGCCATCAACCTCTCCTGCACCGGGTTGGTGCCGAGCGAGCCGGAGTAGCCGACGTCCGCCGCGAAACCCCGGTGGACCGGGGCCAGGTCCAGGATGAACGGCATCCCCGGCTCCAGTCGGCGGCCGGTCGGGAAGAACTGGAGGGGGACGCGGAAGTTCACGAACGCCGTGCGGTCCCCGAACCAGGCGAAGGGCAGATGGAACCAGTCCCGCACGCCCCGCTCGCGCAACCACTCCCGCTGCATCCGGGCCGCCTCGCGCTCGGTGATCCCCGGCTCCAGTCGCGCCGCGACGGCCTCCGCACACTCGTACGCCAGCCGTTGCACCCGCCGGAACCCGGCCAGTTCCCCGGTGCGTCCGCCCACCGCCGCCGTCGCCATTGCCGTCGCCCACCGTCCCCATCGACCGCGCTACGTGCCCGTAACTTGACCCTCGCGAATCTGACACTTGTTAGAGCCCGCGTCAACAGTCGAACGCCTGTCTGTGGACAACGGCGCCGTTGTCCACAGACTCGCCGGTTGTTCGACCTGAGGTTGACCCCTACGGGCCCGTACGACTGAAGGTGGATGCCGAGACAGCTCTTCGGGCTGACGACCGGTGTGGTGTGCGCCACTACCGTCATGGACGTGACTGTGATCGCGACCGAAAGCCTGAGCAAGCGGTTCCCCCGGGTGACCGCGCTCGACCGGCTCTCCATGGACATCGGACCCGGTGTGACCGGACTCGTCGGTGCCAACGGCGCCGGCAAATCCACTCTGATCAAGATCCTGCTGGGTCTGTCTCCCGCCACGGAGGGCCGCGCCACCGTGCTCGGGCTCGACGTCGCCACCGAGGGCGGCGCCATCCGTGAGCGCGTCGGCTACATGCCGGAGCACGACTGCCTGCCGCCCGACGTCTCGGCCACCGAGTTCGTCGTGCACATGGCGCGCATGTCCGGGCTTCCGCCGGCCGCCGCCCGCGAGCGCACCGCGGACACTCTGCGCCATGTCGGGCTCTACGAGGAGCGCTACCGTCCCATCGGTGGCTACTCGACCGGCATGAAACAGCGTGTCAAGCTCGCCCAGGCCCTGGTCCACGACCCGCAGCTGGTCTTCCTGGACGAGCCGACCAACGGCCTCGACCCGGTCGGCCGCGACGAGATGCTCGGTCTGATCCGACGTATCCACACGGACTTCGGCATCTCCGTGCTGGTCACCTCGCACCTGCTCGGAGAGCTGGAGCGCACCTGTGACCACGTGGTGGTCGTCGACGGCGGCAAGCTCCTGCGGTCCAGCTCCACCACGGACTTCACCCAGTCCACGGCCATCCTCGCCATCGAGGTGACCGACACCGACGACCACCCGGACGGCACCACCGCGGTGCGCGACGCGCTCCACGCGCGCGGGGTGGAGACCCACGACGGCAGCGGCCTGCCCGGCGCCGGCCACATCCTGCTGCTCACCGCGCAGGGCGAGGACACCTACGACCTCGTACGGGACACGGTCGCCGACCTCGGCCTCGGCCTGGTGCGCATGGAACAGCGCAGGCACCACATCTCCGAGGTCTTCACCGACAGCGACGAACAGCGGAACGCCAAGCAGAGCAGCGCACAACAGAGCACCGCACAGAACCCCGCGGGAAAGGAGGCGGTCGGCCATGGCGGTTGAGCAGACCCCGGCACAGGCGGGCGCCCAGTCCCGCATCCACAACATCGGCTACCGCTCGTACGACGGCCCGCGTCTGGGCCGGGCGTACGCCCGACGCTCGCTCTACTCGCAGTCCCTGCGCGGCTCCTACGGCCTGGGCCGCTCGGTCAAGTCCAAGGTGCTGCCGATGGTGCTCTTCGCGGTGATGTGCGTGCCGGCGGCCATCATGGTGGCGGTCACGGTCGCGACCAAGGCCCACAAGCTGCCCGTCGAGTACACGAACTACGCGGTCATCATGCAGGCGGTCATCGGCCTGTACGTGGCCTCGCAGGCACCCCAGGCCGTCTCCCGCGACCTGCGCTTCAAGACCGTACCCCTGTACTTCTCGCGGCCGATCGAGACCGCCGACTACGTACGGGCCAAGTTCGCGGCGCTGGCCTCGGCCCTGTTCCTCATCACCGCGGTGCCGCTGATCGTGCTCTACGCGGGCGCCCTGCTGGCAAAGCTCGACTTCACCGACCAGACCAAGGGATTCCTGCAGGGGCTCGTCTCCGTGGCACTGCTCTCGCTGCTGTTCGCCGGTATCGGCCTCGTCATCTCGGCCGTCACCCCGCGCCGCGGCTTCGGCATCGCGGCTGTCATCGCCGTACTGACCATCTCCTACGGGGCGGTCTCCACGCTCCAGGCCATCGCCGACGCGCAGGGCAGCTCGGGCGCCGTCCCCTGGATCGGCCTCTTCTCGCCCATCACGCTGATCGACGGCGTGCAGACGGCCTTCCTGGGCGGAACGTCCTCCTACCCCGGAGGGGTAGGACCCAGCACCGGCGAAGGCGTGCTCTTCCTCCTCGCCGTCCTGGGTCTCGTCGCAGGCTGCTACGGCCTTCTGATGCGCCGCTACCGAAAGGTCGGACTGTGACCACGCTCAACATCGACCACGTCTCGCGCTGGTTCGGCAACGTGGTGGCGGTCAACGACATCACCATGACGATCGGCCCGGGCGTCACCGGTCTCCTCGGCCCCAACGGCGCCGGGAAGTCCACCCTCATCAACATGATGGGCGGCTTCCTGGCACCCTCCACCGGCACCGTCACCCTCGACGGACAGCCCGTGTGGCGCAACGAGCAGATCTACAAGCACATCGGCATCGTCCCCGAGCGCGAGGCGATGTACGACTTCCTCACCGGCAAGGAATTCGTCGTCGCCAACGCCGAGCTGCACGGCCTCGGCGCCAAGGCGGCACAGCGGGCGCTCGCCACGGTCGAGATGGAGTACGCGCAGGACCGGAAGATCTCGACGTACTCCAAGGGCATGCGCCAGCGCGTGAAGATGGCGAGCGCGCTCGTCCACGATCCGTCGCTCCTCCTGCTCGACGAGCCCTTCAACGGCATGGACCCGCGCCAGCGCATGCAGCTCATGGACCTGCTGCGCCGCATGGGCGCCGAGGGCCGCACGGTCCTGTTCTCCTCGCACATCCTCGAAGAGGTCGAGCAGTTGGCGGCCCACATCGAGGTCGTCGTCGCCGGACGGCACGCGGCCAGCGGTGACTTCCGCCGGATCCGCCGCCTGATGACCGACCGCCCGCACCGCTACCTCGTACGCTCCAGCGACGACCGGGCGCTGGCCGCCGCGCTGATCGCCGACCCGTCGACCTCCGGTATCGAGGTGGACCTCGCGGAGGGCGCGTTGCGCATCCAGGCCGTCGACTTCGGCCGCTTCACCGCCCTGCTGCCCCGCGTCGCGCGCGATCACGGCATCCGGCTGCTCACGGTCTCGCCGTCCGACGAGTCCCTCGAATCCGTGTTCTCGTATCTCGTCGCCGCGTAGGAGGCCGAAAATGTACGACCCCACAGTCGCCCGGCTCACCTACCGGGCCCTGCTCGGCCGCCGCCGGGCCCTCATCCTCGGGGCGCTGCCCCTGCTGCTGATCGTGATCGCCGTCGCCGTACGCGGCCTCGTCGGCGCCGACGACCAGACGGCGGCGGACGTGCTGGGCGGACTCGCCCTCGCCACGATGGTGCCGCTCATCGGCGTCATCGCGGGCACCGGCGCGATCGGCCCGGAGATCGACGACGGCTCCGTCGTCTACCTGCTGTCCAAGCCGCTCAAGCGATCCAAGATCATCTACACCAAGCTGATCGTCGCGATCGGCGTCACCATGGCGTTCTCGGCCGTACCGACGTTCGTCGCGGGCCTCATCCTCAACGGCAACGGCCAGCAGGTCGCCGTCGCCTACACGGTCGCCGCACTGGTCGCCTCCATCGCCTACGCCGCGCTCTTCCTGCTGCTCGGTACGGTGTCCCGGCACGCGGTGGTCTTCGGGCTCGTCTACGCCCTGGTCTGGGAGGCCCTGTTCGGCTCGCTGGTGCCCGGGGCGCGCACACTGAGCGTCCAGCAGTGGGCACTTGCCGTCGGCCACAAGGTCACGGGCGGCGACCTGGTCACCTCGGACGTCGGCCTGACCACGGCGACGGTCCTGCTGATCGTGGTCACCGTCCTCGCCACCTGGTACGCCGGACAGAAGCTGCGCACGCTGACGCCGACCGGCGAGGAGTAGGCGGAAACCGGAAGCCCGGGTACGCGCGGTCTCCTGACAGGGATTTCTGACAGGGACTTCACGCGTGTCCGGGCAGACTGGACAAACGGGGTCACAGGGCAAGGAGGACGGGGATGGCAGGGGACGGGGACATCTGGGACGAGCTGGTCCTGGACGAGGACTTCATACGCTCTGCCGAAGCCGCCGAACCGTCCGCCCGCGCCCGGATGCTGACGGCGCGGTGGCGGAAGGAGGCTCCCGAGCCGCAGCCCTGGCGGTCGGACGAACCTCCGGCGGGCTGGTTCTTCAGCAGGTCGCGTCGCCGCAGGTGGCGCCGTAAGTAGAGCGTCCGGCCGGCCCCGGATTCGGTCACCGGTTTTATTCGGTGGCGCCCGACTCCGCGTACGGGCACAGTGGTTGTGTCCAGTACGCCGGATCTGTCCGATGTGGCAGATCCGGTGACCTGGGGTCGGGTTCTGGGAGCGGAGCCGGGTCGACGCCGATGTGCGGCGATTGCTCGGCTTCCTTCGGGGCAGCCCGTTGCGGTTCCGTGGGAGTCACTACCTTCGGCGGGCCCGTTCAGCGGGGGGAGCTGCCCGGGGCGGCCACTTCGAGCGCGCGAGTCACTTCGCGCGGGCCGCCCTCCCAGGCCCCCGGCCCTGACGGCGGGGCCTACGCCAGCAACCGCTCCAGCACGACCGCGATGCCGTCCTCGTCGTTCGACGACGTCACCTCGTCGGCCACCGCCCGCAGTTCGGCGTGGGCGTTCGCCATCGCCACCCCGCGGGCGGCCCAGGTGAACATGGGGATGTCGTTGGGCATGTCGCCGAAGGCGATCGTGTCCGCGGGCTTCAGGCCCAGCCTGCGGGCCGCCAGGGACAGCCCCTTCGCCTTGGACAGGCCCAGCGGGAGGAGTTCGACTATCCCCTCGCCGGCCATGGTGACCGTGACGAAGCCGCCCGCGGTCCGGGTGGCGACCTCGGTGAGCTCGTCGGACGACAGGGTCGGGTGCTGGACGTAGATCTTGCTCAGCGGCTCGGCCCAGAGCTGCGACGGGTCCGTGAGCGGCAGGAAGGGCAGCGAGCCCACGCTCGTGTAGCCCGGCCCGACCATCACCTCGCCGTCGATGCCGGCCCGGCTCGCGGCCAGGAACAGCGGCCCGACCTCCGCCTCGATCTTCGCCAGCGCCAGCGAGGCCAGCTGCCGGTCCAGGGTGATCGACGTCAGCAGACGATGCGCCCCGGCGTCGTACACCTGTGCGCCCTGGCCGCAGACCGCGAGGCCCTCGTAGCCGAGTTCGTCGAGGATGTGCCGCGTCCAGCGCACCCCCCGGCCGGTGACGACGATGTGGGCGGCACCCGCCGCGGTGGCCGCGGCGAGTGCCTCACGGGTGCGCGCCGAGACCGAGTCGTCGGAGCGCAGAAGCGTTCCGTCGAGATCGGTCGCGACGAGCCGATAGGGGAACGACCCAGCGGCGTCGGTCACTTGGCGACCGGCTCCAGCAGCTCCCGGCCGCCCAGATACGGGCGTAGCACCTCGGGTACGCGCACCGAACCGTCGGCCAGCTGGTGGTTCTCCAGGATCGCCACGATCGTGCGCGGTACGGCGCACAGCGTGCCGTTCAGGGTCGCGAGCGGCTGCACCCTGTTCTTGCCGTCGCTGGTGTCACGCATCCGCACGGACAGGCGGCGGGCCTGGAAGCCGTCGCAGTTGGAGGCCGAGGTCAGCTCTCGGTACTTGCCCTGGGTCGGGATCCACGCCTCGCAGTCGAACTTGCGCGAGGCGGACGAACCCAGGTCGCCGGAGGCCACGTCGATGACCTGGAAGGGCAGTTCGAGGGCGGTCAGCCACTGCTTCTCCCAGTTCAGGAGACGCTGGTGCTCGTTCTCCGCGTCCGCCGGGTCGACGTACGAGAACATCTCGACCTTGTCGAACTGGTGGACGCGGAAGATGCCCCGGGTGTCCTTGCCGTATGTGCCGGCCTCACGGCGGAAGCACGGCGAGAAGCCGGCGTAGCGCATCGGCAGCTTGTCGGCGTCGAGGATCTCGTCCATGTGGTACGCGGCGAGGGGGACCTCGGAGGTGCCGACCAGGTAGTAGTCGTCCTTCTCCAGGTGGTACACGTTCTCCGCGGCCTGGCCGAGGAAGCCGGTGCCCTCCATCGCGCGCGGGCGGACCAGCGCCGGAGTCAGCATCGGGACGAAGCCGGCCTCCGTGGCCTGCGCGATCGCCGCGTTGACGAGGGCGAGTTCGAGGAGCGCGCCGACGCCGGTGAGGTAGTAGAAGCGCGAGCCGGACACCTTGGCGCCCCGCTCGACGTCGATGGCGCCCAGCGCCTCGCCCAGCTCCAGGTGGTCCTTGGGCTCGAAGCCCTCGGCGCCGAAGTCGCGGATCGTGCCGTGCGTCTCCAGGACGACGAAGTCCTCCTCGCCGCCGACCGGGACGTCCGGGTGGACCAGGTTGCCGAGCTGGAGCAGGAGCTTCTTGGCCTCCTCGTCCGCCTCGTGCTGCTCGGCGTCGGCCGCCTTGACGTCGGCGGCGAGCTGCCCGGCCTTCGCCAGCAGTTCGGCCTTCTCGTCGCCGGAGGCCTTGCGGATCAGCGTGCCGAGCGACTTCTGCTCGGAGCGCAGTTCGTCGAAGCGGACGCCGGACGACCTGCGCCGCTCGTCGGCGGACAGGAGAGCGTCGACGAGCGCGACGTCCTCTCCACGGGCACGCTGCGAAGCGCGCACACGGTCGGGGTCCTCACGAAGCAGGCGAAGGTCAATCACCCTCCAAGGCTACCGGTGCGGGGTTGGCACTCACGACTCGGTATTTCCATACGCACCCTGTGTAGCCATTTGCCCTAAATGTCGATCTGTTCGGGGGGTGTCAAAGAAAAGCGCCCCGCTTCCCTGAAAGGGTCAGGCGGTAGCGTCCGGTTGACCCGAATCCCTTGTGGAGATGGGGACTTGAGGGCGGGGTCGTCCACAGTAATCCACACCCGCGCAAAGTTATCCACAGGCTGTGCGAAAGATCTGTGGATTACGGAAGTGATCGTTTCGAAAGGTGTCCGCGAGATGACCAATTCCCGAAGCAAACCACCCTCACGCCCACTTTCGGGTGGATATGCGTAACCCCGGGGAGTTACGCCAGGGAAACGAGTGGACGAAGGGTGGCATGCCGGACTGTGGACGAGGCGGCGACCTGTAGGGAGATTTGTCGACAGACTGACGCTCCGTTGTCGACTTGTCCCCAGGTCGAGAAGCCAGCCTGTGGATAACTTCTGTGGATAACGCAAATCGGCTGGTAGGACCGGCCGGATGCGCCGGGGACCGCTAGAAGCGGCCGTCCTGGCAGCGCGCCACCCAGTCGGCCGCCGTCACGAACTCCTCGTCGGACGTCCCCGGCAGGGGAGCACGGACGTCCTCCACGCCGATGTCCGCACGAGGGTACGAACCCAGGTACCGCACTTTGAGACAGATCCGCCGGAGCCCCATGAGCGCCTCGGCGACCTTCCGGTCGGAGATATGGCCCTCGGCGTCAATGGCGAAGCAGTAGTTGCCGATGCCCTGCCCGGTCGGCCGGGACTGGAGCAGCATCAGGTTGACGCCCCGTACCGCGAACTCGCCCAGCAGATCACGCAGTCCACCGGGGTGGTCGTCGCGCTGCCAGATGACCACGGACGTCTTGTCCGCGCCGGTCGGTGCGGCGGGCCGGGCGGGCCTGCCCACCAGGACGAACCGCGTCTGCGCGTTCTCCGCGTCGTGGATACCGGTCTCCAGCGCGGTGAGGCCGTACCTGGCGGCGGCGAACTCACCCGCGAAGGCCGCGTCGTAGCGGCCCTCCTGCACCAGCCGGGCACCGTCCGCGTTCGAGGCGGACGACTCCCAGACCACATCCGGAAGGTTGACCTTCATCCAGTTGCGGATCTGCGACTGCGCGGCCGGATGGGCGGTGACGGTCTTGATCTCCGACAGCTTGGTGCCCGGCCGGACCAGCAGCGCGAAGGTGATCGACAGCAGCACCTCGCGGTAGATCATCAGCGGGGAGCCCGCGACCAGCTCGTCGAGCGTGGTGGTGATACCGCCCTCGACGGAGTTCTCGATCGGCACGAACGCGGCCTCGACCTCACCGCTGCGCACCGCGTCGAGCGTGGCCGGCACGGACACCATCGGAATCAGCTCCCGGGTGGCCGTCTCGGGAAGCGTGCGCAGGGCAACCTCGGTGAAGGTGCCCTCGGGGCCGAGATACGCGTAGCTGGCTGACATGCGTCTCACCCTAATGGCCCTTGCCGAACCCGGCGCACGCTTCCCGGATCCGTCGCCCCAGGGGGTGACGCCGACCCCGGACACCACCCGGAGGCCCCCGGGCAGCACCGCGTCACCCCTCCAGCAGCCGCTGCCCCACGTACTCCCCTTCGGCCGCCCCGCCCGGGACCGCGAACAGGCCGCTCGACTCGTGCCGGATGAACTTCGACAGCGCGTCACCCCGGTCGAGCTTGCGCTGGACGGGGACGAAACCACGCAACGGGTCGGCCTGCCAGCAGACGAAGAGGAGCCCCGCGTCGGGCGTACCGTCCGCGCCGATCCCGTCGTGGAAGGAGAACGGGCGCCGCAGGATGGCCGCGCCGCCGTTCTCGTCAGGGCGGGTGATCCGGGAGTGCGCGTTGATGGGGACCACCAGATCGCCGTTGGCGTCGACCTTCTCCAGGTCCATCGCGGTCGTCTCGGTCCCGCCGCTCAGCGGCGCCCCGTCCGCCTTCCGCCGCCCGACGACGTCCTCCTGCTGCTTGACCGACAACTGCTCCCAGTCGTCGAGAAGCATGCGGATACGGCGTACGACGGCGTAGGAGCCGTTCGCCATCCAGGACGGTTCGCCGGTCGCGGGCACGAAGATGCGCTTGTCGAAGTCGGCCTCGGACGGCTTCGGGTTTCGGGTGCCGTCCATCTGCCCCATCAGATTGCGGGCGGTCATCGGCTGGGCGGTGGCACCCGGAGACCGGTTGAAGCCGTTCATCTGCCAGCGGACCCGGGCGGCGCTGCCCGCGTCCTTCTGGATCGCGCGCAGGGCGTGGAAGGCGACCAGGGCGTCGTTGGCGCCGATCTGGACCCACAGATCGCCGTTGCTGCGGGCCTTGTCGAGGTGGTCGGAGGAGAACTCGGGCAGCGGGTCGAGCGCGACCGGGCGCTGCTTCTCCAGCCCGGTGCGGGCGAAGAACCCGTACCCGAAGCCGAAGGTGACCGTAAGGGACGACGGGCCCGCGTCTCGGGCGACATCCGTGTCGTCGTGCGCGGCAGCCTCGCCCGCCATGAGCCGCTGGGCGGTGTCGGACCAGCGTCGCAGCAGCGCGGCTGCCTCCTTGCGCCCCGCGCCTGCCGTCAGGTCGAAGGCGATCAGGTGGCCGCAGGACTGGAGGCCCTCGGTGATGCCGGCCTGATGTTTCACGTGAAACTTTGCCATGTCCGCGCCCACGGAAGTGAGCGCCGGGGACTGGCCGGAAGCCTCGGCGGAGGAGTCGGAGTCGGAGGAGCCGACGGCATAGCCGGTGGCCCCGCCCGCCGCGCCGAGCGCGAGCCCGGTGGCACCGGCGGTGCCGAGCAACCGCCGACGCGAGATGCTCCGCGTGGTGTTCCTCGCGGAGTTCCCGTCGGCGTCACCCACGGAGTTCTCCCCGTCGGTTTCCTTGGTGGACTGGTCAGCCATGGTGCGGTTCAGCCGATCTGCGCGTTCTTGTCGACGGTCACTTGGTCGATGTCGGAGGTCCGCACGGTCACGGCGATCTTCCAGTCGCCGGCCATGGGGATCTGGACCTCGTTCGCCGTCCAGTGGCCTGTCGTGAGGTGGTCCGGGTTCACGGTCAGCGGTCCGAGGTTCTTGGCGGTGAGGGTGAAGGCGACCTTCACCTCGGGCACGTCGAACGCTCTGCCGTTGGGCCGTTCCACGTACACGTGCATGACGTTGCCGCCGACGCGCGCGGGGTTGATGTCGAGCCGGACGACGCCCTTGCCGTCCTGGCCACCGGTGTCGAAGGGCATGTCCAGGGTCAGCGCGCCTGCCCCCTCGGAATCCGAGGAGGAAGAGGAGGACGAGGACGACGAGGAAGAGGACGCGGCGGCGGCCTTGACGTCCTCCTCCGTACGGCCCGGCTCGGTGGATGTCAGCACGGTCGTGACGGCGAGCAGGACGACGGCGACACCCGCCTCGGCCAGCACCGAGCGGCGCAGCCCCGAGCGAGGCGGGTCGGCGTCGCGCAGCCGTTTCGCCGTCGCGGTGTCGACGGCGGCCCGCTGCCGGGCGAGCTGGGCGGCCCGCTTGGCGTCCGAGCCTCCGGCGGCCGAGGCACCGACCGGTTCCTTCTCGGGGTCGGCGCCGGCCTCGTCCGCCGTGTCTGCGTCTGCCGCTGCCGTGATCGCGGCGGTCTCCGGCAGCTGGGCTGTCCAGCGGCGCGAGATGTAGGCGATGCCGACGAGGACGATCACCAGGCCGATCTTGACGAGCAGCAGCTGTCCGTACGACGTGTCGGTGAGCGCCGACCAGGAGCCGAGCTGGCGCCACGACTGGTAGACGCCGGTCGCGACGAGTGCCAGCACGCTGCCGAAGGCGACGCGGGAGAAACGGCGTACGGCCGAACCCTCGATCGGGGTGTCCGCTGGCGCCCGGAACAGGGCGACCAGGAGTGCCGAGAGCCCGCCGAGCCAGACGGCGACGGCCACCAGGTGGATGACGTCGACGGGCATCGCGATGTTGGGCTGGAGGCCGGTGGAGGCGTGTTCGGCCAGCGCCCAGGTGGCGGCCAGCCCGATCGCCACGACCCCGCCGCCGATGGCGAGCCCGAAGGTGAGGTCCCGTCTGGCGGAGCCGTCGTCGGGCTCGATGTCGGACTCGCCCTCGGTCTCGGCCACGTCCGTCTCGTCGTCCCCGGGCCTGGCGTACGCCCCGAAGAGGACCGCGATGAACAGCGCGCCCGCCGCGAGCAGCAGCAGCCGGGAGACGAGGGCGGCCCCCGTCTTGGTCTGGAGGACATTGCCGAGGAGGCCCAGGTCGAAGATGCCACCGACCTTGCCGGAGCCGGTGTACGAGCCGCGCATCAGCAGCAGCGCGAGCGTGGCCGCCGTCATCGCGAGCCACCCGGAGACGACGAGCCGCTGCAGCGCCCGTACGCCGGAGCCGCGCTGCCAGCAGGCGAGCACGAAGGCGGCGCCGCCGACCATGACGATGAAGCCCGCGTACGAGACATACCGGCCGAAGCCGTAGAGGGCGCCGACGACTCCGCCCCCGGCCGACTGGTCGGAGACCGAGACGGTGGTGACGGAGGGGGCGCCGATGGAGAACGTGAAGGCGCCGGCGACGGGGTGGCTGTCCGCCGAGACGACCTGGTAGGCGACGGTGAACGTGCCGTCGGGCAGCCCGGAGTGGAGCGGCACGGCGTAGGTCGTGCCGCTCAGCTCGGTCGCCTTGCCGGTGTCGACGCGCTTGCCCTTGGGGTCGAGCACGCGGAACGCGCCGTCGGACAGCGCGACCTTCTCGGAGAAGGTCAGCGTCACCTGGGCCGGGGCCTTGTCGACCACCACACCCTGCTGCGGGGTACTGCCGGTGAGCGCGGCGTGTGCGGAGACCGGCGTGGCGCCGGCCAGAGCGGCGAGCAGCGCGGCGGCGACCGCGAGGAACAGCAGCACCAGGGGCCGCACGCGCGGGGCGATGGTCTGTGTCACGGTGATCCCTCCCTCGGTCTCAGTGTCCGGTCTTCGGGTTGTACGTCGCGGACTTCACCGGCATCTCGACGGTGATCGGCGGGGTTTTGGCAAAGTGCAGCTGGACGGCGACCTTCTCACCCTCGCGCGGCTTGCGCTTGAGCTGCTCGAACATCAGATGGTCGCCGCCGCTCCTCAGGGCGAGTTCGCCGTGGGCCGGGATGGCGAGGCGCTCGGCCTCCTCCATGGTCTGCCCGACGGTCTTGTGCACGGTGACATCGCCCGCGACGTCGCTGGTGACGCGGGTGAGTACGTCACCGGTGGCGCCCTTGTTGGTGATGACGAGGAACCCGGCCGCCATGGAGTCCGAGACCGGCTGGGGCATGTAGGCGGAGCCGACGGACAGGCCTGCGCCCGCGCCCGCGCTGTCGTCGTCGGACCCGGACTCCGAACTCCCGCACCCGGTAAGGGCGAGCGCTCCGGCCAGCAGCGTGGCCGCCGTCAGGGCGGGAAGCCTCACAGACCTCACGGGTCTCACAGGCCTCACGGATTTCGGGCGCCTCACGGGTTCTGCCCCTTGATGATCTTGGGGAGGTCCTTGATGTAGTCGTCGACGGTGGCGTCCTCGCCGTACAGCACGTAACCGCCGTCGGTCTTCGGGGAGAACACGATGACCTGGGTGCCGTGCATCGAGATCGTCTTGCCGTTCTTGTCCTTCGACGTCGGCTCGATGGAGATGCCGAGGGTGCGGGCGCCCGCCTGGATGGTGGCGAAGTCCCCGGTCAGACCGACGACCTGGGGGTCGATGCCCTTGAGCCACTTGCCGAGCGCGGCCGGGGTGTCCCGCTTCGGGTCGGTGGTGACGAACACGATGCGGAGCTTGTCCTGGTCGGCCCTGGACAGCTGCTTCTTGGCGACGGCGATGTTGCTCATCGTCAGCGGGCAGACGTCGGGGCAGTTGGTGTAGCCGAAGTAGATGAGCGTGGGCCGGCCCTTGGTCTCCGCACGGAGGTCGTACTTCTTGCCGTGGGTGTCGGTGAGGACGAGGTCGGGCTTCTCGAACGGCTGATCGAGGATCGTGGCCGCCTTGTCCGAGCCGGCCTCGACGGAGACATCGGCGACGGACTGGCTGGAGTCGTCACCGCTGCCACAGGCGGAGAGGGTCAGGGTGGCCGCGACGAGCAGGGCGGAGGCGGCGAACAGCTTCTTGCGCATAGGGCGATGTCCTGGAGGTGGTGTGCGTGGGAGGTGCGGTGCGCACCCAGGGGGTGCGCCGGACGGCCGGGGGCGTACGGGACAACCGCACGCCCCCGGCGCGCACCGGAGGTGAGCGCGGGTCAGACGGTGGTGCGACGACGGCCGGCCAGCACGCCGAACGCCACCCCCGCGACCCCGACGACGATGCCCACGACGCCCAGCACGCGCGCGGTGGTGTCGCTGCTGTCGGCGGGCTCGGCGACCGTGGTCGTGGTCTTCGCGGCGGCCTGCTCGGCGGGCTCCTCGGCGGCCGAGGAGCCACCGTGGTGGTCCTCGGTGGCGGCGGACAGCGCCAGCACCGGAGCGGGGTTGTCGGGCTCCTCCGCGCCGTCCTCCTGGACCTCGATCCACCGGACGACCTCCTTGTTGGAGTACGTCTGGAGCGCCTTGAAGACGAGCTTGTCGGTGTCCTCCGGCAACTGGCCGAGGGAGAGCGGGAACTTCTGGAAGAAGCCGGGCTCGACGCCCTTGCCGGTGGCGGTCCAGGTGACCTTGGAGACGGCCTCGGAGATCTTCTCGCCGTGCATCTCAAGAGGCTTGGCCAGCTTGGACTTGGTGACCTTGACGGACCAGCCGTCGATCGGCTGCGGCATCACCGAGGCGAGCGGGTGGTCGGCCGGGAAGCTGACCTCCAGCTTGGTGGTCGAGGCGTTGTCGCGCTCGTTCGGCACCTTGAAGTTGACGGTCGCGTAGCCGCCCTTGGCGGCGGCGCCCTCCGCCGAGACGCTGACGTGCGCGAAGGCGGGGCCGGAGAGGACGAGGACGGTGGCACCGGCGAGGGCGCCGGCGGCGGCGATACGGGAAACCTTCATGACGGAAGGCGCTCCACTTCGGGTGAGGTCCGACGTGCCGGGGAGTCCGGCGCGTCGGAGAGGAAGAGGGAGGCGCGTGCGAAACGGTGCACACGCGCGCGTGCCGCACGACGGCGGCCCTCTCTCCGGCCCTCGGACCCTCGGATCAGAAGACCCTGGGAGCGGACGGGGAGCGGTCGCGTCGTGTCAGGCGGCGAGCACGAGCGAGGAGGCGGGCGGACCACGCCGGATCACCGTGTGCTGGAGCGCGGTGGCGGACGGCCGCGGGGATACGAGGGTCCACGCGCGCGGTGCGTGCGACGCCGTACCGGGCGTAGCCGGAAGGCCCGTGCGAAGTGCGTGCGCCAGCGCGAGCGCCCCGCGCAGGGATCGTATGAGCGCCCCTTCGGCCACGCCGTGCGCCGACAGCCGCATCAGCCGCAGCAGGGCAAGGTCTCCGCGGCGCAGCAGCCAGCCGGTGGCGACCGCCGCGAGGAGGTGACCGAGCAGCATCGGCAGCGTCGGCAGCAGGGCGGAGACGGACCCGGCGGACGCGAGGGCGTCCGTGGTGTGGCCCATGGACCCCATGTCCATGCCCGCCCCGCCGGCGGCACCCGCCCCTGTACCGCCGCCCGTGCCGCCGCCCGTACTGATCCGCGCGTCGGCGAGGATCCGCTGGGCCTGGGCCGGGCTGATCGCCGCGAGCGGCACGCCGCACAGCAGCCGGGCGGCCCGTGCGACCAGGGTGGGGTCCGTCGCGGCGGCCGGGGAGGCCGACGCTGTGGACGTCATGTGCTGCCCCAGCCCGAACAGGGTGTGCAGGACGGTCTGGCCGACGGCCAGCAGGGCGACGATGCCGGGCAGCGAGCGGGTCCGTCCGGCGAGGGGTGCCGCGCACGCGAGGACCCCGAGAAAACCGGCGAACAGGGTCCACAGCGGAACGGCGGCACAGGAGGCGAAGGCGTGACCGGCCCCGGCCAGCACGACACAGACCGCGGCGAACACCGCGGCCCTCAGCATCCGGAGAGTGCTTCCGGAGGGCGCTGTGCGCCGGCGGCGGGCAGTCATGGCGGGCTCATCATCGCACTGGCCCCACGGCACCCGTACGGCAGGTCCGCAAGGCGGAATACGGCCTGATACCGCCATGTAAAACCGAGTACAACCGGAAGACCGCTTCTGTCAGTTGATGCACTACATACACCGATTGCAGCCCCCGGTGCATCCGCCGTATGGGCGGCATCACGTCAACTGCGTGCTTACACACCGCCACTCGCGGCAATACGTACAGGTATGTCGAGCCGCGGCCTGGAGGCTGGAGCATGAGCATCTGGTGGTCACTCCATCTTCGACGTGAGGCGGCGAGCGTCCCGCTCGCCAGACGTCTGCTGCTGGGCACCATGGAGACGGCGGGCGTCGATCCCGACATCTCCTACGACCTCTCCGTCGCGCTCAGCGAGGCCTGCGCGAACGCCGTCGAGCACGGCGGGGACACCGGGTACGACGACTCCCGCGGGGCCTATCACGTCACCGCGTACCTCGACGGGGAGAAGTGCCGCATCGAGGTCACCGACTCGGGTCCCGGCTTTCCGACGGCCTCGGCGGGTCCGGCGCTCCAGGAGGCGCCGCGTCGGCCGGTACCCGTGGCAGCCGTCCCGTACGACGCGGAGAACGGCCGGGGTCTGTCGCTGATCGAGGAACTCGCCGACCACGTCACCATCGGCAACAAGCCGGGCCGGGGCGGCGCGGTGGTCAGCTTCGACAAGATCCTCAAGTGGCAGAAGGGCGCGCCCCTGATGGCGGTGTGATCCGGTGCTCCCCCTTCCCCCGAGGGCGGGCACTCTCAGGCCGCTCACAGCCCACGCTCACGTTCCTGACGGACGGCGTCCCTAATTTCCTGGTCATGACGGGAAACCACAAGGACACTTCGATCACCCGGCGCCGCGCCCTCGCGGTGACCGGAGGCACGGTCGCCGCCGGCGGACTCGTGGTCGCGGGCTACCAGTCGGCGTTCGCGGACGAGGCGACGACCACGGCCACCGACGACGCCACGGCCTCCGCCACCGCGAGCGAGAGCAGCGGCACCTGCGTGCTCATGTCGAGCGTGACGGAGGGGCCGTACTACCTCGACAACGCGCTGGTGCGAAAGGACATCACCGAGGGCAAGTCCGGCGTCCCGCTGACGCTGCGGATCACTGTCCAGGACACCACCGAGTCCTGCGCCCCGGTCGCGGGCGCGGCCGTGGAGATCTGGCACTGCGACGCCTGGGGCTACTACTCCGGCTACACCACCGCCAACCCCGGCGGCTCGGCGCCCGCCGAGAGCGAGGACGGTTCCAGCGCGAACGACAACACCTACCTGCGCGGTTACCAGATCGCCAACGCCAACGGGGTCGTCAAGTTCGAGACGATCTTCCCCGGCTGGTACACGCCACGTACCTGCCACATCCACCTCAAGGTCCACACCGGCGGCCAGAAGGAGGACGGCACCTACGAGGGCGGCACGGTCAACTACACCGGCCAGCTGTTCTTCCCCGACGACGCGGCCGAGGGCATCTTCGCCCTGGAGCCCTATTCGAAGCACTCCGGCAGCTACACCACCCTCGACAACGACATGGTGTACGACGGCGGAGGCGCCTCCAGCGGTCTGCTCACCCTGAAGCCGGTCCACAAGAAGGACGTCTCCAAGGGCTACAAGGGCTTCATCACCCTGGGTATCGACCCGGACGCCGAGAACACCGGCGCGGGCGGTGGTGGAGGCGGCGGTACGCCCCCGAGCGGTGAGCCGCCGACGGACGCACCGAGCGACAGCGCCTCCCCGTCCGCGTCGGCGTCCTCGTAAGGTACGGCCATGAGCAGCCGTGAGGACGAAACGCTGGCGCTCGCCGCCGTGGACGCGCTGACCGGACAGCTGGCCCTGGCTCCCAAGCCGGGCCTGCCCGACCCGCGCGATCTCGACGCCCGCGTCACGCGCCGGGACCAACTCGCCCTGCGCTGGTCGGCCAAGGCGCTCGCGCCCGGCCTCACGGCGATGGCCGCCGCGGCCCGCCGCACCGGCGAACCGACGCCCGGGCTCCGTACGGAACTGGGCGCCATCGGCCGGTCCACCGAGCACTCGGTGGGGCTCGCGGGCGGCGGCCACCGGGGCGCCCTGTGGGCGCTCGGCCTGCTGGTCGCGGCAGCCGCCCTGGACCCCCGGGCCAAGGCGCTCGACGTCGCCGCGGCCGCCAAGCGGATCGCCTCCCACCCCGACAAACGAGCCCCGCGCAGACCCTCCAGGGGCTCCTCGGTGTCGGCGAAGTACGGCGCGGCCGGCGCCCGGGGCGAGGCGCGGGCCGGATTCCCGCACATACGGCGGGCGTTGGACGCGCTGACCGTCGCCCGTTCGACCGGCGCGACGGAGGCGCAGGCCCGCCTCGACGCTCTGCTGACCGTCATGTCGACGCTCCAGGACACCGAGTTGCTGTACACGGCGGGCCCGCACGGCCTGCGCCATGTCCAGGCGGGCGCCCGCGGAGTCCTGGAAGCGGGCGGCACGTCGACGGAAGCGGGCGCCGAGGCTCTGGCTGCCCTCGACGACGACCTCCACGCGCGCGCGTGGAGCCCCCGCGGCAGCGCCGGGCTCTTCGCGGGGGCCCTGTTCCTGGACTCGCTGCCGGTCAGCTCACTGACACGGGCCGCCTGACAGCCGCGTCGGCCGGGCCGGCGGCGGCCGCCTTCCGGGCAGCTGGCCCCATGGCGTACGACGCCACCAGCGTGACCCCGCCCAGCAGCAGCCATCCCGGGGTCCCCCAGCTCACCAGCAGAGTGGTGAGGACGAGGGGCCCCGCGGTACGGGCCACGGTGACGCCGGTGCCGAAGAAGCCCTGGTACTCGCCGACCCGGTCGGCCGGGGCCAGATCGAACGACAGCTGCCAGGATCCCGCCGACTGACCCATCTCGGCGACGACCTGAAGCACCGCGCCGACCACCAGGACACCGACGCCCACCCAGGGCCCCACCCCGGCGGACAGGGCGAACACCGCGCACGCCGCGAGCATCACCCAACCGGAGCGCCGTACCGCGCGCGTGGCCGACCCGAGCCCCGTCACCCCGCGCGCCATCCGCACCTGGAACACCATCACCGCGCCGGTGTTGAGCACGAACAGCGCGGAGACGACCCAGGCGGGAGCGTCGGTCCGCTCGGTGATCCACAGCGGGATCCCGAGGCTGAGCAGCGGCATGCGCAGCAGCAGCACGGTGTTGAGCAGGGTCACGACGACGTAGGGCCGGTCGCGCAGCACGCCGAGCCCCGGCGACCTCACCGCCGCGACGGGCGCCACCGACGGCAGCCGCAGCAGCAGTCCCGCACAGACCAGGAAGCTCACCGCGTCCAGTGCGAACACCCCGAGATACGCCGCCCGCGTCCCGGCGCTCAGCGCGAGCCCGCCGAGCCCGGCGCCCACCGCCAGACCGGCGTTGAGCGTGGACTGGAGGTGCGCGAGCAGCCGCGTGCGGTCCCCGGCCGTCACCAGCCCGGCGAGCAGCGCCTGCCGGGCCGCCGCGAGCCCCGACTGCGCGGACGCGTAGGCACAGGCCGCGATCACGAACGGCACGAAGCCACGCACGACCAGGAAGGACGCCACCGCGGCCCCGGTGGCGAGCGCCAGCAGTACCGCGGTCCCGCGCGCCCCGCGCCGGTCGGCGAGCCGCCCGAGGGGCACCCCGACCAGCGAACCGACCGCCCAGGCGAGCGTCAGCCCGAGCCCCACGCGCGCGGGGGCGAGTCCGACGACGTGGGTGAAGTAGAGGGCGGAGGTGACGTAGTACGCCCCGTCGCCGACCGAGTTGGTCAGCTGGGCCAGGGCGAGCACACGCTGCGGGCCTGCGGGCGGGACGAGGGAGTTGGTCATACAGACGACGCTAGAAGCACGGTGGACCGATCGGCAGGCCCAATAGTCACGACTTTTTGTGGCCCAATCTCATCCCCGGCTACCCGCGCCCAGAACCCCTCCCGAACCCTCCAGAACCCGCCCGAGCACGGCCAACGCCTCCTCGTAGACCCCTTCCCGAGGCGTCCCGTACCCCACGACCAGCCCCTGCGCGCGCCCTGCCGAGGCCACGGTCCCCGGCACGTGCCAGTGCTCCCCGAGGTACCCGACCGCGAGCCCGGCCTCCTCGGCCCGGGCCCGGACCTCCGCCTCGTCGGCCACCTCCACCAGGGCGTGCAGCCCCGCCGCGATCCCCCGCACGTCCCGGCGGGCGCCCAGCAGGTTGACGAGCCGGTCCCGGCGGCGCCGGTACCGCAGGCGGCACGCGCGCACGTGCCGGTCGTACGCGTGGCTGGTGATCAGTTCGGCGAGGGCCAGCTGGCCGATGGTCTCGGTGTGGTGGTCGCTGTGCAGCTTGACGTCGGCGACCGCGTCGACGAGATGCGGGGGCAGCACCATCCAGCCCAGGCGCAGGGCGGGCCCGAGCGTCTTGGAAGCGGTGCCGATGTAGGCGACCTGTCCCGGGGCCATGCCCTGAAGAGCGCCGACGGGCTGTCTGTCGTAGCGGAACTCCCCGTCGTAGTCGTCCTCGACGATCAGCCCGTCACGCGCGCGTGCCCAGTCGGTGAGCGCCCGCCGCCGCTCCGGGTGCAGGGTCACGCCGGTCGGGTACTGATGGGCGGGCGTGACGACGACCGCGGAGACCTCGTGGGGGCCGGACAACTCTTCGACGCGGGCGCCCCGCTCGTCGACGCCCACCGGTACGACCCGCCCGCCGGCCCGCCGTACGACCTCCCGGTGGAACGGCAGCCCCGGGTCCTCCATGGCGATCGCGGCGCCGTCAAGCACGCGCGTGAGGAGCGAGAGCCCCTGGACGTACCCGGAGGTGATCACGATCCGCTCCGGTGGCGCGAGCACCCCGCGGGCCCGTCCCAGATAGCCCGACAGCGCCGTACGCAGCTCGATCCGGCCGCGCGGGTCGCCGTAGTCGTACGCCGGGGAGGGCGCCGTCGCGATGGCCCGGCGCAGCGCCCGCAGCCAGGCGTCCGCCGGGAACGTCCCGACGTCCGGGCTCCCGGGCCGCAGGTCGAAACGGGGCGCACGCGCGCGTGTCGCCACCTCCGCGGGCTCGGCACCGGCAGAGGGCAACGCGGCGACCTGCGTGCCGGCCCCCTGCCGAGCGGTGAGATACCCCTCGGCGACAAGCTGGTCGTAGGCCGCCTTCACGGTCCCCCGCGAGACCCCCAACTCGTCGGCAAGCCGCCGAGTGGCGGGCAGCAAGGCACCGGGCGCGAGCCGCCCGTCCCGAACGGCATCACGCAGAGCACGCTCAAGCCCGCCACGGCGCCCTTCACCGACGGCGAACTCAAGATGCAGGTCCACACCGACATGCCCAGGGGCGCGGGGAACTGCGCGACCAGCCACGAACCACCCGCAGACGAAAGATCAGCTCTTCAGGGAGGCCATCCAAGCCTCAACTTCATCGGATCGCCGAGGAAGCCCGTCCGACAGATTCCGGTTCCCGGACTCCGTCACCAGGATGTCGTCCTCGATCCGCACCCCGATACCCCGATACTCCACAGGCACGGTCAGATCATCAGCCTGGAAGTACAGCCCGGGCTCGACGGTCAGCACCATCCCCGGCTCCAACGTCCCGTCGACATAGGACTCCACCCGTGCCGCGGCACAGTCGTGAACGTCCATGCCGAGCATGTGCCCGGTGCCGTGCAGCGTCCACCTCCGCTGCAACCCCAGCTCCAGCACCCGCTCCACGGGCCCCTCGACAAGCCCCCACTCCACGATCCGCTCGGCCAGCACCCGCTGCGCCGCGTCGTGGAAGTCGCGGTACTTGCCGCCGGGCCGCACGGCCGCGATACCGGCCTCCTGGGCGTCGTACACCGCGTCGTAGATCTTCTTCTGGATCTCGGTGTACGTGCCGTTGATCGGCAGTGTCCGGGTGACGTCGGCCGTGTAGTACGTGTGTGTCTCGACGCCCGCGTCCAGCAGCAGCAGTTCGCCGGAGCGCACGGCCCCGTCGTTGCGCACCCAGTGGAGCGTGCAGGCGTGCGGGCCGGCCGCGCAGATGGAGCCGTAGCCGACGTCGTTGCCCTCCACGCGCGCGCGGAGGAAGAAGGTGCCCTCGATGTACCGCTCGGAGGTCGCCTCGGCCTTGTCGAGGACCTTCACGACGTCCTCGAACCCGCGCACCGTCGAGTCGACGGCCTTCTGCAGCTCGCCGATCTCGAACTCGTCCTTGACCAGCCGCGCCTCGGAGAGGAAGACCCGCAGTTCGTCGTCGTGCTCGGCGGTGACCTTGTCGGTCAGGGCGGCCTCGATACCGGCGTCGAATCCACGTACGACCCGGACCGGCCCGGTGGACTCCCTGAGCCTGCCGGCCAGCTCGCGCACGTCCGATGCCGGAATGCCGTACACCTGTTCGGCCTCGGTGAGTGAATGCCGGCGCCCGACCCACAGCTCACCCTGTCCGGAGAGCCAGAACTCACCGTTCTCGCGGTCGGAGCGCGGGAGGAGGTAGATCGTCGCCTTGTGACCACCGGTGACGGGCTCCAGGACGAGCACGCCGTCCTCGGTCTGGTTACCGGTCAGGTACGCGTATTCGACCGAGGCGCGGAAGGGATACTCCGTGTCGTTCGAACGCGTCTTCAGGTTGCCCGCCGGGATCACCAGGCGCTCGCCCGGGAAGCGCGCGGAGAGCGCGGCGCGGCGGGCGGCGGTGTGACCGGCCTGAGCGATGGGCTCCAGGCCCGTCAGCTCGGTGTCGGCCCAGCCGGACTTCATGCTCTCGGCCAGCTCGTCGGACACGCCCGGGTACAGGCCGTTCTTCCGCTGCTTGATCGGCTCTTCGGGCTCGGTCTCAGTCTCCGGGATCGCCGGATTGAGCTCGTCCGCCACGGTCATCCTCCTAGATACGGCACTGGACCCCGCCCATCGTACGGTCGTACGAGGCGGGGCCCTCAGGTGCGCGGGACGACCGGCGGCTCACTCGAACCGCGCCGACAGCAGTACGACGTCCTCCTGACCGTCCGACGCGTCCAGCCCGTCCGGCAGCATGCTCCGCAGGACATGGTCCGCGATCGCGCCCGCGTCGTCCCGCAGCTGCCGGGGGACGCTCGCCGCCGCCGCGTGCAGCCGGGAGAAGGCCCGGTCCACGGGCTCGCCGGTCCGGTGCAGCAACCCGTCGGTGTACAGCAGAACCGTCTCTCCGGGCTCGGTACGGAACTCCACGCTGGGCGCCTCCCAGCAGGCGAGCATCCCGAGCGGTGCCGACACGGTGGTCTCCACGAACTCCGTGCGCCGCTCGCCGATCAGCAGGGGCGGACAGTGCCCGGCGCCGGCCAGCGTGACCTTGCGCAGCGCGGGCTCGCAGTAGGCGAACAGAGCTGTGGCGCAGCGGGCCGGCTCCGTGAGCCTCAGCAGCAGCTCCAGGTCGGAGAGGACCGCCACCGGGTCCTCGCCCTCCATCACGGCGTACGCGCGCAGGGAGGCCCGCAGCCGGCCCATCGCCGCGATGGCGCTCGGTCCGGAGCCGGTCACCGCGCCCACGGCCAGACCGAGGGCGGCGTCCGGGAGCGGCAGCGCGTCGTACCAGTCGCCGCCCCCGCGCGGACCGGTGCGGTGCCGGGCGGCGAGCTGGACGCCGGCCGTCCGGGGCAGCCTGGCGGGCAGCAGCTCCTCGGCGATCGTGCGCACGCACGCGCGCGTGCGCTCCACTTCGACCAGCCGGGCCAGGTGCTCGGTCGCGAACCGCGCGTACAGGCCGACGAGATGCCGTTGCCGTTCGACCGGCTCCGCGGGCTCGTCGTACAGCCAGACGGCCGCGCCGAGGCGGCCCGCCGACTCCGTGGACAGGGGGAGCGCGTAGCTCGCCGCGTAGCCGAGACGGGCGGCCACCTCGCGGTGACGGGGGTCGAGACCGTCCTCGGCGAGGAGGTCCGGGTGTGTGATTTCGCTCTCGCCGCCGGGCAGACCGGCGGCCGTGTCGAGGAGCTGCCCGTACGGCATGGCGCCGCGCGGGATCGTCTCGATGTGCCCGAGGTCCGCGCGGGCCAGCCCCAGGCCGATGGTGGTGTCGGGGCCGAGTCCGTCGCCGGGTTCCAGGACGACGAGACCGCGCCGGGCGCCCACGAGGGCGGCTCCGGCGTGCAGCAGCTCCTGCAGTGCGTCGGCGAGTGCCGCCGTGCGGGCCAGCCGTTCGGTGAGCTCGTGCAGGGTTGTGAGGTCGGACACCCAACCGGCGAGGCGGTCCTGAAGCAGGACGCCGGGGCCGTTCGGGCAGGTCAGCGCGGGTGCGTCCGCTGGGGTGTCCGGAAGTACGGGCGCGGGCGCGACAGTGTGTGCGGGCGAGGGAACCGTGGCGTCGATTCCAGCCACTTTCGGGAGGTGAGGGGCGTTCATGGCGTCCGGCCTTTCGACCGGCTCTTATTGCTCAATAGCATCGCAAACCCCCATGTGATTCTGCGCCGCTAGCAGTGTCTCCACATGTACACGCACTCGTGAGGGGATGTCCAGCATTGTCCTGCCGGGATTCCTGGTGTCCATGGGTTCGCCGTGGTCCCCTTGCGGAAAAGCAAAGTTGGCCTAAAACTGACTCGGGTAGCGGGTTATTGAGGTCGACTGGCCTGGTTCGACGGAGCGTCACAGCGGTCTTGGTGGGTACGTACTCGGTGAAGGCCGGGGGTGGTTGTCCAACCACCCGGAACCTGGCGACGGACCCGGGCGTCTTAACCACCGACGGCCGTGTCCCATCCTCCCCTGGCGGAGGCGGAGAGAAATACGCGGGACGCAAAACGCCAGACTCCGCCACCCCGCGCCATGCCCATGCTTTTGATGAACGCAGTATGGACGCGGACGAAGCCAACGCTCGGCGCTCGGCGCACAACAAGGGGGCTGCCCCTTGCCTCCCGCAGGTCGGGATGCGCCAGAAGGTACGCACAGTGAAGTGATCGACACATGGTGTGATGTGGCCCACGGTGTTGCCAGGCGTGCAACGGAAAGGAACGAGCGCTCATGCGCGAGATCCTCGGAAGGCTCGGAAGGCGACGCAGGCTCCTGTCCCGGCGTGACGGCGGGAAGCCTGAGGTGCTCGGCGCGGCTCTGACGTTCGCGGCCGGATGGCAGTGGCCCGTACTCCCGGGCGTGGCACCGGATCCACAGGGGCGCGCTCGTTGCGGCTGCCCCGATCCGGAGTGCACGGTCCCCGGCGCTCACCCGTTCGAACCCGGTCTGCTGGCGGCGACCACCGACGAGCGCATGGTGCGCTGGTGGTGGACGAACCGGCCGACGGCTCCCATCATCCTCGCCACCGGCGGCGCGGCTCCGTGCGCGGTCAGCCTGCCGGCCCCGGCCGCGGCCCGCGCCCTCGACGCCCTGGACCGCAAGGGCATGCGCCTGGGGCCGGTCGTCGCGGGTCCCACCCGCTGGTCGCTGCTCGTGAAGCCGTACACGATGGAACAGCTGGGCGAACTGCTGTACGCGAAGGACTTCGTGCCGGGCTCGCTCCGCTTCCACAGTGAGGGCGGTTACATCGCCCTGCCGCCGTCCGAGACCGGCCACGGTCAGGTCCGCTGGGAGCGGGCACCGCTGCCCGGCTCGGCCTCGCCCTGGCTGCCCGATGTCGAGGCCGTGGTGGACGCCGTGGTCGAGGCCCTCACTCGTACGGGTGTGAGCGCGCCCGAGTTGTAGGGGTGTCGGGCGCGCGGGCAACCGGGCGCCCGTCCCCTGTCGTTATGTTCACCTCCATGAACCTCCGTCTGCTCGCGCTCTCGGGCGTCGTGGCGCTCACGGTCGCCCTGCCGCTGGCCGTGGCGTCCGCGGGGCCCGTGGGCGACGCGGACCGCGACGCCCTTCTCTCCCTGACGCCCGAGGCAGGTCCTCAGGAGGGCCCCGCGGACGACAAGGCCCGAGAGGCCGCCGACCCTGCCGCCGATCCCACCGGTTCCCCGCTGCTCGGTCTGGGGCTCGCCACAGCCGCCCGCTGCGGTCCCGAACTCACCTCCCCCGACGGCATCGAGGCGCAGACCTGTGTCCTGTCGCAGGGGGAGGAGACCTGGGCGCGCACCTACTACCGCAATGCGACCGGCCGTGGACTCGTGTCCGTGCTGAGCCTCATGGGCCCCGACTCCCACACCGTGCAGCTGCGGTGCGCGGTGGGTGCCGAGGACGAGCCCGGGGTGTGCGAGACGCCCCGGGAGCGCACGGCGGGTGAGCCGGGGGCGTACACGGCGGTCGCGGAGTTCGCGGCGGCGGGGAATTCCACGGACGAGGCGGAAGGGGCGGCGGCAGCGGGACAAGGGCCGCTGTTGCTGCGTTCGGGGAGCAACTCCGGGGCGCCCGAGGGGAGTTGACGCGCGGCGCGGTTCCGTACAGAACGCTGCGCGAATCTCCGGGCAAAGAAAGACCCGGTTGCTGGCGACGGGGGATGCACCAGCAACCGGGCTACCGCAACGCTAACAAGAGATCGGCGGTTCGCAAATTCGATCTCGGCTATTCGGACACCGATTCCCTTGTTCTCGCGGGGAGTTGTGACTGGATTCACCCCTCGCCGGAGGCCGCGGAATCGACGGGTCCGACTGTGCGTCAGCTGAGCGTCACCTGTCGGTTGGTCAGTCCGCCGCGCGCGCGGCGCTCCTCCGCGGTGAGCGGCGCGTCCGCGGCCAGCGCGGTGGCGAGACGGTCGGCGAACTCGGCGGCCGGCTTCTCGACGTCCTCCGCGGTGACGCCGGTCGGCAGGTCCCAGACCGGGACGGTGAGGCCGTGCGCCCGGAAGGAGCCCACCAGACGGGTGCCCTCGCCCAGGCCGGACTGCCCGGCCGCGTGCAGTCGCGCGAGGGCGTCGAGCAGCTGCTCCTCGCCGTGCGGCATCACCCAGCGCAGGTGGTTCTTGTCCGGGGTCTCGCACCAGTACGCGGCGTCGACGCCCGTCAGCTTCACGGTCGGGATGGCCGCGTCGTTCGCACGCTCCAGGGAGGCGGTGACGTCCGCCGTGGCGTTCTCCGCGTCCGGAACCCAGAACTCGAAGCCCGTGTGCACAACTGGCTCGAACACGCCTTCGGGATCGAGCAGGTCCTGCAGCCGCGGACTCTCGGCCGGTGCGCGGCGGCCCTGGACGGGCGTACCGGGCGCCGCGGCGAGCGCGCGCTGGAGGGTGTCGGCGAGGTCGCGGCTGATGTCGCCGGACGCCGTGTCGTTCTGCAACCCGAGCAGGACCGAGCCGTCGTCACGGCGCAGGGCGGGCCAGGCCATCGGCAGGACCGTCGCGAGTGTGACGGAGGGAACGCCCTCGGGGAGGCCGCCCTTCAGGGTCAGCTCCACGGTGGCGGCGGGGACCAGCTCGCGCAGAGCCACCCAGTCGCCCTCTCCGGGCAGGCCCTCGAAGGGCCGGTGCACCAGTTCGGTCACCGCGTGCGCGGCGGCCCGGCCGTGACAGGCCTTGTAGCGCCGGCCGCTGTCGCAGGGGCAGGGCTCGCGGGCGCCGACAACCGGAATGTCCCCGTCAACGCCTGCGGCGCGGGCTCGGTCGGACGACTGAGGCCGCGAGGCCTTGGTCTGGGGTCGCTTCTTGGCCATCGTGGGTGTCTCCCGGTTACGGCTCGTCTCGTACTGGCGCGAGCCTAGCCGTTCGTACGACGCCCGACGGGACCCTGTGGACAACGGACCGCACACCGGCGTCAGGACCTGTACGGCCCTGTCGCCGCCGGTGTGCCGTTCAGTCCATGTCGTCGAACGCGTCCGCGAAGTCCAGGTCGGGGACCGCGGACAGCGAGCGGCCTGTGACACGGGTGGCGAAGTCGGTACGCCTATGGCCGACGCTCGGGTCGTGGACGTCGTCGTTGACGACGGCCCACACCGTGACCTCGCCGCGGGTGTCGTCCCGGACACCCCAGTCGTTGGCCAGCGCCGTGATGATGTTCAGCCCGCGACCGCCGTGCGCCGTCACCGAGGGGGTCGACGGAACCGGGCGGGTAGGGCCGCCGCCGTCCGTCACCTCGACGATGAGTCTGCCGACGGAGTCCACGCGCCACGCGGCCCGGACGTCGCCGTCACCGGCCAGGGCCTCGCCCAGTGGCCGACCGTGTTTGCACGCATTGCTCAAGAGTTCGGACAGGATCAGGACCGCGTCGTCTATGACCGATTCCGCCACACCGCCCGTGCGCAACTGATCGCGCATCCGGTGTCTTGCTTTCCCCACGCCCGCAGGGCCATGGGGAACGGCCATGCTCGACGACGTGGGCACCTCCTGTGCCACCACCAACGCCACCCCCGAGACCTCCTTTGCCCCACGCCACGGTGTGAATGCCCCTTTGGCCTGTACCGGAAACCGCCCCTTCCGCCTTCGGTGACGCACTCGCAATGATCGAACACGGACCGAACGCGCCGGTGCACTCCCAGTAATCGAGTGGCCGGATTTCGACGGTATGGCCGAAGGTGGAGGTTTCCTCACCCGGACCGCCAGGTCAAGAGTCCGGACGCGAACCGGAGTCGGAGTCGGGTAAGAGACGGCTCACGGCCGAGGGCTCTGGAGTCGCGGAAGTGTGGCTGGTCAGCGGCCCAGTTGCCGCAGGACCGCGCCCGGGCGGTTGGTGATGACGGCGTCGATGCCGAGGCCGACGCAGAGCTCGACGTCCGCGGGCTCGTTCACGGTCCAGACGTGCACCTGGTGACCGGCGCGTTTCAGCCGCTCGATGTACGCGGGGTGACTGCGCACGATCCGGATGGAGGGCCCGGCGATCCGCACCCCGGTGGGCAGCCGCCCGTCGCGCAGCCGGGGCGAGAGGAACTGGTTCAGGTAGACGGTCGGCAGAGTCGGCGAGGCGGCCCTGACGCGGTGCAGCGAGCGCGCCGAGAAACTCATGACCCGTACCTGTGAATCGGCCGGCGACTCCGGGGCGTCCAGGCCGAACCGTTTGAGCAGGAACAGCAGCCGCTCCTCGACCTGGCCCGCCCACCGCGTGGGGTGCTTGGTCTCGATGGCCAGCTCCACCCGCCGCCCGGCGTCCGCGACGAGTTCGAGAAGCCGCTCCAGGGTGAGTACGGAGGTGTCCTCGCGGTCCTCCGGCCGGTGTTCCCAGTCGGGGGCCTCGTCCCCGGTCTTCCAGGAGCCGAAGTCCAGGGCGGCGAGGTCGGCGAGCTCCAGGGCGGAGACCGCGCCGCGGCCATTGGACGTACGGTTGACGCGACGGTCGTGGACGCAGACGAGATGGCCGTCCGCGGTCAGCCGTACATCGCACTCCAGGGCGTCGGCGCCGGCCTCGATCGCCTTCTTGTAGGCGGCCAGCGTGTGCTCGGGGGCCTCCTCCGAGGCTCCGCGGTGGGCGACGACCTGGATCGGGTGCTGTCGTGCGTGGGTCACCGCGTCATGGTGTCACCGTCGGAGGGCGGCTGTGACGTCACGGGCGCCCGATGCGCGTAACAGATGCTCACGCTTGTGTGACTTGTCGGATATAAAGAGTGGTCCCGGACCCACAGGCACCGCTTATGGTGCCCTGACGGCCCGTGGGAAAAGCTGACGGCATACAAAAGGACGCGCACAGCTGAATCACGTACCGACCGCCACCCGTATGAACGGGTACGCGCACGTGTGATCGGGCGTGACCGAGTGCGACCGAGAAGGACAGCCGTGGATCGAGGAGAAAGAGCTGTGAGCACCGAGAACGAGGGCACTGCGGTACCCCCGGCCCCGTCCGCACCTCCCGTGCCGGTGGAAGCTCCTGCTGCCTCCCCGCAGGCCACCGCGCCCGAGGACCGGACAACTCAGCTCCCGCCGGTGCCCCAGGGCGCCCCGGAGCCGGAACCGGCGCACGCGGGACAGGTGCCGGCGTACGCGTCGGCGGGAGCGCCGGACGCCCCCCAGGGCGCGGCTGCGGGCCACGAGGCAGCGGCCTGGCCGCCGCCTCCGCCGCCCACACCGTCGTACATGGACGGCGGAGGCGGCGGCGACACGAGCGCGCCCTGGGGTGCCGCGTACGACCCGCAGCCGAAGCCGAAGTCCGGGCGCGGCGGGCTGTTCGCCGCGGTGCTGGTGGCCGCGCTGGTCGCCGGCGGCCTGGGTGGCGGCCTCGGCTACACGCTGGCCAAGGACAACGACGACTCCACCACGTCGACGACGGTCTCCGCCGCACAGCAGACCGGCGGCGACCTGAAGCGTGACGCCGGCACGGTCGCGGGCGTGGCCGCCAGGGCACTGCCGAGCACCGTCACCATCGAGGCGGAGAGCTCCAGCGGCGAGGGCGGCACCGGTACGGGCTTCGTCTTCGACACCCAGGGCCACATCGTCACCAACAACCACGTCGTCGCGGACGCGGTCGACGGCGGCAAGCTGACGGCCACCTTCCCGGACGGCAAGAAGTACAACGCCGAGATCGTCGGCCACGCACAGGGCTACGACGTCGCGGTCATCAAGCTCAAGAACGCCCCCTCGGATCTGCAGCCGCTCACCCTCGGCGACTCCGACAAGGTGGCCGTGGGCGACTCGACGATCGCGATCGGCGCCCCCTTCGGCCTGTCCAACACGGTGACCACGGGCATCATCAGCGCCAAGAACCGCCCGGTGGCCTCCAGCGACGGCAGCGCCAGCAGCAAGGCGTCGTACATGAGCGCCCTGCAGACGGACGCGTCGATCAACCCGGGCAACTCCGGTGGCCCGCTGCTCGACGCGGCGGGCAACGTCATCGGCATCAACTCGGCGATCCAGTCCTCCAGCAGCGGCGGCCTGAGCACCGGTCAGTCCGGCTCGATCGGCCTGGGCTTCGCCATCCCGATCAACCAGGCGAAGTACGTCGCCCAGCAGCTGATCAAGACCGGCAAGCCGGTCTACGCGAAGATCGGCGCCTCGGTCACCCTGACCGAGGGCACGGGCGGCGCGCAGATCAGCCAGAAGGGCTCGGAAGCCGCCGACCCCGTCGAGGCGGGCGGCCCGGCGGCCGCGGCGGGCCTGAAGCCCGGCGACGTCATCACCAAGCTCGACGACCACGTGATCGACAGCGGGCCGACCCTGATCGGCGAGATCTGGACCCACAAGCCCGGCGACAAGGTCCAGATCACCTACGAACGCGACGGCAAGTCGAAGACGGTCGATCTGACCCTGGGCTCCCGCGAGGGCGACAGCTGACCAACACGCGCGCGGGCGGACCCGTTACTCTTGTCCCGCGCCGCGCTGATCAGGCCCGGCGCGGGGAAGCGTGCCCGAGCGGCCTAAGGGAACGGTCTTGAAAACCGTCGTGGCAGCGATGTCACCGTGAGTTCGAATCTCACCGCTTCCGCTTGGTTCGCAGTAGAGCGGCCTCTGACCAGGTTCGATTGGTTGGAGGCCGCTCTAGGTGCTATGGCCTGCGAATCTCCGTGAGTCCCCGTGGTTTACCGGCCTATCGGGCACGCGTGGGGCACGTCAGCTACGGGGGGAGAGTCTGCCGTGTCAGACACTACGGACTGGCTAGCCGCTGCAGGTGGCATCGTTGGGGCCATCGGTGGTCCAGCGGGCCTATGGGCTGCTTGGCATCAGTATCGAGCTGAGCGTCGACGCCGTGTTGCCCCTCCACCTGAGGTTGTTCAGTCGTTGCTGTTGCTGGTCAACGTGGCCGAAGAGGCGAAAAAGCGGTACCGAGATGAGGCGTGGTGGGCTCAGTCTGGAGCGGTGGCGACAGCAACGAGTTTGCTCCGACTTCTTCCGATGCTCTCGGACGATCGGTTGGTGAGGGCCATCCAGACCGCCGAGATCTGGTGCGACTTGGCAAGCAGCGCCACTGCTGATGACAGCGACAGCCATACGCGAGCTGCTGAGACTGTGGCCAAGCAGAAGGAACGCGCGGAAGCCATGTATCGCTTCGCCACGGAAGCACTACAAAGAGCTCGAAAGCTGGCTTGACGCCATGCCTGGATCCGTTCCATGATCGCCGCCTTACGGTGGCTGTTCTCTTGATCGACTGCCTCGCGGGTAGAGGCCATCCCAAAACCCACCACTCACCCCAGCTTCCGTCCCGTCCGCCGTCGACCCACACACCGTGGAGCGGGCGTGGTTCAGGGCGTCAAGGTGGAGCGCGCCACTGTACGAACGACCTTGACGCCCTGGGCCGCGTCTGCTCGGCTCTGCCTGGGTCGATGGCGGTCGGGATGGAAGCTCCCTACGCACGCCACTACGGACCCGCAGCCTCGAACGGCGCCCTCTCCGCCCCGGTGCCGGCCGATCCCCCGCCGGAGGCTCGTTCTGACCGTGGCCGCTCATACGGTGCTCAACTCATGGCTTCCGGCCCTATCCACTGTGGGCGCGCGTCGGCGGCGGCAGCGCCGAGCGGGCCGAAGGCAGGAGCGCGGGCGCAGCCAGAGCCGGGAAGCGCGCCCGGCGGAGCGGAGCGCAGCCGGGGCTTGATGAGGTAGAGAAACCTGTAACAGCTTCAGCCCCGTGGGGCCACGTAGAGCACGGCGTCGATCTTCTGGCCGCTTCCGTAGTGATGCGGGGCTCGGCCGATCTCGCGCCAGCCAAGTCGTTCGTACAGGCGCATAGCGGCGGCATCCTTGGCCATCACGTCCAGAACAAGACGAAGCCCATGCTCACTGCCGTAGTCCATTGCGGCCTGCATGAGGCGCTCACCAACGGCGTGCTTCCTGGCTGCTTTCACCACGAACAACCTGGCCAGAACGGCGATTTGATCCACGCTGTCGTCGCTCTGATGCATCCATGCCGATACGGCGTCTTCCCCGCTCGGCCGCATGATCGCTACATGACCGACGATCTCTCCGCCGCCTTCCCCCACCCATGCGGCGATCACATCGGCAGAGCGCAGCCAAGCCTCAGGGTCATCTACGCCCTCAACCGGATACCCATCGGTGGTGTGCACGTCGATCAACGCTGATGCGGTGCTGGCCAGATCATCCTTCTGGAAGGGGCGGACGATCACGGTCTCCACGTGTGTCTCCTCGCTACTCGACTGGTAGTTCGTAGAGCAAGCCGGTTTGGTCGGCTCGGTGGACGTACCGGGAGACCTCGAAGGGAACGCCCTCCTGATCCAGGCTCGTATGCAGCACTTCCAGGACCGGAACGCCTGGCAAGAGTTCCAGGATCGCCGCCTCTTCAGGCGTGGGCATCCTCGCGCTGATCTCGTCGCGGACGCGAGTCATGACGTGCCCAAGTTCCTCTAGGCGACCGTAGATCCCGTCCTTCCCGGTCTTCGCCTGCATGAGCAGCGTGCCCTGTGCCTCGTCCCACCGGAGGTAGGTGGAGACGATCTGCACCGGGTCATCATCCGCGAAGTAGTGGTTCTCCCGGTGAACGACGCTCTCTTCGTCTGCGGGCACCTTCAAGCGTTCCGCGACGTCCGCTGGCGGCTTCTCGCGCGCGATGGACGGGACCTCGATCCTCGCCAACTTGCCCTGTCGCTTCGCCTCCAGACGGAAGGGCGTCAGCCCAGTCTCGCGGTTCTTGAGCGAATAGCGATCGCTGCCGAACCGAAAGAGCCTCTGCGGCTCCCGCACGAAGACACCGCTCCCGTGCTTCGCAGTGACAAGTCCCTGCTCAGCGAGTATCCGGATGGCCTCACGCGCCGTGTTTCGCGCCGCCCCGTACTTCTCCGCAAGCGCGCGCTCGGACGGCAACTTGTCACCGGGGCGAAGCTCCCCGGACTCGATCTCACGGCGGAGTTCTTCGGCGATGCGACGGCTGGGCGGCTGCGGAGTCGAGGGGCGGGCGGAGGTCATGTCGGCAGCATAGCAACTGGCTCAAGCCACCTTGTTGACCCTGACGCTCCCATGTGTTCAACTGGCTTAAGCCAGTAAGTGGCTCAAGCCAGTTGGTGCACCTTAGGTGTGCCACGACCAGGGAGTGACGAATGCCGTCCTTCAAGATCGACACTTCGACTGCTGTGGTGTTCGTGGCGACTGCGCCCGAACCGAAGGTGAAGAACTTCGCGACCGGTGAGCGGTCCGTGAACGCTGAGGGCAAGGCCATGTCGACCGTGGGTCTGCTGGTCTCGGACGAGGGGGAGGGCAACCTTCTGAAGGTCTCGGTTCCGGAGAACGGCTACCCGGAGGGTCTCGCGCCGGGGATGCCGGTTCAGGTCATCGGCCTGAAGGCGCGGGACTGGGAGAACGTGATCAAGGGTGAGAAGCGCTCGGGTATCGCGTTCAGCGCGGTCGCGGTCACCCCGCTGGGGGCCTGATCGTGTCCGACCTGACGATGTGGCTGGAGGTGACGGGCGCGATAGCGGGCGCTGGTGGTCTCGGCTACGCGAAGTACCGGGCACCGCGCGTGTACTGGTCGCTGGTGGGGCTGCCTGCCACGTGGGGCCGGTTCAGCTTCTCCTACCGCTCGACCATGGACGTGTGCGGTCTGACGGTCCAGCCGTCCGGCCTGCGGGCGTTCATGGCGCGCAATGTCGCCCGCCGTGAGGTGCAGCCGGTAGCCCCGAAGATCCGCCGCATGCGCGCCACCATGACCGGTCTGCGGGTCACGCTGCGCCTTCCGGCCGGCCTGGAGCCCGCCGACGTGATCGCCTCCACCGAGCGTCTCCGGCATGCCTGGGGTGTCCATGCGGTGCGGGTGGTCGTGACCAAGCCGGGGTTCGTCGAACTGCGGATGACCGGCTACGACGTGCTGCGCCGGGTGACCATGCGGCGCAAGGCGCTCCAGCCTCACGACATGTGCGTTCCGGTCGCGCTGCGGGACGACGGCACGGCGTTCGAGCGGGACTACCGCAAGGTGCCCATGGCCCTGACCCTGGGCGCGAACAACTCCGGCAAGTCCATGTATCAGCGCAACCTGATCAAGGGGCTGGCTCAACTGCCGGTCGCTTTGGTGGGGATGGACTGCAAGCGCGGGGTGGAACAGTCCGTGTTCGCGCCGCGCCTGTCGGCCCTGGCGACCAACCCCGACATCGCCGCCTCGCTCGCCGATGTGCTGGTTGCCGAGATGGAATCCCGCTTCGACCTGATCCAGCGGCACGGCGTCTCGGACATCTGGGAACTGTCGGAGGATCTGCGGCCGGCGCCGATCGTGGTCCTGGTCGACGAGATCGCCGAACTCTTCCTGATCTCCCGCAAAGAGGATGAGGACCGTCGTACGCGGATCGTCACAGCGCTGATCCGGCTGGCGCAGATGGCCCGTTCGGTCGGCATCTATCTGGAGGTGTGCGGGCAGCGGTTCGGCTCCGACCTGGGCAAGGGCGCCACCATGCTGCGCGCCCAGCTCACCGGCCGTGTCGTGCACCGGGTCAACGACAAGGAAACAGCCGAGATGGGCCTCAAAGACGTGGCTCCCACTGCGGTCCCGGTCGCCTGCGTCATCCCCGCCCACCGTGCCGGTACGGCCGTGGCCACGGAAGCGGACGGTGGCTGGTCGCTGATCCGCACTCCGCAGGTCTCCCGTGAGGAAGTCGCCGCCATCTGCCGGGACTTCGCGCACCTGGTGCCCGACCTGCCGTTCCTCGACGCCTTCCGCCCCGACGTCCCCGCACCGTCCGCCGACGCTCTGTCGCTGGTCAAGTAGGAGGCCCGGGATGGCTGCGACCAAGACCACCGCGCCCGCGCCGGCTGAACCGACGAAGTGCCCGGCCTGCCAGGGCTCCGGTGAGGTCTCCCGCACCGTTCGCGTCGGCCGCAAGCGCCGCGCTGTCGGCCAGCAAGCCGGAATCTGCCTGACCTGCCTCGGCTCCGGCGAAGCCACCGAATAGGTCCGCTCCTGGCCCAACTCCCCTGAAGGGAGGTGCAGATCATGAACCGTACGATCCGCCCCGACGCCGTTCTCGTACAGGCTGTCATCGCTGGCGCCCTGTCCTTCGCCCACCTGCACGACCTCGCTGACGCTGCTGGACAATCCGGCTGGAAAGCCTGGGCCTACCCGGTCTCGGTAGACCTGCTCCTCGTCGCCGCCTGGCGCAGGTTGCGTACCGCCCGTCGTGACCGGTCCGCCTGGACCTGGTTCACGATCGCCCTGTGCGCGTCGCTGGGTGCGAACATCGCGACCGCTGGGCTCCTCGACCTGCAACAGGTGCCGTCCTGGCTGCGCATTCTCGTGGCCGGCTGGCCTGCCCTGGCCTTCCTCGGCGGCACGCTCCTCGTCCACTCGCCCGCCGACTCGGCACCGGATCACGACGTCCCGCCGGGCCTCGCCCCGGTCGATCAGCCGGCCGTGCCGGAAGTCGAAGTCCACCGCACCGGTGAGCCCGCCCCGGACCCGGTACCGGAACTCGCCCCGGCACCCAAGCGGTTCCCGGCTGACGTGCCCATGGTTCCGGCCGCGCTGCTCGACCATGCCCGGAAGATCGCCGATGCCCACCAGGCGAGCACTGGTTCCCCGATGCCCGCCGCTGCCCTGTCGGCCCGTCTCCAACTGTCCGCGCCGATGTCGGACGCGATCACTAAGCAACTTCAACTCGCCTGATCTGAAAGGAAGTTCGCCCGTGACTGCCTATCGCCGCTTCCGCGACGTGATCCGTATCGGCCCCGTCCAGGTCGCCACCTACTACGACGGCCGTGGCCGCGACAAGCACACCGCCGCGTGCACCTCGCCCGGCTGCGGATTCTCCGGCGACTACACCGACCGCGCCGGCGCCGAACTCGCCGCCCGCACCCACCGTTGCAAGGCCTAGAAGGAGATCCGTCATGGACGTTCCGCTCTGGCTCGCCGTGATCGTCGTCGGCTACCTCGGGATCAAGCTCACCCGCCCGCCGATGTGGCTGGTCGTGCTGCTCCTGCTCGGGGGCTACCTCGTCTCCGACAGCATCCTCAGCCCCGCCCTCGACTCCCTCGTCAAGTAACCCGGCCCGAAAGGACACCATCGTGTTCACCCCGAAATACCCCCCGCAGGACACCGCCCCGGCCCCGGCTTTGTACGTCCCGACCGCCGGCGCCCCGGTACCCGCCCCTCAGGCCCCGGGCCCGGTCTCGAACCGGCCGACTGTTCAGCTCACCCCGGGCAGCGCGCTCGCCCTCGCGGCCGGTGGCGGTGCCGTGGTCCTCGTCGTCGGCGCGGTCCTGGTCTCGCTGCTGCTCGCGGTCGCCATCACCGGCCTGTCCATGGCCGTGGTCGCGGTCGTCCTGCGCTCGATGCTGAACGACTTCAACAACCACCGCTGAACGGCCCCCGGAGCGGCCTCGGTCGCCAAACTTCCGCCGCTCCGGGCGCCTACCCACCTTCCAGATCCAACGGACCCGAAAGGGCTCACTCATCATGCCCCAGCACGTCCCGAACACGCCCATCTGCCGCGACTGCGACGGCTTCGCCACCGCCGCCATCACCACCGGCACCCGTAACGCCAACGGCTCCCGCGTGACCGTCACGGTCGCCTGCCCGGCCTGCAACGGCACCGGCACCACCCGCCGCCCGGTCCGCACGCGGGAGGTCTCCCGTGTCTGACCTGACCCCGACCCCGGACCGTCCCGGCCTGCATGTGAGCAAGCCCTCTGCGTCCGCACCCGCTACGGGATCAGCGGTCTGCCACTGCGGGGCTACGGCCACCGCAACCGGTGACGCCCAGGTACGCGCCCTGGTCGAGGGCTACACCGCCAACCACGGACCCGCTCACCGACAGGGTCGGTGATCCCGTGACCGACACCGCCACCGCGGCGGGTCTCGACCCGGCCACCCTCGCCGATGTGCTGAGGGTGGCCGGGTCGTGGGGCTTCGACCGCTGGAACGAACAGATCCGCCGTACCGGAGGATGCTCCGACCCCATCCGCCTGACCGGCGGGACGAAGACGATCGACCCTGAGACCAAGACCGTCCTGCACTACTACAACACCGACGAAGAGCCGGGCGGCATGCTCCGCATCGCGTGCGGCAACCGTCGTGCCTCCCGCTGCCCGTCCTGCGCCTGGACCTACGCAGGCGACACCTACCACCTGATCAGGGCCGGACTGACCGGAGATCCCGCCAAGGGCACGCCTGAGACGGTGCGCGAACACCCCCGGGTCTTCGCCACCCTGACGGCTCCGAGCTTCGGCCCCGTCCACAACCGCCCCGGCGCCCGCCCCTGCCGCTGCGGTGCACGGCACGTCGAGGATGACCCCAAACTCGGCACTCCGCTCGATGCCGCCTCGTACGACTACGCGGAAGCGGTGCTGTGGAACAACCACGCATCCGACCTTTGGCGCTACTTCACGATCTACCTCCGCCGCGAGATCGCCAAAAGGGCCGGCCTCACCCAGAAAGACGCCCACGAACAGTCCCGCCTCGCCTTCGGCAAGGTCGCCGAATACCAGAAGCGGGGTGCCGTCCACTTCCACGCCGTGATCCGTTTCGACGGCCCCGAGGGACCCGACAGCCCGCCCCCGCACTGGGCCACCCTCGACCTACTCACCGACGCCATCCATGCCGCCGCCGCCCGTGTGGCGGTCGACGTACCCCCGGCCCGCTGTCAGCCGGACCCCGACCAACCGGCACGCACTGAGCCTGCGCGCACCCTGCGGTGGGGCACCCAACTCGACGTTCAGCCGATCGGCGCATTCGGCCACGGCGAAGAGATCACGGAACTCGCGGTCGCCTCCTACGTCGCCAAGTACGCGACCAAGGCAGCCGAGACAACCGGCACCGTCGACCGCCGGATCGGCAACAAAGAAGCCCTCGTCATCCTCGGCCTGCCCGACCACCCCCGCCGACTGATCGAAGCCTGCCTCGACCTCCACGCGCTCTACCCGGCTCGCAAGCTCCGCGACTGGGCCCACATGCTCGGCTTCCGCGGCCACTTCTCCACCAAGTCCCGCCGCTACTCCACCACCCTCGGCGCCCTCCGACAGGTCAGAGCCGACTACCGCGCCGCCCAACAACGCGCCGCCCTCGGCCTGCCCGACCCCGACGACCACCCGGAGACGACCACGCTCACCCTCGCCCACTGGACCTACGCCGGCCACGGATACACCCCCGGCGAATCCTGGCTCGCCGCCAACATCCGCCGGGACATCCAACTCAACCGCGAAACCGCACGCGAAGCCCTGCACGACCTTTCTGATCACGACGCTACGGGGGAGTGGTGACCATGGATCAACTGTTGACGGTGGCTGAGGCCGCCGTACGGCTGGGGACTTGGAAGGAGAGTGGTGAGCGCTTCCCGCGTCGCCTGATCGAGGAACGTCGGATCGCCTTCGTCAAGGTCGGCCGGCACGTCCGCATCCGGGAAAGCGTCGTGGACGAATACATCGAGGCCAACACCGTGCGCCCCGTGGTTCGTCGGCTTAGGGCGGTGGTCTGATGGCAGGGAAGCGCAAGTCTCGCCGTGGCTTCGGTCGGATTCGGAAGCTGCCCTCGGGACGGTTCCAAGCTCGCTATCCGGGGCCTGACGGCGTGCTTCGGCCTGCGGATCGGACGTTCGCCACCACCACGGACGCTGACCGATGGCTTGCAAAGAAGCGCATCGAGATCGAAGACGGCCGCTGGATCGACCCCGTCGAGGGTCAGACGACGGTTCGAGCATGGGCGGCTCGCTGGCTGGCTGCTGTATCGCCGCAGCTCAAGCACAAGACACAGGCCTCGTATCGATCGCTGATCAACTCGCAGATCAATCCGGCGCTCGGGGATCGTGAGCTGTCGAGTCTGCGGCCGATCACCGTGACTGAATGGGTCGCGCAGATGCGAACCAAGGGGCTCAGCTCGTCGCGCATCCGGCAGGCGTACCGAGTGCTGTCACAGGTCATGGCGTCGGCTGTCGACAACGACCTGATCGCGCAGACACCTTGCCGAGGTGTGCGTCTCCCCCGGATGCCTCAGACCGAGCCGCACATCCTGACGCCACTCGAAGCCTCGCGCCTCGTGCGGAATGCTGAAAAGCCCCATGACCTGCTGATCGCGCTCCTGGCCTTCGCCGGCCTGCGGATTGGTGAGGGATTCGCGCTTCGACGCAACGATGTCGACGTGACGGGCGGCACGGTGCTGGTCGACGAGAACCTTGCCGAGGCGAACGGCGCCCTGGTCTTCGACACTCCCAAGTCTCACCAGAAACGGCTACTGCGGGTGGCGCCGACCCTGGCGAAGAGGCTCGGGAAGCATCTGGAGACCTTGCCGGAAGGTGACGACGCCCTGTTGTTCACCACGTCTGCGGGCAAGCCCCTGCACTACAACCAGTGGCGCAAGGCCTACTTCGACCCCGCCGTGTCGGCGGCCGGCCTCACCGACGTGACCCCGCACGATCTCCGGGCCTCGCACGGGACCTGGGTAGCCGACAAGTACGGTGTCATGACGGCCGCTCACCGCCTCGGACACTCGAACGCGAGCGTGACCACTCGGCACTACGCCCGCCCGGTCGCCGGCCGCGATGACCAGGTGGCCGAAGCCTCGGATGCCTGGGTCAACGGGCACGATCATGACCGAGGGGCACGTAGCGGGCACGACGACGATGACGACGGCTTGGCGGGGGCACTCGTACCCGTCTGACCTGCGGCGGAGACCTCACCGCCCTTGATCGGCGAAAGGTCTTGAAAACCGTCGTGGCAGCGATGTCACCGTGAGTTCGAATCTCACCGCTTCCGCAGGTGAACGGCCTCTGACCTGGTGTTCAGGTTGGGGGCCGTTCCGTTTTGCAGCCCGCTCGGTGCGCGGCCAGGGCGCTGTCAGCTCTCCTGGCGCAGGCAGACGAACTCGTGGGCCGGGACGACCGGTTCGCCGGGTGTCGGGTCGATGGCGCCGATTCGGATGGCGACCGTCGCCACCGGGATCGGGGTGTTCGCTGCCCTCGGGCGCATCAGGCGCCAACGGTGATGGGGTGGAACCCGCTTCGCCGGCAGCTCGAACGGGGCCAGCTCGATCCAGCGGTCGTAGTTGGTCGGGTAGCAGCGCACCGGGGCGTGGCAATGGCGGCAGCTGCGGGGCTCGATCCAGTCCATGTTGTCCGGGTCGGGGTCCGGTTCCGGTGCTGCCGTGGCTCCCTCGCGCAGGGCGAGGTCGTTGGCCACCTTGTTCCAGCATCCGTCGCAGAGTTCGACCGACAGCGGCACGATCCGGCCGCGCTCACGAACGTCGGGCCCGTTCGCGGGGCACAGTAAGCACTCGGGTCGGTCGACATCGCGGTGAACCCCGGGAACCCCCATGTCGCGAGTGTGAGTGCCCGGTACACCGTTCAGACAGGGCGCCTTTTGGCCTTGTTTGACGAAGTCGTACCTCAGTAGGGCGATACGTGCGCATGCGTCACCTCATCCCCGACGCCCCGTCATCCGCTCCGCCGAAGCCACCGTCGCCCGTGCCTCCCGTTCCGTCAGTCCCGTCTGTACGGCCGCTTCGACCAAGGGGGCCAGCAGGGCGGGGCCGATGCCGTTCTCGTAGGCGCGGCAGGCCGCCCAGAAGAGGCGGGTGTTGCGCTGGCCCTCGTGGGCCGCGAGGACGAACTGGACCAGGCCCTGGCCGTGTTCGCCCGACGCGGGCACCGGCGTGGAGTGGGGTGTGCGGGGCGGCGGCGGGAGGAGGAGGCGCAGGAGGGACGGTGGGCAGGGTGCCGGGGTCAGGTGGGCTGTGCCGGGGGCGGTGCCGTAGACGCCGTGTTCGGTGCGGGAGCCGGGGCCGACGAGGTAGCCGCCGGCTCCTCTGATGTCGATACCGGGGGCGAGCCTGCTCGCCGAGTTGGGGACCGTGGCGTCCGGGGGGCCGGTCAGCCAGAGGTGGCGGCCACCGGACGGGGTCAGGACGACCACCGTCTCGGGGATCGTGAACAGGTGGCGCAGGGCCAGTTCGCGCAGGGCCGCGGAGGAGTCCGTGCCCGACTTGGTGTCCAGGTCGATGCCGATGAGGTGGTGCGGGGGCAGGCCGCAGGCGATGCCGTAGCCGGTGGCCCAGGGGGCGGCGGCGAAGAGTTCGCGGATGCGGGACGGGTCGGTCGTGGCGTCGTACACGCCGTGGCCCGCGCTTCCGCACTCGCCGTGGCAGGAAATCGGGGCCGGGTCGTCGCGGTGGGGGGAGCGGAGGGCCGGGAGCTTCGTCCGGGACAGGGGGATGACGGCCAGGCCGCGTTCGGCGGCTGACAGGGCGTGTGCGAGGGCCAGCGTTGTGGCCTGCCGGTCTGTGGTGGCCATACTTCTATGTTCGTACTGATGTTCGAAAAAGGGAAGGGTGTGGCTCCCTGTCCGGACCCTGTCGGAGGAATGGCCGGAAATGTGCGGGATCGCTTCGGCCCTTGTGCCGCTTGGTGTCTCGCGTGGTGACTTGGCGCGAATCGGTCCTGTTGTCCTGACCTGCGAATTCCATGATCCGAAGGGGGTTTATCGACTTGTCATCACGCTTCAGAGGGAATAAGCGGTTCCGGGGTGGTTCGCCGGGGATTCGGTGGGCAATTCTGATCTCGCGACGCAGTGCACAGCGGCGGGACAACACCGGGGCGGATGGCCAACTTCCCTGGTAGCAGGAGCAGTTCACGCATCACACGTACTTCGTACGGTCCGGCACTGGAGCCGGGGCGTACATGTTCTGGAGGAAAGACATGGCAAGCATCCGTACCGCTCGCGTTCTCGCCGCTGTTTCGGCTCTGCCCCTCGCCGCCGCGCTCTTCAGCGGTGTGGCCGCGGCGGACAACGGGGCCTTCGCGAACGACGGATCGAACGCGGCCGTCGCCGGCATCGTCGGCAGTGGCGTGGGCGGGAACAACAGCGGCAACTCGTCCACCTCGCAGCAGCAGGCGGTCGGCTCGGGCGCCTCGAACCAGAACAACACCGCGCAGGTCAACGGCTCGGCGTTCACGGCCGTCCACCAGTCCAACGCCGTCGTCAACTTCACCAACCTCTGGTGAGCCGTGGGCCGGTGGGGGTGTGGGTCCCCGACGGTCCTGAACTCCCTGGTGGGGAGCGCTTCATGGGGTGGTAGAGCGTCTGCGCGGCGGCACGTACTTCGGTACATCGTGTCGCCGCGCAGGCGTTTTCGGACCCTTGACACCCTCCCGTATCTGACGGACAGTCAGAAACCGTGAGTCACCTACCCGGACGTCCCCCCAGCCCTCCGTCAGGCGATCAACTCGCCCCGCTCCTCGCCGCGTTCGAAGGGCGCCCCGCCGTCGTCGGCGGTGTCGGCAAGGACCCCGTCAACGAGCCGATGATCCGCCACTGGTGCGAGGCGCTGGGCGACAGCAGTGCGGCGTACTCCGGGCCGGACGCCGTCGCGCCGCCCGCCATGCTCCAGGTGTGGACCATGGGCGGCCTCTCCGGGAATCCGGGCCGCTCGGCCGCGTACGAGGAACTGCTCGACCTCCTGGACGGCGCGGGCTGCACCTCGGTCGTCGCCACCGACTGCGAGCAGGAGTATCTGCGGCCCCTGCGGCCGGGGGACCTGGTCGCCTTCGACTCGGTCGTCGAGTCGGTCTCCGGGCCCAAGACCACCAAGCTGGGCACCGGGTACTTCGTCACGACCCGGACGGATGTACGAGTGGACGGTGAGCCGGTGGGCACCCATCGCTTCCGGATCCTCAAGTACGCGCCGGTCCGCGCCTACGCCCCCTCGCGCGCCCCCGAGTCGGCCGAGTCACCTGAGGGGCGGAAACCGGCGGCCACGCGCCCCCGGCCCGTCATCAACCGTGACAACGCCGGATTCTGGGACGGGGTCGACCGGCGCCGGCTCCTCATTCAGCGCTGTCTCGGCTGCCGTACCCTCCGTTTCCCCTGGCTACCGGGGTGCAACGCCTGCGGCCACGGTGAGTGGGACACCGTCGAGGCGTCCGGCGAGGGCACCGTCTTCTCGTACGTGGTCCTGCACCATCCACCGTTCCCGGCCTTCGACCCGCCCTACGCGGTCGGGCTGATCGAACTCGCGGAGGGCGTGCGGATCGTCAGCAACGTGGTGGGCGTGCCGTACGACAAGGTGCGGATCGGGATGCCGGTGCGGCTGGAGTTCGTACGGTACGAGGAGGGGCAGCCGGAGCTTCCGGTGTTCCGGGGCGACCTGCCGGCGGAGGTGGGCGGATGAGGGCCGGGGACGAGTTGCCGCCGCTGGAGATCGCGGTCACGCGCACGCTGATCGTCGCCGGGGCGATCGCGTCCCGCGACTTCCAGGACGTGCACCACGACGCCGAGTCGGCGCGGGCCAAGGGGTCCCCCGACATCTTCATGAACATCCTCACCACGAACGGCCTGGTGGGGCGGTACATCACCGACTGCTTCGGGCCCACCGCCGTCCTGCGCAAGGTCGCCATCCGCCTCGGCGCCCCCAACTACCCGGGCGACACCATGGTGTTGACCGGCCGGATCGAGGACGTCGACGGGGACACAGCCGTCGTACGCGTCCTCGGAGCGAACGGGATCGGCCGCCATGTGTCCGGCACGGTGACCGTCTCCCTACCTCCCTCGGCCTCGGAAGGCACCCAGTGACCCTGCACGCGCGCGACGACCTCGGCGGCCGTACGGCCATCGTCGGTATCGGGGCCACCGAGTTCTCCAAGGACTCGGGACGCAGCGAGCTGCGACTGGCCGTGGAGGCGGTGCGGGCCGCGCTCGACGACGCCGGGCTGACGCCCGCCGACGTGGACGGCATGGTCACGTTCACGATGGACACCAGCCCGGAGATCACCGTCGCGCAGGCCGCCGGGATCGGGGAGCTGTCCTTCTTCTCCCGGGTCCACTACGGCGGGGGCGCCGCCTGTGCGACCGTGCAGCAGGCCGCGCTCGCCGTCGCGGCCGGGGTGGCGGAGGTCGTCGTCTGCTACCGGGCCTTCAACGAACGGTCGGGCAGGCGCTTCGGGTCGGGGGTGCAGCGGCGGGAGCCGTCGGCCGAGGGGGTGGCGCTCGGCTGGTCGCTGCCGTTCGGGCTGCTCACACCCGCGTCCTGGGTGGCTATGGCGGCGCAGCGCTACCTGCACGCGTACGGACTGTCTCCGGAGGCGTTCGGGCAGGTCGCCGTCCGTGGCCGGAAGTACGCGGCGACCAATCCGGCCGCCTGGTTCCACGGCCGGCCCATCACCCTCGCCGACCACGCCGCCTCGCGCTGGATCGCCGAGCCGCTGCGGCTGCTGGACTGCTGCCAGGAGACGGACGGCGGCCAGGCTGTCGTCGTCACCTCCGTCGAACGGGCGCGCGAACTGCGGCGCCGGCCCGTCGTCGTCGCGGCGGCGGCCCAGGGCGCGGGGCGCGCGCAGGAGCAGATGACCAGCTTCTACCGCGACGACCTCACCGGGCTCCCCGAGATGGGCGTGGTGGCGCGCCAGCTGTGGCGGACCGCCGGGGTGGGCCCGGCCGACATCGACGTCGCCATCATCTACGACCACTTCACGCCGTTCGTGCTGATGCAGCTGGAGGAGTTCGGCTTCTGCGCGCCGGGCGAGGCGGCGGATTTCGTCGCGGCCGAGGGGCTGCCCCTGAACACGCACGGGGGTCAACTCGGGGAGGCGTACCTGCACGGTATGAACGGCATCGCGGAGGCGGTACGACAGCTCCGCGGGACCTCCGTGAACCAGGTGCCGGGCGCGGAAAGAGCGCTGGTCACGGCGGGTACCGGGGTTCCGACCTCGGGGCTGGTGCTGGCGACCGCCGGATGAGCGCGACCGTCCGGTCCGCCGCCGGGGCCGGGGCCGGGCCTCCTGCCGGACTCCTACTGGAGGAGCAGCCTCCGTAATACCGTCGTACCACCCCTCAGGGGTGAACCCTCATAGCCCCGTACCCGGCCTCCACCTTCAGGAGGTGGAGACAGCCCCCCTCCTACAACCTGAGGCGGACGCGGCTTCGGGACCTGCGGCCGATCCGCCCGAGTAGGGGGCGAACCTAGCGTAGAGCCATGACCACACTCGTCTGCACCAGCGCTTCGAACGCGGCTACGCCGGCGACGCAGACCATGTCGTTCGCGTCGTACACCTCGTACCCGTCGTTCTCGTCGTACGTGAAGGCCCGCCGCCCGGTGCTGCTGCGCACCGCCCGGTCGCTCACGGCGAACCCGAGCGACGCGGAGGACCTGCTGCAGACCGCGCTCACCAAGACGTACGTCGCGTGGGAGCGCATCGAGGACCACCGCGCGCTGGACGGCTATGTCCGCCGGGCGCTGCTGAACACGCGGACGTCGCAGTGGCGGAAGCGGAAGGTCGACGAGTTCGTCTGCGACGAGCTGCCCGAGCCCGAGGGGACGCCGGTCGGCGATCCGGCCGACCACCAGGTGCTCCACGACGCGATGTGGCGCGCGATCATGAAACTGCCGGCGCGTCAGCGCGCGATGGTGGTCCTGCGGTACTACGAGGATCTGAGCGAGGTCCAGACGGCCGAGGTGCTCGGGGTTTCCGTCGGCACGGTCAAGTCGGCCGTCTCACGGGCGCTGGGCAAGCTGCGCGAGGACCCCGAGCTGGTTCTCGCCCGTTAGTTCCGCTTCAGTTCCGCCCGTTGGTTCCCGAGTGGGAACCTCTGGTGATCGCCGGTAGTTCCCGAGGCAGGACGTGATCTGATCGATCACTCTCTCCTAGTGACGTACCGCTCGGTATGTGCGCAGAATCAGCACAACCTTTACCACCGAGTAGGCAATGAAGCCCCGGGAGGACGCCGTGCTGAGCACCATGCAGGACGTACCGCTGCTGATCTCAAGGATCCTGACCCATGGGTCGACGATCCACGGCGACTCGCAGGTCATCTCCTGGACCGGCGAGGCCGAGCCGCGACGCCGCTCCTTCGCCGAGATCGGGGCCCGCACGGCACAGCTCGCACACGCCCTGCGCGACGACCTCGGAGTCACCGGCGACGACCGTGTGGCCACCCTCATGTGGAACCACCCCGAGCATGTCGAGGCCTACTTCGCGATCCCCTCCATGGGCGCGATCCTGCACACCCTCAACCTGCGACTGCCCCCTGAGCAGTTGGCCTGGATCGTCAACCACGCCGCCGACAAGGTGGTCATCGCGGACGGCTCCCTGCTGCCGCTGCTCGCCCCGCTGCTCCCGCACCTCAAGACGGTCGAGCACGTCGTGGTCTCGGGCCCCGGTGACCGTTCCGCCCTCGCCGGGTCCCACGCGCGCGTGCACGAGTACGAGGACCTCATCGCCGGGAAGCCGACCGCCTACGACTGGCCCGAGCTGGACGAACGTACGGCCGCGGCCATGTGCTACACCTCCGGGACGACCGGCGATCCCAAGGGCGTGGTGTACAGCCACCGCTCCATCTACCTGCACTCCATGCAGGTCAACATGGCGCAGTCCATGGGTCTGACCGACCAGGACACCTCCCTCATCGTGGTCCCCCAGTTCCACGTCAACGCCTGGGGACTGCCCCACGCGACCTTCATGACCGGCGTCAACATGCTGATGCCGGACCGGTTCCTGCAGCCCGCCCCGCTCGCCGAGATGATCGAGAAGATCCGGCCGACGCACGCCGCCGCGGTCCCCACCATCTGGCAGGGCCTCCTTCTGGAGCTCACCGCGAACCCCCGGGATGTCTCGTCCCTCACCCAGGTCACCATCGGCGGCGCCGCCTGCCCGCCCTCGCTCATGGCCGCCTTCGACAAGCTGGGCATGCGCGTCTGCCACGCCTGGGGCATGACGGAGACCTCCCCGCTCGGCACGATCGCCCGGCCGCCCGCCCGTGTGGTGGGTACGGACGAGGAGTTCGCGTACCGCCTCACGCAGGGCCGCTTCCCGACGAGCGTCGAGGCCCGGCTGAGCGGCCCCGGTGGCGAACGGCTCCCCTGGGACGGCGAATCGGCCGGCGAGCTGGAGGTACGCGGCCCGTGGATCGCGGGCTCCTACTACAACGGCCCCGACGGCGAACCCCTGCGCCCCGCCGACAAGTTCAGCGAGGACGGCTGGCTCAAGACGGGCGACGTGGGCACCATCAGCCCCGACGGCTTCCTGACGCTCACCGACCGCGCCAAGGACGTCATCAAGTCCGGCGGCGAGTGGATCTCGTCCGTCGACCTGGAGAACGCCCTCATGGCCCACCCTGACGTCATGGAGGCGGCTGTCGTGGCCGTCCCCGACGACAAGTGGGGCGAGCGCCCGCTGGCCACCGTCGTGCTGTCGGAGGGTTCCACCGCCGACTTCGCGTCACTGCGCGCCTTCCTCGCCGACGAGGGCAAGATCGCCAAGTGGCAGCTCCCGGAGCGCTGGACGATCATCGGGTCGGTCCCGAAGACGAGCGTCGGCAAGTTCGACAAGAAGGTCCTCCGCAAGCAGTACGCGGAGGGTGAGCTGGACGTCACCAAGCTCTGACGCCCGCCCGTCGGCCTCGACCGGGGCCGGACGGCGTACGGGGGTTGGGCAGTGTTTCACGTGAAACACTGCCCAACCCCCGTACGAAATATGACGATCAGCGCCTTTGGTCAGTACCGTTAACCGCTAATTGGTGCCGATACGGGCGAGCAGGTCGACGATCCGGTCCTGCACCTCGGTGCTGGTGGACCGTTCGGCGAGGAACAGCACCGTCTCGCCCGAGGCGAGCCTCGGCAGGTCGGCCTGGTCGACGGCGGCCGTGTAGACGACCAGCGGGGTGCGGTTCAACTGCCCGTTAGCCCGCAGCCAGTCCACGATTCCGGCCCTGCGGCGCTTCACCTGCAGCAGGTCCATGACCACCAGGTTCGGCCGCAACTGCGAGGCCAGAGTGACCGCGTCGGCGTCACTGGCGGCCCGCGCGACCTGCATCCCGCGCCGCTCCAGCGTCGCCGTCAGCGCGAGCGCGATCTCCGCGTGCTCCTCGATGAGCAGCACCCGCGGCGGATGCTGCTCACTGTCACGCGGGGCGAGCGCCTTGAGGAGTACGGCGGGATCGGCACCGTACGCCGCCTCACGCGTCGCCTGTCCGAGACCGGCCGTGACCAGGACCGGCACCTCAGCGGCCACGGCGGCCTGGCGCAGCGACTGGAGAGCGGTTCGGGTGATGGGCCCGGTCAGCGGATCGACGAACAGTGCCGCCGGGAAGGCCGCGATCTGCGCGTTGACCTCCTCGCGCGAGTGCACGATGACGGGCCGGTATCCGCGGTCGCTGAGCGCCTGCTGCGTCGTGACGTCCGGCGCGGGCCACACCAGCAGCCTGCGCGGATTGTCCAGCGGCTCCGGCGGCAGCTCGTCGTCCATGGGCCGGGGCTGCGGCTGGTCGGAGACCTCGACGGCTCCGCCGGGACCGTCGAGCGGCTCGGGCCCTTCGGCGGCGTTCTCGTCCGGTGCCCCTATGGCGTACGAGCGGCCGGCCCCCTCGGTGAACCCGGGGAGACGCGGAGCGCCCGGCGCGAGCTGGGTCTGCCCGGCGAGCGAGGGCTGCGCGGGCAACGGCGTCTGAGCGAGCGGTACCTGCCCGGCGAGGGACGGCTGACCCGGCACAGGCGCCTGACCGGCCGGCGAGGGCTGGGCCGGGGCCGGTGCGGCGGGCGCGACCTGTACCGCCGGGGGCGTGGCGGGCGCGGTCTGGCCCGACTGCGGGTGCGGACGAGCAGCCGACTCGGGCTGACCGGCGGGCTCGGGGCGGGTACCGAGCTTGCGGCGACGACCGGAGCCGTTCGAGCCGTTGGTGCCGTGCGGGGGCGTCGCGGTCTGCGGCTGGCCCGGCGTCTGGACCTGCGTCGCCTGCCGGCTGAACGCCACTCCCTGCCCGAGCGTCCGCACGCTGATCGCCCGACCCTGCGTCGAGTTCGGGTCGACCGGCGAAGCGGCCTCGGCGGGCAGCGCCTGTCCTGGCCGGGGCTGCACGGCCCGCTCGGGAGGAAGGAGGGCGCCTGCCGCCTGGGCGGCGGTCCCGGCGTCCGGGGTGTCGTCGTCGGCCGGGGGCCACGGCTGGGGCTGCTGCTGCTGGGGCTGCTGCTGGGGCTGGGGCTGGCCGACGGGAGCGGCCTGGGCCGGGATCGCCTGGCCCGGGGCAAGACCCTGGGCGAGGGCCGGCTGGGGCGCCGTACCCTGCGCCGGAACCTGCTGGGGAGCACCCTGAGGAACGGCCTGGGCGACGCCCTGGGGGACTTGCTGAGCTACCTGTTGGGGAACCTGCTGCCCCTGGACGCCCTGCGCCGGAACGGCCTGACCGGGGACCGGCTGACCGGGGACGGGCTGCGCGACCGGCTGCCCGAGCGCCGACTGCGCCGGAAGTCCCTGGGCGGGAACCGCCTGTCCGGCCATGGCCTGGGCGACTTGGGCGGCCTGCGCCGCCGGAACCGCCTGCCCGGGCATGACCTGGCCGGGCATGACCTGTCCGGGCATCACCTGACTCTGACCTTGGCCCTGCGCCGGAACGCCGCCCTGCGGAACACCGGGGGCCTGAACCGGAGTCGCCGGCACGGGAGCCATCTGGCCGGGAATCCCGCCCGGAGGCACGGCTCCCGGCTGCTCCGGGGCCTGGCGCGCACGGCGGCGACCGGTCGGGGCGGAAGTGGGATGAGGCTGCGGCGGGGTGTGGTCGTCGTCGGCATCGTGTGTGAGCCCGTCATGACGGCCACCGTCGTCGAACCGGTCGCTTACCGGCCCGGCCAGTCCGCCGGGTACCGCGGGGGCGCCCTCGTCCGTCCGGTCGGCCTCGGCCGGAGGCAGCGCGAACACCGGACGTGGGCCCGCCTCCTGCGCGTTCCCGCGCTCGGCAGCCGCCGCCAGAGCCCGGCGCCGACGCCCGGTCGGCTGCCCGTCCGCGCCCTCGTCGGCAGCGCCCTCCGCACCGGTGGCCCCGGAGGGTGCCGCGGGCAGGGCGGGCGGCAACGCGTGCTGCTCGCCCCCGCCGCGCCGCGCCGGAGCGCCGGGCACGCCCTGGGGCGGCACCGTCCCGCCCAGGCCGGAGCCCACGGCAGCGGTGCCCGCGCCGTGCTCGCCCGCCATGACGACGGCGCCGGTGGAGACACCGCCCCCGTTCGCGTCGCCCGCGTCGGCGGGGCTGGGCCGACCACGCCGACGCCCCGTACCGCCGTCCCCGTCGCCCGAGGGCTGCGCCTGGGGGCGCGCCTGGGGGTGCGCCTGAGCCTGCGCTTGTGAGTTGGGCTGGGACGCGGCAGCGGCGGCGACGGCGGCCTCCTCGGCCGCACGCCTCCGGCGCCGCCCGGTGGGCACGACCACCTCGTCACCTGAGTCACCGGGCTCCGCGTCGGCCTCGGTGACACCCTCCGGGAGATCGGCCTCCAGGAAGGCGTCCACGGAGGACCGGCGCGCCCGGCGCCGCCCGCTGACACCGCCACCACCGTCGCCGTTGCTGTCACCGGCGGCCGGTTCCTGCTCGGGCAGGGCCAGTTCGGCGCCGACGCCCACCCGCGGGTCCACGGCCTCGGCGACGACCGCGCCCGCCCCGCCCCCGATGGGCACCTCAAGGACGTACGCGCTGCCGCTCATGCCCGGCACCTCGTGCGTCTGCAGCACTCCGCCGTGGGCGCGCACGATCCCGCGCACGATCGGTTCGTGCACCGGGTCTCCCCCGGGATACGGCCCGCGCACCTCGATCCGTACGACCTCACCGCGCTGTGCGGCGGCCACGACCACCGTGTTGTCCAGATAACCGCCTGCGGACGCCGGCGAGTTGCCGGTCGCGTCGACACCGGCGACATCCGCGACGAGGTGTGCGAGGGCGGTGGCGAGACGCTGCGGGTCGACCTCGGCCTCTATGGGCGGCGCGTGCACGGCGAACTGGACGCGCCCGGGCCCGATCAGCTCGACGGCCCCGTCGACCCCTGCGGCGACGACCGCGTCGAGCATCACCTTCGTACGGGTGACGGAGTCGACGCCCGTGTCCAGCCGCTGGTAGGCGAGGACGTTGTCGACCAATGTGGTGATGCGCGAGTAACCGGCCGACAGATGGTGCAGCACCTGGTTCGCCTCGGGCCACAGCTGCCCGGCGTCGTCGGCGGCGAGGGTGGCCAGTTCGCGGCGCAGCTCGTCGAGGGGCCCGCGCAGCGAACGCCCCAGCAGGACGAGCAGCTGCTCCTGCCGGCCGGCCAGCGCCTCGTACCGGTCCTTCTCGCGCTCCGCGAGCGCCGCGTACCGGTCCTCACCGGCCGCGAGTTCCTCCTCGTGCTCCTCCCGCAACTGCTCGATCTCGGCGACCTGCTTCTGGCGCAGGGCGGTGAGCTCGGAGGCGTGCTCCTCGGCGACCCGCTCCAGCTCCGCCTCGTGGAGCTTGTCGGCGGCGTCCTTCTCCTCCGCGAGCGAGTCGTACGGACGACGGTCGGTGAAGGTCATCACGGCGCCGACGAGCTGGTCGCCGTCCCGGACGGGCGCGGTCGTCAGATCGACGGAGACCTTGTCCCCGCTCTTGGACCACAGCACCTGCCCGCGCACCCGGTGCTTGCGCCCGGACCGCAGGGTGTCGGCGAGCGGCGACTCGCCGTAAGGGAAGGGCTCACCGTCGGCACGCGAGTGCAGGACGAGGGTGTGCAGCTCGCGCCCGCCGAGATCGCTGGCCCGGTAACCGAGTATCTGAGCGGCGGCCGGATTGACGAGAACGACCCGTCCCTCGGTGTCCGTCCCGACGACGCCTTCCGCCGCGGCGCGCAGGATCATCTCGGTCTGACGTTGCGAACGCGCGAGTTCGGCCTCGGTGTCGACGGTGCCGGACAGATCGCGTACGACGAGCATGAGCAGCTCGTCATTGGTGTAGCCGTAGCTGTCGTAGGCCTGCTGGCCGTTCTCGAGATTCGCACTGGTGACCTCGACGGGAAACTCGGTCCCGTCCGTCCGCCGGGCGATCATCCGGGTCGGCTTGGTCTGCCCGTGCGGGTCCATCGAATCGGGCCGCCGCATGGTGCCGGGGATCAGCCGCGAGTCGAACTGCGGGAGCAGATCGAGCAGCCCGCGCCCGACGAGGGCGGTGCCCGGCGTCTCGAACGCCGCGAGGGCGATCGTATTGGCGTTGACGACGGTCCCATTGGCGTTGACCAGCACCAACGCATCGGGCAGCGCGTCGAGTATGGCTGCGAGGCGAGCAGCGCCTCGGGATGGCCTGCTGCTCACGAGACGCTTCCTCCCTGTTACCGCACCTTGCCTACCGCGGACGCCATCTTGCCTACCGGCCCGCAACGTGTCACGCGAGGGAGTCTAAGGGCAGTGGTTGCGCTCGCGACGCCGGATGAGAGGGAGGTCGCACGACGAAGTGACAGAGACCCTGTGACGGCACCTTCCACACCGCTTATGCGCTACGGGGCTCCTGTGACGGTGGTGTGAGGGCCCGTGGAGGCCTTGTTCCGCTGGTCGGGGTCCTGCCAGGGCGGCTCACCGAAGATCGGGCAGCAGCGGTACGAGCCGGTCCCAGCGGGCCATCTGGCACCCGTTGCTGCGGTCGAACGTGGCATCGACAGGACGCCCGGCCCACGTTCCGGTCACATGAGCGGTCGCCGGACCCCCGTACATCATCGTGCAGACGCTGTCGGGGGGTACGGGGGCGAAAGGATCCTTCCCCCATCGGGTGCCCCGGTCGAGCGACCCGCAGGCCTCCTCGACGTCGGGATGACTCCCGCCACCGGGATGACAGGCCAACTCGAATCGCCCGTCCCCACGCCCACCGGTGCCGTGAACGGTGACGGTGAGGTGGTCGGAGGCGCGTCCCAGGGGAGCGAGTCCCAGGGGGGAGAGGAGGGGCGCGAAGGGCGAGAGGGGGCGCGTCTGGGTGCCCGCGTCGGCGTACGCGGCCGAGGGCGCGGCGGAGAAGGAGGCGGCGGCGAGGGAGACGCCGGCGGTGGCGGCGAACACGAGACGGCGGAGAGCGCCGGTACGGGTGCGGCCGGGAGGAAGAAAGAGATGGGGGACCTGGGTGTGAGGGGCGTGGCTGTGCGTGGCGTGGGCGCGAGGAGTGCGCGGGATGACCTTGAACATGACCTGACTAACGCCTGACCCCGAAGGACGATGCGCGACCCGGGCCGACGACCGCACAACGGCTTTGCCCTGCGCCCCACCTGCCTAGTACCGTGGGAGGCGATTGGTGACACCGCGCTCGTCTGTGTCATCATCTGCACGCACCACTCGCGCTCGCGCGGGAGGTTGTGCTGGAGGCGTCGCCTAGTCCGGTCTATGGCGCCGCACTGCTAATGCGGTTTGGGACTTACATCCCATCGAGGGTTCAAATCCCTCCGCCTCCGCACCTGATCCGAAGCCCTGGTCCTCACAGACCGGGGCTTCGGTCGTTTTCGCAGGTCAGGCAGGGTGCGGCTAACGGATTTCACGTCACGCCGCCAGTCATGTAATGTTGTTCCCGCAACGCCGACCGGGTCGAAAACACCGGAAGGAAGAGCAGAAACAACAGAAAACACAAGCACTCGTAGCTTAACGGATAGAGCATCTGACTACGGATCAGAAGGTTGCAGGTTCGAATCCTGCCGAGTGCACACAGGTCAAAGGCCCCGCCGGGCGAACCGGCGGGGTCTTTGACATACACGCACTACATCAACGCATCCGACAGCCTTCCGACCTCGACGCGCGAGGCTTGTCAGCATGGTTGCCGGTCATGCCACCGTTTCGGGGTTCAGCTCAGCTCCTCGCGCACTTCGTAGATGGTGGGTCGGTCTTCGGGGGCGTGGCTGAGCATCGCGTCGATCAGGTCCCCAAGCTCCCCGGGTGCCTTCACGGGCCGACGTCGGCCGCCCGCCACTGCTTCCCTCTGTACGGGGCGCGGGGCGTCGTCCGGGTACTCGACCGCCCGCCAGCCCGTGGCGGAGATGAGCAGCGAGGCCCCGAGTGCGTAGACGTCGGCTTCCTGGGTCGGTTCGGCTTCTCCGGTGTCGAGGACGCTGCGTGCGATCTCCGGTGCCTCGTAGTGGACGAGGCAGCCGCGGAAGGGGAAGTCGTGGCCCTCGGGTACGTGGCCGCCATGGGCAAGGGCGAGGTCGATGAGGTGTGTTCGTTCCGGGCCGATGATGAAGTGGGCGGGTTGCACATCGCCATGTGCCCAGCCTTTGGTGTGGAGTTCGGCCAGCGCCTGGGCGCATTCCAGTGCCTCGCCGGTATCCGGCGTGATGGACGAGCCTTTCCTACGCCAGCGCTCCCACAGCCGGTACAGGTCCGGTCCCTCGTGCCACGGCTGGTAATTCCACGTGCCGTGCTCCCACTCGCCATACGCGATGCCCTCGACGCCGAGGCGAAGCAGAACGGCACCTTCGCGCGCGGGCGCGAGCGCGGTCCAGGGCTGGGCAGGCCAGTCGGCCGTAGCCTCGATCGGATAGCCGATCTTCACGGCGTAGTGGCCCCGGTGACTCTCCACCTCCCAGACCGTGGAGCCCCGACGGTTGATGACCATGCGCTGAGTCGTGGGCATGAGTGCGTCGAGCACGACGATCGGCAGTTCAGGGGTTGGGGCGGGCAACGTCGCTTCTCCTTGTCCTTCCGGGCGGGCGCGGCCGACCACGGGTTCGGGCCGGCCGCGTCGCTGTTGTCGTCTGCTACGCCTGACCGTACGGTCGGCCGCAGTCCGAGTCGCACTGTGCGAGATTCACCGCCGCCTGCGGATCCGATGGGAGCGCCGCGATGACATCCACGAAGCCTTCCTCGGCCTCGCCACCTGCCTCATCACCCACCGCCACGTCCAACGCCTTTGTTAGGACCTCTTGGGGCTTCGCGGTCGACAAGGCGCTCGTTGGGCTCCAGCGGGAGGGGCTCGCGCTCGTCTCCCCAGTCATCGAGTCTGAGCCTGACTTGGAAGTTGCGCTCAGCGTGATCGACCACGCTCCCGCTGATAGCGAACCCCAGTGGGGGAGGGATGGTTCCGGGAGGTGAACCGAAGATCTCCGCCAGGCCCACCGCGTCTGGCACCCTGTCGATCTTTACGAACACGCCGAATGGCTGTCGGCCGATGACCTTGCCGGTCACGGCGGCGCCCACTGGCAGCGCGGTCACGGTTGCCGGCCAGGCCCGTCGTATGTCCTCGGGCGTCGGATCCCCCACACCGTTCGGCCACGTGTACTCCGTCATGCGCCGCATCCCCCCGGGTGATCGCGTACTTGAACCTCTGGCCCCATCCTTATCAGGTCGATCATGGGTGTCTGATCACCTGCGCCACCCGCCGATACGACCCCGGTAGTCGGCCGTCGGGGATCGGCGCTGACCGCCGCTGTTCGTGGCTGTTGGTGTCAGCCGGTGATGTCAGACATCAGCGGCCTGCTTGACGTTTCTCGCGACCAGGAGTAGGGCTCCTGCGCGTTGGGTCGGTCTTGCGCAGCCTACCGGCGCCCGATACAACCATCTGGTGCCAAGTGCTTCCAAGCCGAACGTGCGGTGGACCAAGGACAAGGCTGGAGCCATCCTGGCCGCCACCACCGGCTTCTTCTTCGCTAACCCGCCGGCTCCTGAAATGACGACGCAGTTGACCCCACGCCACGCACACACGGTCGCGGTGTTCGTCAGCTTCGCGGTGGCGGTCCTTGCTTACTCGGTCGGCCTGAGGGCGATCAGGAAGCTCCCATGACGGTTCCCCGCTACGAGCGCAAGGCCGAACACTTCCTCTCCTTCGCTGGCATCGCCGCAACCCTCATGAACGATCGAGGCTAGGAACTGGAAAGCATCAATTGACACAGGTCCGACAAGCATCAACTGCATCTAGACACAGGTATGGATATATATCTGCAATCTGGGTCTGATAGGGCTTCGTGCGGGGCGTAAAGCAGCCGGTATGGCCGACACGGACCGATTCACGGAGAGCTACGGATCAGAGGTTGCGGATTTGACCCTGGGAGATCAGGGCCTCTTCGCCGAATTTCGTACTGAGACCAGCCTTTGAGCGTCCTGCAGCGCGTGTTCAGTTCTCGCTGATGCAGCGGGCCTCGGCCACGAGCCTCTGGGGCAGTCCTGGCCCCGCGCACGCGTAGTCGATCAGTAGGTCCCGGTAGGAGGTGTTCGCGAGCCCGGGCGCGAGGTCGATCAGGGCGCGCAGCTCGTCGGACGAGCCGGACAGGCGCGTGCGATAGGCGGCACCTGCCGCGCGCAGGGAGGCTTCGTGCGGTTCGTGTTGTACGCCCTGTTCGACGAGGGCCACTGCTGCGGCGAAGTCGCCTTGCAAGGCACGCACGTCGGCAAGGTCCAGGTAGAGGGACCAGTTGGTGGCATCCAGGGTCAGGGCCTGTTCGAAGGCCGCCGCAGTCTGGTCCAGGTCGCCCATCGCGCGCCAGGTGTTCGCTCGTGCGACCGCGGTCCACATGACCCGATCGACGGCATCGGCGCGGTCGCAGAGGGTGAAAGCCAGCTCGTAGCAGCCGCAGGCACGGGGCAGCCGGGCCATGGAAGCCAGCGACTCCGGTACAGGGCTGCGTTCGGAGACCACGTCGAGGGCATGGAACCAGGGAGCGAACCGCTCCCGCATCTCTTCGGTGTTCAGGTCGTGGCCGTAGTCCAACGTCCGCAGACACGCCTCCGCCAACGCCTCGGCACTCACCCCTTCGAGGAACCGGGGATCGCCGAACCAGGGAGCGATGCCCCACGCCACGGCGGGCCGCACCCCCGTGACCGAGCCAAGGGCCATCACCGCGTTGTCCATGTCCCCGTCGAGAAACAGGAAGTACGCCTGCGCCAGCACAGCGCTCAAGGAGCCGTCCCCTTCGAGGCCCTCCTTCAGCTCCGAGCGCCGGTCCTGCCACAACTCGGCGAGGGCCGCATAGGGCTCTGGGGCTGCCGGCGCGGAGGCTATCGCCTTCACCAGACACTCCACGGCACCGACCGGGTTTCCGCCACAGTGCGCCATCACACCGGCGAGAGCGACTCCCGCTGTCACTGACTGATTCGACATCGCCGGAGGATATCCGTGGCCAAGGGTTCTGTGGAACCTTCCACTTGCACGGCGGTGCAGCCATCGGTGATCCGGAAGTGACGGCAACCCTGACGGCAACGACCGCACACAGAGGCCGGTGATCACGACCGTCGGCGATCACTCCGGGAGGAGGTGGGCCACCCTCCCAACGAGCTGCCCGATCCTACGGATCAGAAGGTTGCAGGTTCGAATCCTGCCGAGTGCACACAGGTCAAAGGCCCCCTGGGATAATCCCAGGGGGCCTTTGACATCAACCGCTGACACCAACGCGGGCAGACGTCCCGATCAGCCATCCGTGTCCGGCGTCTCCTCGCCGTCAGATTTCTCCTCGGACTCGCCCAACCCAAGGGCGTCGTCCATCCGATTGGCGGCGGCCGAAGTAGCGTCGGCCTCTTGACCGGCTTCTTCCGGCGGGCCTCCTCTGTGTCACCGTTGGCCCGTGGTCGATGCGGTGGGGCGCGTGGAGCTGGTGGAGCGGGTCGACGAGTGGGATCGGGTCGTCGGGGTGGTGGAGCGCGGCGAGGCCATTCGGCGCGGGTGGCTGCATCGGGTTGCCACCACCGTGTGCCGCGATGCGGCGGGGCGGGTGCTGGTGCATCGGCGGGCCGATGGGCACCCCCGGTTTCCGGGGCACTACGACTGGCTGGTCGGCGGCGCTGCCGATGTCGGGGAGAGCTGGGAGGAGGCCGCCGCGCGTGAGCTCACCGAGGAGTTGGGGGTGAGGGCGGACGTGCGGTTCGTGTTCAAGTTCCTGTGTCGGGGGGCCATCAGCCCGTACTGGCTCGGTGTTCACCAAGCCGTCGTCGCCGAGGAGATCACCGCTGATCCGACGGAGATCAGTTGGCACGGGTGGGTCGACGAGGGCGAGTTGGGGGAACTGACCCGTCGGCTGACCTTCGTACCCGATGGCCTTGAGGCTCTGCGCAGGTATGCGGCGACTAATCCGCCGGGGTGGCAGGCGGGGTGAGGTCGCGGATCTCGTCCATGTACTCCCGGGCCAGGCGGCCCTGGCGCGTGAACCAGTCGGCCAGTACGGCTACTTCGTCGGGGGAGTAGTCGGCGACGAGGGCGGCCAGGCGGGCGTAGTAGGGCCCGTAGAGGGCATGAGCGCGAGCGACCGCGGCCGGTTCGGCGGCCACGCGGACCCGGCGGCGGTCGTTCGGGTCGGGCCGGCGGGTGATGTAGCCCGCGCGTTCGAGGCGGTTGAGGATCCCGGTGACCGCGCCCGTGGTGACGTGGGCGCGCTCCGCCAGGTCGCCGGCGGTGAGCAGGTCCTCGCCTGCTTCCAGGACGAAGGCGAAGCAGGTGATGTCGGTGACGTTCATGTTGAGGCGACGTGCCATCTCCTGCTGGCTGAGCAGGTGCGTCGCGATGGTGTGGTCCATCTCCTGGAGCATCTGGGCGGGGGTCGCGGGCGGCCGGGGCCCGCTGTCCGCTGTGCCGGGGGTGTCGGGCGTGCCTTGCATCGAGGATTGCCTTAGCTCGTGAGAGGTTTTGCAGCTAAACTACTTACGACGTGAGGGATTCTCATTCTACTGGGGAGGCACGGACGTGAGCACATACGACGAGGGCCACACTGTCGCCGGCTGGACCGGTACCGCGATCGCCACGGTCGGGACCTGCGTGCTCGGGTGGGGGGTCTGTACGACCTCGGCCCTCGCGTTGAGCGGCGGGGGTGTGGTGGTGGCGGTCTCCGTGCTGGTCACCTGGGTGCTGCATCTCGCCGGGTGGGGGAAACCGCCTGGTGTGCGGCCGGTCGGTGAGTGGCCGATGCGGGAGCGGGACCGCTCGGCGCGGGCGGGGCATCCGGGGTGTGTCTCGTGTCGGTTTGCGGGTCGGGCACGGAGTGCGGGCGGTGCCGTTGTCGCGGGCGGTGAGAGTGGTACGGCCGTTGCCGGTGGGGCCGGGGAGGTTGTTCCGGAACGGGTCTGAGTGGCCCACCGGGTGGAGCGCCGGGTCGGCCGCCGAGCGGTCCGCTGCCTGGGCCGGTGTCTGGCTCGTGCGCTCCTGACCTGCGGTTTCCCTGTTCCCAGGGGCGTTGTCAGTGGTACCCCGTAATCTCGCAAGGGATGGCACAGGCGTGGAGATGCTCGGGGCTGCGATGGTCGGCAGGCGGTCCCGTGCTGCGGTGGGGCGGGGGGCGCGACAGCGCGCTGACCTGGGGGAAGAGGGTGGCCTTCGGGGTCGCGGAAGGGGGCGTACGGACATGTGTGGGAGCGCGGGGGAACGCCTGTCCGATACGGGCGGAGGTGTCGGGGCGGAGTACGGGGGCGCGCTGCGAGGAGTGTGCGCGGCTGGACCGGGCGCACTCGGTCGCCGCCGACACGATCGCGGACGATCCACGGCCCTATCACGTATATCTGGCGTGGTTCGGGCCCGGGATGACCAAGGTCGGCATCACGGCGCTGGAGCGGGGCTCCGCGCGGCTGCTTGAGCAGGGTGCCGTCGCCTTCAGCTGGCTGGGTGTCGGCCCGCTGATGGCCGCCCGGCGTACGGAGGAGCTGCTGCGCGCCGCCCTCAAGGTCCCGGACCGGATTGCGTACGCCGACAAGCGGGCGGTGCGGGCCGCGCTGCCGGGATCGGCGGCGGAGCGGGCCGTCGAGGTCGAGGAACTGCACGCCCGGGCGTGCGGGCTGGGTGGCTGGCCCGAGTCCCTGGAGCGGGCGTCCTGCCAAGTCGTCGACCACGTCGGGGTATTCGGACTGACGGAGCCGGCGCCGGCCGTGGGCGCGGTGAGGGAGTTGGTGGCGGGAGGCGTCGTCGGGGGCGAGCTGGTGGCGGCTGCCGGGCCTGACCTGCATCTCGCGGTCGAGGACGGGCGGGGAGTGGTAGTGCTGGATACGAGGCTGATGACCGGATGGGAGCTGGTGCCGGTAGGCAGCGGTGGACTCACCGTCCCTGTGCGGGAGTTCAAGGTGGCGAAGGAGGCGGCGGGGGTACAGGACGGGTTGTTCTGATCCCGGACGGCAGGTGGTGACGCCGGGTGGTGTCATAGGGCGTCGTCGGGGCCGTACTGCGAGGGTTCGTTCGAGCGGGAGGAAGCAAGCGGTGGACGACACGAGCACAGCCTCGGAGGACGGAAACGCTACCGCCGGTGGGGAGGTCGCCGAGGTTCGGCGGTTCTGGGTGCGGCTCGGGTTGCCCGGTCTTGTCGACGTGCACACGCACTTCATGCCCGAGCGGGTGCTGCGCAAGGTCTGGGCCTACTTCGACGCCGCCGGGTCGATGAACGGCGGCATCGAGTGGCCGATCACCTACCGGCTGGAGGAGGACGAACGGCTCGCGCTGGTCCGGGAGTTCGGGGTGCGGGCCTTCACCGCCATGCTCTACCCGCACAAGGCCGGCATGGCCCAGTGGCTCAACCAGTGGGCGGCTGACTTCGCGAGCCGTACCCCCGACTGTCTGCACACCTCGACGCTGTTCCCCGAACCGGGCGTCGAGGCGTATGTCCGGGAGGCCGTGGAGTCCGGCGCGCGCGTCTTCAAGGCGCATGTGCAGGTGGGGGCGTACGACCCGGCCGACGAACTCCTCGACCCCGCCTGGGGGCTGCTCGCCGAGGCCGGGACGCCCGTGGTGATCCACTGCGGCTCCGGTCCGGCGCCCGGCAAGCACACCGGGCCCGAACCGATCGGGCGCGTGCTGGCCCGGCATCCGCGGCTGCGGCTGATCGTCGCGCACATGGGGATGCCCGAGTACGGGGACTTCCTCGGCCTTGCCGAGCGGTTCGACGAGGTGCGGCTGGACACGACGATGGCGTTCACCGACTTCGCGGAGCGGCTCGCCCCGTTCCCCCGGCCCGAACTCCCCCGGCTGGCGGATCTCGGTGACCGGATCCTGTTCGGCTCGGACTTCCCGAACATTCCGTATCCGTACGTCCACCAGCTGCACGCCCTGGAGCGGCTCGGCCTCGGCGACGACTGGCTCCGGGCCGTGTGTCACGACAACGGGGCGCGGCTGTTCGGGCTGTGACGGACAAGGGTGAGGAGGGGCTGACATCGGTGTGAGGGCGGGGTGAGAAACGGCGGTCGCCGGTGACGGAACGGGCGTATGGGACGTACGGGATGGTGGTGTGTGACTTCGGACCCGGTTCGCCCAGCGGGCGCACAGGATGCCTGACGGTGGTCTCCGGGGCTCTCCGGTGGCCGCTCCGGGGGATCGGAATGGTCCGGTCGGGCGCGAAGGTGCAGCTCGGCCCGGGGGTTGGTGCCCGCCGGTGGGTTGTCCCGGTCCCCGGCTCTCCGGCTTTCGGGGTGTCTGTTCCCAGGGCTTCCCTGAGAGGCGCCTGTGCGTTTCTCAGGAAAATCACAGGTTCCAGAAAGCCTGCTCTCAGAGGACACCGACAAGGTTTCCGCTATGACCACGACCTCGCCCCAGGGGCGCACCGAACTGCTGAGGCCGGACGGGAGCCCCGTCCGAGTGCTTGTGGTGGACGACGAGCTGTCGATCACCGAGCTGCTGTCCATGGCCCTCCGTTACGAAGGCTGGCAGATCCGCAGCGCGGGTGACGGAACGGGTGCGGTGCAGACCGCGCGCGAGTTCCGGCCCGACGCCGTCGTCCTCGACATGATGCTGCCCGACATGGACGGCCTCACCGTTCTCGGCCGGCTGCGGCGCGAGCTGCCCGAGGTGCCGGTGCTGTTCCTGACGGCGAAGGACGCCGTCGAGGACCGGATCGCGGGCCTCACCGCCGGTGGCGACGACTATGTGACCAAGCCGTTCAGCCTCGAAGAGGTCGTGGCACGGCTGCGCGGTCTGATCCGGCGCTCCGGTGCCGCCGACCGGCGTTCCGACTCCGTCCTGGTCGTCGGTGATCTCACCCTCGACGAGGACAGCCACGAGGTGTCGCGTGCCGGGGACGGTATCCACCTCACCGCGACCGAGTTCGAGCTGCTGCGCTTCCTGATGCGCAACCCGCGGCGGGTGCTCAGCAAGGCCCAGATACTCGACCGTGTGTGGTCGTACGACTTCGGCGGCCAGGCGAACGTCGTCGAGCTGTACATCTCCTACCTGCGCCGGAAGATCGACGCCGGGCGCGAGCCGATGATCCACACCCGGCGCGGCGCCGGATATCTGATCAAGCCCGCCGGCTGACCCCATGTCATTGGTGGTGCCGCTCCGGAAGACTTGGTTGAGCCCGGTAGGAGGGCAGCACGGTGAGCAGTAACAGGAAAGCGGGCGGGCAGCGGAGGCTGGGCAGGTCCGAGCAGAGGGCGCAGCGGAAGAGCAGGCCGAAGACCCTCCGTACGCGGCTTGTCGTCTCGGCGGTCTCGCTGATCGCGGTGGTGTGCGCCGTGATGGGCACGGTGACGACCATCGCGCTCGAAAAGCACCTCGACTCGCAGCTGAACAGCCAGGTCAGCGAGGCCGCGAACCGTGTCGGCGGTCCCCCGCCCGGGCAGGGCCCGGGGGGTGTCGGCAAGCAGGGCACTCCGCCCGGCGGGCTGCCGAACAGCAACTACTCTTCATCCTCTTCATCCTCTTCGTCCTCTTCCTCTTCGTCCTCCACCGGGAACAACACCGTCTCCGGTGCGGGCATCGGGTCGCAGACCGTCGAGCAACGGCTCACGCAGTTCATGGAGAAGGGCGGGACGCAGGAGTCCACCATCGCCGCGGCCGTCGACGCGAACGGCGGGGTCACCCAGGCGTATGTCTCCAAGATGCAGACGAGTACCAGTACGAGTGACAGCGAGGTGCTCGCCGTCAAGCTGAGCGCGACTCAGCGCGCCGAGTTGGCGTCCGTCTCCCGCAGCGACGGCCTGCACACCGTCACCCTCACCGGGCTCGGGGAGTACCGCGTCAAGTACGTCACCGGTGACCGGGGCAGCTACTACGTCGCCCTGCCCACCGAATCCGTGACCACGACCATCAACACCCTGATCCTCGTGGAGGTCAGCGTCACCGCCGCCGGTCTCGTCGCCGCCGGTATCGCCGGGACGGTCCTCGTCGGTGTGGCCCTGCGCCCGCTCCGCAAGGTCGCCTCGACCGCCACCAGGGTCTCCGAACTCCCGTTGCACACCGGCGAGGTGACCCTCAACGAGCGCGTCGCCGAATCCGAGACCGACCCGCACACCGAGGTCGGCCAGGTCGGCGCGGCCCTCAACCGGATGCTCGACCATGTGCACGGCGCCCTGCACTCACGCCAGCAGAGCGAGATGCGCGTACGCCAGTTCGTCGCGGACGCCAGTCATGAGCTGCGGACGCCGCTGGCGTCGATCCGCGGCTACGCCGAGCTGACGAGACGTGGACGTGAGGAGACCGGGCCGGACACACGTCACGCGCTTGGGCGGATCGAGTCCGAGGCGGGCCGTATGACCCTGCTCGTGGAGGATCTCCTCCTGCTCGCCCGCCTCGACGCGGGCCGGCCGTTGCAGTTCGACCAGACCGACCTCGTACCGCTCGTCGTGGACACCGTCAGCGACGCGCGCGCGGCCGGCCGGGACCACAACTGGCGGCTCGACCTGCCCGACGAGCCCGCGTTGGTGTCGGCGGACGCGGCCCGGCTGCAGCAGGTTCTGGTGAACCTGCTGGCCAACGCCCGTACGCACACCCCGCCCGGGACGACCGTCACCGCGCGCGTGCAGCGGCGCGGGCCGTGGCTGTGTGTGGACGTGCAGGACGACGGACAGGGCATCCCGGCAGACCTGTTGCCGCATGTGTTCGAGCGCTTCGCGCGAGGCGACTCCGCGCGCTCCCGCAACACCGGGTCGACAGGCCTCGGGCTCGCCATCGTGCAGGCCGTGGCGACCGCGCACGGCGGCGCGGTGACCGTCGACAGCGTGCCCGGGCAGACCGTCTTCACGGTCCACCTGCCGGCCCTCGCCCCCGAAATGGCACCCGAAACAAACTGGCAATCGGACTCACAGGCACAGCACAGTGCCACCACATGGGCGCAACAGGGGGCCTGACGAAAGTCGGTCCTATGCGAACCGACTCTTCTCCCGGCACCCTGCCGGCGCGGGAGCACCTCCCGGCCGCGGCAGCCGGTACGCCTGTCCTGGACGTAGTGATCCCCGTCTACAACGAGGAGAAGGACCTCCAGCCATGCGTGCTCAGACTGCACGAGCACCTCAAGCGCACGTTCCCGTACGCGTTCCGCATCACGGTCGCGGACAACGCCTCCACGGACACCACTCCCCTGGTGGCGGCGCGGCTGGCGGCGGAGCTGCCGGAGGTCAGGTCCTTCCGGCTGGAGCAGAAGGGGCGCGGCCGGGCCCTGCGGACCGTGTGGTCCGCGTCGGACGCGCCGATCCTCGCCTACATGGACGTCGACCTGTCGACCGATCTGAACGCCCTGCTGCCGCTGGTGGCACCGCTGATCTCCGGTCACTCGGACCTCGCGATCGGTTCCCGGCTCGCCCGCTCCTCGCGCGTCGTGCGCGGTGCCAAGCGGGAGTTCATCAGCCGGACGTACAACCTGATCCTGCGTGGCTCGCTCCAGGCCCGCTTCACGGACGCCCAGTGCGGATTCAAGGCCATCCGGCGTGATGTCGCCCAGATCCTGCTGCCGCTCATCGAGGACACCGGCTGGTTCTTCGACACCGAGATGCTGGTGCTCGCCGAGCGCGCGGGCCTGCGCATCCACGAGGTGCCGGTCGACTGGGTCGACGACCCGGACTCGACCGTCCACATCGTCAAGACGGCGACCGACGACCTGAAGGGAGTGTTGCGCGTGGGCAAGGCCCTGGCCACCGGCTCGCTGCCGCTGGACCGGCTCACCCGGCCCTTCGGCGACGATCCGCGCGACCGCGACATCAAGGACGTACCCAAGGGGCTGGCCCGCCAGCTCGTCGGGTTCTGTGTGGTCGGCGGGATGTCGACCCTCTTCTACCTGCTGCTCTACAGCGCCTTCCGGGGCTTCGCCGGCTCGCAGATCGCCAACGCGCTCGCGCTGCTGGTCTCCGCCGTCGCGAACACCGCGGCCAACCGGCGGCTGACCTTCGGGGTGACCGGCCGGGGCGGGGCGGTGCGGCACCAGGCGCAGGGTCTGGTCGTCTTCGGTATCGGTCTCGCCCTGACCAGCGGCTCGCTCGCCGCCCTCAACGCGGCGACCAGCGACCCCGGCCACTCCACGGAACTGGCGGTGCTCATCGCCGCCAACCTCGCGGCGACGGTGCTGCGGTTCCTGCTCTTCAGGGCCTGGGTGTTCCCGGACCAGCACGACGAGCCGGCCTACTCGTCCGCGTCCACGGTGGTCGCCTCGCACACCCCGAACTCGCCCGTCTTCCAGGCGTACACCGAGGGCAGCACACGCAACACCGGCGCCGCGGGCCCGTACGCGAGCGCGACGCACACCAACTCCCCTTACTCCACCGACCAGTTCCGCGCCGGTGATGTCGCGGACCGCACCTGGGGGGATCCGACCACGCGGCTCCAGCCGGTGCGCCCGCACGACAGCCAGGATCCGAGGAACCCGCGATGACCACTCACTTCGACCAGACGACCCATACGGGCCCCTCGGGGCCGGGGGGTGCGAGCCCCTCGTATCCGCCGCCGGATTCACCGAATTCACCGGATTCAACTGCCGTACAGCAGACGGTGGTTACCGACACGGACCGGCCCGAGGCCTCCTCCGGTGAGCCCAACCAGCCCTTCGTACGCAGACTGTGGCGCGGTCGCCCCGAGGACCATCGGTGGGTACGGCCCGCGTTTCTCGCCACGCTGCTGGTGATCGGCGCGCTGTACACCTGGAACCTGACCGCTTCGGGATACGCCAACTCCTTCTACTCGGCGGCGGTTCAGGCGGGCAGCCAGTCCTGGAAGGCCTTCTTCTTCGGCTCCCTCGACGCCTCCAACGCCATCACCGTCGACAAGCCCCCGGCCTCCCTCTGGCCGATGGCGCTGTCGGTCAGGCTCTTCGGCCTCAACTCCTTCGCGATCCTGTTCCCGCAGGTCCTGATGGCCGTCGCCACGGCAGGTGTGCTGTACGCGTCCGTGCGGCGCCGGTTCGACGCCACGGCCGGGCTGCTCACGATGGCGGCCTTCGCGGTGACGCCCGTCGCCGCGCTGATGTTCCGCTTCAACAACCCGGACGCGCTCCTCGCGCTCCTGATGGCCGCCGCGGTCTACTGCACCCAGCGCGCCATGGAGAAGGCCGAGACGAAGTGGCTGGTCTGGGCTGGTACGGCGATCGGTTTCGCCTTCCTGGTCAAGACGCTCCAGGCCTTCCTGATCCTGCCGGTGCTGGCCCTGGTGTACGTGATCTTCGCGCCGACCAGCGTCCGCAGGCGCATCGGACAGGTACTGGCCGCCGGGCTCGCGATGATCGTCGCGGGCGGCTGGTGGGTCGCGATCGTCGAGCTGTGGCCGGCGTCCTCGCGCCCCTACATCGGTGGCTCGCAGAACAACTCCTTCCTTGAACTGACCTTCGGCTACAACGGACTTGGCCGTATCAACGGCGACGAGACCGGCAGTGTCGGCGGCGGTGGCGGCGGTGGCGGCACCGGAATGTGGGGCACGACCGGCTGGAGCCGGATGTTCAGCTCCGAGAGCGGCGGCCAGATCTCCTGGCTGATCCCGGCCGCGCTGATCCTGCTCGCCGCGGCGATCTGGGCCGGCCGCAGGGCCGGGCGCACGGACACCGCCCGCGCCGGGCTGCTTCTCTGGGGCGGCTCGCTGCTGATCACCATGGTGATCTTCAGCTACATGCAGGGCATCTTCCACGACTACTACACCGTCGCCCTCGCCCCCTACATCGCGCCGCTGGTCGGAATGGGCGCGGCCCAGCTCTGGCAGGAGCGGGACAAGATGTGGGCGTCGCTGACGCTCGCCGGTGCCATGACGGCCACCGCGGTCTGGGGGTACGTCCTCCTCAACCGTTCCTCCGACTACCTGCCCTGGCTGAAGTGGCTGGTGCTGGTGGGCGGGCTCACGGCCGCGCTGGGGCTCATCTTCGTCAACCGGCTCGGGCGCCAACTGGCCCTGGCGGTCGTTGGGTTGAGCTTCGTCACAGCGCTGGCGGGCCCGACCGCGTACTCCCTCACCACCCTCAACGAGGGTCACACCGGCTCGATCGTCACCGCGGGTCCGTCCGTACAGGGCGGTCGCGGCGGTATGGGCGGCGGTCCTGGTGGCGGCGCTGGCGGTATGGGCGGCCAGCGGGGTCAGCAGGGCCAGCAGAACGGCACCGGCAACACCCCGGGCGGTGGCGGCATGGGTCAGCCCCCGACCGGCGGTTTCCCCGGCGGCGGCAACAACACCCAGGGCAACCAGCAGCAGGGCAACGGCAACTCCCAGAGCCAGGGCAACCAGCAGGGCGGCATGCCCGGTGGCGGTGCGACCGGCGAGGGTGGCGGCATGGGCGGCGGCGGTGGCGTGGGCGGTCTGCTCAACGGCGCCAGCGTCAGCAGCGAGGCCAAGGCCCTGCTGGAGAAGAACGCAAGTGACTACACCTGGGCCGCGGCGGCCATCGGCGCCCAGAACGCGGCGAGTTACCAGCTCTCCACCGGCGACCCGGTGATGGCGATCGGCGGCTTCAACGGCACCGACCCGTCCCCGACGCTGGCCGAGTTCAAGAAGTACGTGGAGGACGGCAAGATCCACTACTTCATCTCCAGCGGCTCCGGCGGCGGTATGGGCGGCAGCAGCACCACGAGCACGTCGTCCCAGATCAGCTCGTGGATCGAGAGCAACTTCAAGAAGGTGACGGTGGGTTCGGCCACCTTCTACGACCTGACCCAGCCGACGACGAGCGGCAATTGACGGTCGGTTTCCAAGGCGGTGGGCCCGGAGCGATCTCGCTCCGGGCCCACCGCCCTTTATCTGTTGTACGCCGTATAGGGAACTGTTCTACGGTGTACAGCATGTCTACGTCCCCCCAGGCGAACCCCCTGGAGTCCCCGCCCGCCCAGGGGCACCCCCAACGCTGGCTGATCCTCGGTGTCATCTGTCTCGCGCAGCTCACCGTGCTGCTCGACAACACCGTCCTGAACGTCGCGATCCCCTCCCTCACCCGGGAGTTGGGCGCCGGTACCTCCGACATCCAGTGGATGATCAACGCGTACTCGCTGGTCCAGTCGGGCCTGCTGCTCACCGCCGGCAGCGCGGCCGACCGCTACGGCCGCAAGAAGATGCTGATCGCGGGCCTGGCCCTGTTCGGCGTGGGCTCACTGTTCGCCGGACTGGCCGACAGCACCGGCCAGTTGATCGCGGCGCGGGCCGGGATGGGCGTCGGCGGCGCGCTGCTGATGACGACCACCCTCGCCGTGGCGATGCAGATCTTCACGCCCGAGGAGCAGCCGAAGGCCATCGGCATCTGGGCCGCGGTGAACTCGCTCGGCTTCGCCACCGGCCCGCTCATCGGCGGCTTCATGCTGAACCACTTCTGGTGGGGCGCGATCTTCCTCATCAACATCCCGGTCGCGGCGCTGGGGCTGGTGGCGGTCGTGGCGCTCGTACCCGAGTCGAAGAACCCGACCGGCGACCGTCCGGACCTCCTGGGCGCGCTGCTCTCCACGATCGGCATGTCCTCGCTCGTGTTCGCCATCATCTCCGGCCCGGAACACGGCTGGACGTCGGGCCGGGTGCTGGTGCCGGCGGCCGTCGCGGTCATGGTGCTGGGCGCCTTCGCGTACTGGGAGAGCCGGATCCCGTACCCCATGCTCGACACGCACTTCTTCAGGAACCGGCGGTTCACGGGGGCGGTCGCGGGCGCGGTGCTGATCACCTTCGGGATGGGTGGCTCGCTCTTTCTCCTCACCCAGCACATGCAGTTCGTGCTCGGCTACGGCCCCTTGGAGGCGGGGCTGCGTACGGCACCGCTCGCGCTCGCGATCGTCGCGCTCAACTTCACCGGTGTCTCGGCGAAATGGGCGGCCAGACTGGGGACGCCCCTCGCCATCGGGCTCGGTATGACGCTGATGGCGTGCGGCCTGGTCTCCATCGCGACGGTTGCCTCCGGCGGTTACGCGGGTACGTTGCTCGGCCTGCTGCTCATCGGGACCGGGGCAGCGGTGGCGAGCCCGGCGATGGCGCACGCGATCATGAGCTCGATTCCGCCGGAGAAGGCCGGAGTCGGGGCGGGGATCAACGGCACGGTGGCGGAGTTCGGGCAGGGGCTCGGGGTCGCGGTGCTCGGCGCGGTGCTGAACTCGCGGTTCGCCGCGCTGGTCTCCGTGGCCGCGGTGTCCCTGCCGGGGGCGTTGGCGGAGGCGGGGTCGGCGGCGGAGAGGGCACGGATCACGGAGGCGTTCGCCTCCGGGCTGGAGACCAGTCAGCTGGTGGGGGCGGGAGCTGTGTTGCTCGGTGGGGTGGTCGCTGCGGTGTTGTTGCGCAGGGCCGAGCGGGTGACTGCCGCCTAGGAACTCGGGGGTTCGGCTTGTTGTGCGGCTGCGGGCCGTCTGTGGCTGATCGCGCAGTTCCCCGCGCCCCTTGGGCCGGCCGCGGCCTGGCATCCTTGCAAGCGGACGTATGTATCGGGAGGCGCGCCATGGTGAGAGCAGTTGAACGGCCTGCGCGGACCAGTGTCTGGCTTGACGGGAAGGCGCGCCGGAGCAGTACCGGTCGTGGCGGGCAGCCCTCTGGCCTGGACCGGGACCGGATCACCGAGGCGACCGTTCGGCTGCTGGACGCGGAGGGACTGGCCAGGTTCTCGATGCGGCGGCTGGCCGCCGAGCTGAACGTCACAGCCATGTCGGTGTACTGGTACGTCGACAACAAGGACGACCTGCTCGAACTCGCCCTCGACGCGGCCGGCGCCCAACTGCGCCTGCCCGACCCGGAGGCCGAAGGCGAGGACTGGCGCGACCAGCTCCGGGTACTGGCCGGCGAGTACCGGGCCCTGCTGGTCCGCCACCCCTGGGTGTCGCCGCTCGCCGGGACCTACCTCAACATCGGCCCGCACGCGCAGGCCTTCTCACGTGCCGTCCAGCGGGTGATCCGGCGGACCGGCCTGCCCGCGCGAGGACTCACCGGCGCCATCGCCGCCGTCTTCCAGTTCGTGTACGGGTTCGGCACGATCGAGGGCCACTTCATCGCCCGCTGCAAGGACGCCGGAATGACCCAGGACGCCTTCTTCCAGCACGCCATGAGCGCGGTCGGGGCGGCCCCCGAGGTCGCCGAACTGGTCCAGGAGTCGGCGGACATGATGGCGGCGAGGGGCGGCGAAACGGTCCAGGAGATGCGCGAGCGGGACTTCGACTTCGCACTGGAACTGCTGGTGGCGGGCATCGAGGCGATGGTCACGAGGCAGGACGACGAGACTCCGGCGCCGGGCCTTTCCAGCGGGTCGGGTGGCTGAGGGTGCGGCCGGGTTTTTCCGGCGGGTCGGTGCCTGAGGGGGCGGCCGGTCTTCTTCAGCGGGTCGGTGCCTGAGGGGCGACTGGGCCTTTCCAGCGGGTCGGGTGGCTGAGGGTGCGGCCGGTCTCTTCCAGCGTGATCAGTGTCTGCGGGCGCGGCCAGGCCTTTCAGCGCGTCCGGGGCCCGAGGACGCCGGACGCCGCCCGGCACCATCCAGCCCGTCCGGCGATTGAGGACGAGCGCGTTCAGCGCGACCGGGGGTCCGGGGGCGGAGCCCCCAGGACGAGGCTCACCGCATCGACCCGAGCCTCGTCGCCGCCCACCCCCGTTTCCCCGCCTACCCCTGCGGAGCAAGCCTCGCCGGGAAACCGCCGGTGGCGACCGGCCCCCACTTGTCCGGGGTGACCCGGATGATCGACTTGCCCTGCTTCACCATGGCCGCGCGGTACTCGTCCCAGTCCGGGTGCTCACCCGAGATGTTCCGGAAGTACTCCACGAGCGGCTCGACCGACTCCGGGGAGTCGATGACCTCCGCCGTGCCGTCGATCTGGACCCACGGCCCGTCCCAGTCGTCGCTCAGCACGAGCAGGCTGACGCGCTCGTCCCGCTTGGCGTTGCGCGTCTTGGCGCGCTCGGGGTAGGTCGACACGACGACCCGCCCCGAGTCGTCGACCCCACAGGTCAGCGGCGAGGCCTGGGGGGACCCGTCCGCGCGCCGGGTGAGGAGGATCGCCCGGTGGCGGGGCCGTACGAAGTCGAGCAGCTCGGCCAGGGACACGGCGGTGTTCGTAGCGATGTTCGGTGCCATACGGGCAGCCTAGAGGCTGGGCCCCCGCACGGCTTGGATGTCCAGCTCCACCCTGAGCGTCGTACCGATCGCCGCGATCCCCGCCCGCACCACCTGGTTGTAGTTCATGGCGAAGTCCTCGCGCCGCAGCTCCGTCGTCGCCCGGAACGCGGCCCGGGTGCCGCCCCAGGGGTCGGCGCCGGTGCCGAGGTAGGCGAGGTCGAGGTCGACGGGCCGTACGACACCGCGCATGGTCAGCTCGCCGTGGACGGTCCAGCGGTCGGAACCGGCGGCCGGGGTGAGACCCGTCGAGTGGAACGTGATCTCGGGGTGGGTGTCCACGTCCAGGAAGTCGGCGGACCGCAGATGGTCGTCCCGCGTGCCGTTGCCCGTGTCGATGGAGGCCGCCGAGATGACCGCCTCCACACGGGACTTGGCGATGTCGTCCGGCGCGATCTCGATCGTCGCCGTGAACTCGGTGAACCGTCCGTGCACGCTGGAGATGCCCAGATGCTGGGCGAGTGCCCCGACGGACGAGTGGGCCGGGTCGACGGTCCACGGCCCCGGCGGCGGCAGTTCGGCGCCGCCGCCCAGCCGGGCGAGCGTGACGGTCCCGACCTCGGCGCGTCCGCTCACGGTGACGATGGCGCTGGACGCGGTGGGCGCGTAGCCGACGGCCGTCACGATCACGGTGTACGCGCCGGGCGCGAGCGGGGTCGCGTCGCGCACGACCCCGTCCGCGTCCGCCCCGGCGCGCACCACCTGCCCGCCGGTCATGTCGGTCACGGTGACGACGGCGTGCGACACGGCCCACCCGTCCCGCGTACGAACCCGCGCACTCAGCCCCGTGACCCCTGCGATCCCTGTGGTGCCGTTCATGTTCTGCTACTCCCCGCCCGGGTGGGCGAGTTCGATGTCGTGGTCGTCGGCGCCGCGGCCCGTGACGGTCAGGGCGGTGGCCACCGGCGGGTAGCCGGTCGCGATGACCGTGTACTCGCCGCTGTCCAGATCGGTGAAGGCGTACGCCCCGTCCGTACCGGTCGTCGACGAGCCGACCACGTTGCCGGCCGCGTCGACGAGCGTGACCCGCGCGTCCCCGAGCGGCCCGTGCGGCGCCCGTACGACACCCTGGACGTGCGCCCCGGACGCCAGTTCCACCTCGACCCGGGTGACCCCGGTGCCGCCGACCTCGACGGGCAGCGCCCGCGGCCGATACCCGGCGGCGTTCACGGCGACCGTCACTCCACCCGGCACCAGCTCGGCGAACGTGAACTCGCCCTGCTCACCGGTGGTCCCGGTGGCCAGTACATCCCCGCGCACATCGGTGACGATCACCATGGCGTCCTTGACGGGCACCCCGGTCTCGGCGCCGCGCACCAGCCCGCTGAGGCCACTGGTGCCGCTGAGCAGGATGTCGTACGAGACCGGCTCGCCGTTCACGACGACGGTCGAGGCCTGCGGCTGGAACCCGTCCGCCGAGGCGATCAGGACGTACGAACCGGTGCCCGGCGCGTCCAGCGCGTAGGCGCCGTCGCCCTGCGCGACCGCGCGGCCCAGCTGACGTCCGGTGAGGGAGATCAGCGTGACGGCGGCCTGCGGAACGGGCGCGCTCTCGGCACCGCGCACGTGACCCCGTACCGGAATCCCGCCACCGGAAGGCTCCTCGACGGGCTCGAAGGTCTCGCCGGTCCCGGTGGCCGCGACAGCCACCGTGGCGACGGCGCCGGGCACCTTCTCCGTGTCGCTGACCTCTGCGGCCGGGGCGACCGGGCCGAGAGCGGCCTGCTTCTCCTCCGCGGCCTGCGCCAGCGCGCCCTTGGTCCGCAACGGGACCTCCTTGATGAAGACGGAGAAGACGAGCGCGAGCAGGGCGACCGGGGCGGCGTAGAGGAAGACGTCACCGATGCCGTGGCCGTACGCGCCCTCGATGACCGTGCGCAGCGGCGCGGGCAGCACGTCGAGGTCGGGGATCGTGTTGTTCGTGGAACCGGAGAGCGCCGAGGCGTACTTCGGGTCGATGGTGGCCAGGCCGTCCTTCAGGTGGTCGGTGATCCGGTGGCTGAGGACCGCGCCCAGCGCGGAGACGCCGATCGCGCCGCCGAGGGAACGGAAGAAGGTGACCACCGAGCTGGCGACACCCAGGTCGGAGGGGGAGACCTGGTTCTGGGTGCAGAGCACGAGGTTCTGCATCATCATGCCGACGCCGAGCCCGAGCAGCGCCATGTAGATGGCGACGTGCCAGTACGGGGTGTCGTAGCGCAGGGTGCCCAGCAGACCGAGACCGGCGCTCACCAGCACACCGCCGGAGAGCAGCCACGCCTTCCAGCGTCCCGTACGGGTGATGACCTGCCCGGAGACGGTGGAGGCGACGAACAGGCCGCCGATCATCGGGATCGTCATGACGCCTGACATGGTCGGCGACTTGTCCCGGGCCAGCTGGAAGTACTGGCTGAAGAAGATGGTGCCCGCGAACATCGCGACGCCGACGAAGAGCGAGGCGAGCGAGGCGAGGGTGATCGTGCGGTTGCGGAAGAGCCGCAGCGGGATGATCGGCTCACTGGCCTTCGACTCGACGAGGACGAAGATCCCGAGCAGGGCGACGGTGCCGCCGATCATCGCGTACGTCTGCCAGGACACCCAGTCGTACTTGTCGCCGGCGAAGGTCACCCAGACCAGCAGCAGGCAGACGGCCGCGGTGATGAAGAAGGCGCCGGTCCAGTCGACCTTGGCCTTGCGCTTCACGACGGGCAGGTGCAGGGTCCGCTGCAGCACGACGAGGGCGACGACGGCGAAGGGCACGCCTACGTAGAAGCACCAGCGCCAGCCGAGCCAGCTGGTGTCGGTGATGACCCCGCCGATCAGCGGTCCCCCGACCATCGCGGTCGCGAAGGTGGCGCCGAGGTAGCCGTTGTAGCGGCCACGCTCACGCGGGGAGATCATCGCCGCGAGAATGATCTGGGCGAGGGCGGACAGTCCACCCATGCCGACGCCCTGCACGGCACGGAAGCCGATGAGCATGGCCGCGTTCTGCGAGAGTCCGGCGGCAGCCGAGCCCAGCACGAAGATGACGAGCGCGAACTGGATCAGCAGCTTCTTGGAGAAGAGGTCGGCGAGCTTGCCCCACAGCGGGGTGGACGCGGTCATCGCGAGCAGCGACGCGGTCACGACCCAGGTGTAGGCGCTCTGGCCGCCGCCGAGGTCCTTGATGATGTCGGGCAGGGCGTTGGAGACGATCGTCGAGGACAGGATCGCCACGAACATGCCGAGCAGCAGCCCGGTGAGCGCTTCCATGATCTGCCGGTGCGTCATCGGCGCGCCGTCGGCGGACCCGTGGGACCCTCCTCCGTGCTTGGCGTGCGCCGCCCGCACACCGGCCGGTGTGGTCGTTGCCATTGAACTTCCTTGTCTGTGCTGCGTCTTGCACGTCATTTGCTACGGCGTGTGTTGGGTACCGAAGCTCTCCCGGAGCCGCCCCATGAGGCGGGCGAGCTGCCCGACCTCCTCGTCGCTCCAGTCGGCGAGCCGGTGGGCGAGCAGTTCGGTGGTCCGTCGTGACAGCTCGCCGATCTGCGCGTGCCCCGACGGGGTCAGCCGCAGAATGCGGGAGCGCTTGTCGGCGGGGTCGGGGAGCCGTTCGATCCAGCCGCGTCCGGCGACGTGGGCGACATGGCGGCTGGTGACGGACATGTCGACGGCCAGCAGCTCGGCGAGCCGGCTCATCCGCATGTCCCCGTACCGGCCGAGCAGCGTCAGCACGGTGGCGGAACCGCCGGGACACTCGGGCGGCATGATCCGCCCCATCTCCCGCTTGACGGCCCCGAAGGCACTGAACTGACGCACCAGCTCCTCGTACTGCGTCTGCTCGGCCATCACACCTCCTGAGTGCGGTCCCTGAGTGCGGTCCCCTGAGCCCTGCTCCGGTGTCCAGTTATTCGTTGCTTGGGGCAACCATAGAAAAGATTGGTTGCTACAGGCAAATGAAATTGCGAGGGGTAGGGCTAAAAACTTGGCAAAGGCAAGCATTGGCGAACGTAAACGCGCAGGTGAGATGGGTGAGAGAGGGGGGCAGCTTGGGCGCGCCCCGTCGAGTTCGCTAGGGTCTCGCACCATGGCCAACACCCCCAACCCCCAGGGCCCCGAGGGCAACTACGACCCCGCGGGCAGCACCCAGATGTTCCGAGCGTTCGTCGACGAGACCCCTCAGGGCGGCGGCCGCCAGGCACCTGCGCCGGCGGGCCCCCGTATCGGCCTGATCGTCGGCGTGGTCGTCGCCGTGCTGGTGATCGCGGCGGTGGCCTGGCTGGCGCTCAAGTAGGGCCTACGCGAGGACGTGACCGCCTGTCCGCCGGTGCACGGCGGAGCGGCGGCTCGTCGCCCTGTCCGCCTGCCCCCTGCTTACTCCCACTGCACCCCGACGACTCGGGTGTCCACCCGCATCCCCCACGGCACGCGCCACTCCTCCACGCACACCGTCCAGCTCTCTTCGCGCCCCGTACCCGGCCCGATCGGCGTCGGGAGCGGCACCGTCGACTCGATGGTCGCCCAGTCGATGCCGAGCAGGTCGATGATGTGCGTGCCGAAGGTCACCGTGCCCGAACGCACCGGTGAGCCACCGGTGTTGTGGAAGGGAAGCGTCGCCTTCTCGCACCAGCGTCTGTCCGTGGACTCTCGTACCAGCGCACCTGTGACCAGCCGCGCGGGACCGGTGGGCGTTGACGGCACCGGTGTTGTGGAAGCTGTCGGAGCTGTCGGCCCCGGCCCCGGTGTGACACTCGATGTCGATGTCGGTGTCGACGTCTGCCTCGGTGTCGGCCCCGGATCCGCTGAACCCGTGCTTGTCCGGCCGGAGCCGGCGTCTCCTGGAGGAGCGGCCGGCGCTGCCGGAAGGGGCGCTGCCCCGGGCCCTGTCGCAGGGGGTGCGCGGTCGACTGCCTTGTCCAGCGGGCGGGTTGGGAGCCGGAGTCTCCGGCTGCCGTCCCTCCAGCGGTACGAACGTCACCTCCCCGGTGGGAGCGATCGCCGTACCGCCGATCGCCGGTCGCTCGACCGGCACGTACCGTTCCTGTGGGCTGAGTGGGAGTGAGTCCGTTCAGCCGCGCGCCCCGAACGGTCTTGGGCGCACTGGTCCCCGGCGTACTCGACCCCGGGTGGCGACACGCATCGTGTGCGTGGTCCGGGCCCGGGAGGCCAGTTCCCTACGCGGCCTGGCCAGGTGGGTACGGCCAGGGGGCGACGGGGAGGCCCTGAACCATCACTCCGGTGGAGCAGGGGCCCCGCACGCTGACGCCGTACCCGGTGTCCCAGGTCGCACGATCACGTTAGCCCGAACAGCCCAGACCACCGCAAGCCCGCACACAGACGATCACACGATCGAGCTAATCCGGCCTTATATGCACTCCTTGGCGAGCAGCTCCAACCCCTCGTCGTGTCCGCCGCCGTTCCCGCACGCCGCCAACACCCCTGCCAGGGCACAGGTCACGACGGCCGCCGAGGAGGTCAGGGCGATGGCGCCCCGGCGGTCATGCGTCGCGCGGGTCTGTCGAAGCATCGCGACATCGTCACTGATGCTCCGTCAGAAGTGAACCCTCAGTCGGACTTTGGCCGGATCTCCGACCGGATCCACAGTCGGATCCGTAGCCGGACCGAGCCGGACCGACAGCCCGATCTCAGTCGGAGATCAGGCCCTCGCGGAGCTGGGTCAGGGTCCGGGTCAGGAGGCGTGACACGTGCATCTGGGAGATGCCGACCTCCTCGCCGATCTGCGACTGGGTCATGTTGGCGAAGAAGCGCAGCATGATGATCCGGCGCTCGCGCGGCGGGAGTTTGGCCAGCAGCGGCTTCAGGGACTCGCGGTACTCCACGCCCTCAAGCGCCGTGTCCTCGTAGCCGAGGCGGTCGGCCAGGGAGCCCTCGCCGCCGTCGTCCTCCAGGGCCGGGGAGTCCAGGGACGAGGCCGTGTACGCGTTGCCGACCGCGAGGCCGTCGACCACGTCCTCCTCGGACACGCCCAGGACCACGGCGAGTTCGGGCACCGTGGGGGAACGGTCCAGCTTCTGGGCGAGTTCGTCGCTGGCCTTGGTGAGGGCCAGGCGCAGCTCCTGCAGCCGGCGCGGTACACGCACCGACCACGAGGTGTCGCGGAAGAAGCGCTTGATCTCGCCCACGACCGTCGGCATCGCGAACGTCGGGAACTCGACACCGCGTTCGCAGTCGAAGCGGTCGATCGCCTTGATCAGGCCGATGGTGCCGACCTGGACGATGTCCTCCATCGGCTCGTTCCGGGAGCGGAAGCGGGCCGCCGCGTACCGGACGAGGGGGAGGTTCAACTCGATGAGGGTGTCCCGGACGTACGCACGCTCGGGGCTGTTCTCGTCGAGGGCGGCGAGCCGCAGGAACAGGGAACGGGACAGGGTCCGGGTGTCGATGGCGCCCGTGGTCGGCGGAGGAGCCGGGAGGGCCTGGACGGCCGGGGTCGCCTCTGCCTCGACCTCCACTACGAGGGCCGGGACGTCGTGAAGCTCGGCGGGCGCCGACTCGCTCTTTGTGAGCGTGAGCACCTTCGAGCTGCCCTGGTCTGCGGACATGCCACCCCCTTTGGGTCGCGGACGGTCGCGGCGGACGTTCCCGATCTGAGGAACGCAGCCTTCACCTGAATACCGGAGCCGAAGCCACGGCAAACGCTCTTCCGGCAGAATGTCACATGTCGGCAACACGCTGTAGTGACATGTCGACATGTGGAGCGTGAATCCGCCCTGGAAAAAGGGGGTGTGACGGTTTTTCAGCCTAGAAATACCGGGAAGTGCTCCCTTGAGCGATTCGCTCTCCCAGGTGACAACTCGATCCCGTATCCGGATACGCCGGGGCGGGCAGCTCTGCCAGGGCTCGGACTAGGCCTCGACGCGGTTCGCCGAGCGCAGTCGCGCGAAGCTACGGGCCAGCAGTCGGGACACGTGCATCTGGGAGACGCCCAGTTCCGCGCTGATCTGCGACTGGGTGAGGTTGCTGTAGTAACGCAGCAGGAGGATGCGCTGTTCGCGTTCCGGGAGCTGGACCAGGAGGTGGCGGACCAGGTCGCGGTGCTCCACGCCGTCCAGCGCGGGGTCCTCGTAGCCGAGGCGGTCGACCAGGCCGGGCAGGCCGTCGCCCTCCTGGGCGGCCTCCAGGGAGGTCGCGTGGTACGAGCGGCCGGCCTCGATGCAGGACAGCACGTCCTCCTCGCTGATGCGCAGTCGCTCGGCGATCTCGGCGGTCGTCGGGGTGCGTCCGAAGGCCGTTGTCAGGTCCTCGGTCGCCCCGTTGACCTGCACCCACAACTCGTGCAGCCGGCGCGGTACGTGGACCGTGCGGACGTTGTCCCGGAAGTACCGCTTGATCTCGCCGATGACGGTCGGCATCGCGAACGTGGGGAACTGCACGCCCCGGTCGGGGTCGAACCGGTCGATGGCGTTGATCAGCCCGATGGTGCCGACCTGGACGACGTCCTCCATGGGCTCGTTGCGGGAGCGGAAGCGGGCGGCCGCGTAGCGCACGAGCGGGATGTTCGCCTCGATGAGCGCCCCCCGTACGCGGTTGTGCTCCGGCGTACCGGGATCCAGCATCTTGAGCTGGCCGAAGAGCACCTGGGTGAGTGCCCGGGTGTCAGCGCCCCGGCTCCGCTGGGGAGCGGGCTCCTGAGGTGCGATGTCCTGGACGGGGGCTTCTTGGGCGGGGGCTTCCTGGGGTGGCGCAGTACTGGCCGACACGGTCAACGCCACCTCTTCATCGGTCGAACTAATCGGTCGAACTAATCGGTCGAACTCATCGGTCAAACTCAACGGTCAACTCATCCGTCAAAAGCGGTCATAGCATCACAAGACATGTGCACTGTGTGCAAGCACCCCATAACACCGTGTTGACGGATGGTTGATGCGCAAGACGCAGAAAAGCCCCACATCGTTCCGGTGTGGGGCGGTCCGTGCGGCCGTATGGACAGGCCTCGTTGGTCAGACCTCGTAGTCGGCGATCACCCATGTGGCGAACTCGCGCCACTGTCCGGCGGCCGCCTGGTGGGACGGGTGTTCGAGGTACCGCTTCAGCGCGTCCAGGTCGTCGACGGCCGAGTTGATCGCGAAGTCGTAGGCGATGGGGCGGTCGGTGATGTTCCAGGCGCACTCCCAGAAGCGGAGTTCGTCGATCTGGCCGGACAGGGCACGGAAGGCCTCGGCACCCGCCACGACCCGCGGTTCGTCGCGTTCGACGCCCTCGTTGAGCTTGAAGAGGACCAGATGGCGGATCACATGTACTCCTCGGCTGTTACTTGGCGCCGTCGGCGACCCAGGTCATGAAGTCACCTATGGCACTGGCCGCGTTCGAGATTCCTTCGAACGCTATCTGGACGTAGTCGGCCGCCTTCGACGGGTCCGTGATGATCACGTACAGCACGAAGACCACGACTGCGTAGACGGCGAGCTTCTTCGAATTCACCGCCACGGCGGCCTCCCCCTCAGACCCGACCAGAACCGACCGCACGACACCCGACCGATGTCGCACGAAAGGCCCCGCCGTTCGGCGAGGCCTTTCTACAGCGGTAGCGGAGGGATTTGAACCCTCGGTGACTTGCGCCACACTCGCTTTCGAGGCGAGCTCCTTCGGCCGCTCGGACACGCTACCGAGGGAGACCTTACAGCAAGGTGTGGCGTGCTCCGAAATCCGTTTTCGTCAGCGGCCGTCGCGGAAGAAGGTGGTGAGGAGGCCGGCGCAGTCGTCCGCGAGGACGCCGGCGATCACCTCGGGGCGGTGGTTGAGGCGACGGTCGCGAACGACGTCCCAGAGGGAGCCGGCCGCGCCCGCCTTCTCGTCGCGGGCGCCGTAGACCACGCGGTCCACACGGGACTGCACGAGGGCGCCCGCGCACATCGTGCAGGGCTCCAGCGTCACGACGAGCGTGCAGCCGGAGAGCCGCCACTCGCCGAGTCCCGCCGCGGCCCGCCGGACCGCGAGGATCTCCGCGTGCGCGGTCGGATCGCCCGTCGCCTCGCGCTCGTTGTGCCCGGTCGCGAGCACCGTCGTGCCGTCGGCGGCCAGGACGACGGCGCCCACGGGGACGTCGCCGCCCAGGACGGCCCGCTCGGCCTCGGCCAGGGCGAGCCGCATCGCGGCCCGCCAGGGATCCCGTACGGGGTCGGGTGACCCCTTGCCGATCAGGCCCTCCTCGCTCAGCGCACCGTCTCCAGGACCTCCGCCGCTCCCAGGGCCTCGGCGATCGCGCCCAGCGCGTCGTCGGCGTCCAGGGCGCGGAGGTCCTTCTCGCCGACGCCGAGGTCGTCGAGGATCTCCGGGTCCCCTACGGGGCCGTGCGGTACCGCTTCGGCGGACGTACCGGCCTCCTCGTCGTCTTCGTCGGTGTCCGGATCGGCGTCCGACTCACCGTCCTCGGTGCCGTCGAGGTCGAGGGCGTCGAGATCCGGCTCGTCGGTGTCCGGATCGCGGCCGAGCAGCTCGGCCGTGAGCAGAATCTCGCCGTACGAACTACGGGCAGCGGCGGCGGCGTCCGAGACGTAGATACGGGGGTCGTCCTCGCCGTCGATGCGGACGACGCCGAACCAGGCGTCCTCCTGCTCGATGAGCACCAGCACCGTGTCGTCCTCGGGGGAGGCTTCACGGGCCAGTTCGGCCAGGTCCGACAGGGTTTCCACGTCGTCGAGCTCTTTGTCGCTCGCTTCCCACCCGTCTTCGGTGCGCGCGAGCAGTGCGGCGAAGTACACCGTGACTCTCCCACTGGTCCTAGGCGTGCCGGGCGGGGGCCCTCCCGGCGGAGTTCGTGGGCGGGGAACGCTGTGAGCCGAGGCCCGCCCACTCGGCATCGTGGCAGAAACGGAGCGTTCAGGGGACGTCTTCGGCACCCTGTGTCCGGCTCTTTTGATCGCTGGTGGACCGAGTCGTTCAGCAGCACTGTCGTCGCCGCCACCAGCGGATCGTAACCGGCCTCCCCCACGGCGCCCGCACGGCCACCCCCCAACGCGCCTGCTACCAGCGGAACGTGCGCATGCGCATGGCGTGGCGGAGGCGGGCGGTCTTGGCGCGGCGTGGCTGGACACGGTCGCGCAACTCGCGCGCCTCGGTCAGTTCGCGCAGGAAGACGGCCCGGCGCCGACGCCGTTCGGCCTCGGTTTCCGACGCCTTCTGGTCCCGTTCCCGGTCGGGTTCACGGTCAGGCATGGGCAGACACCCCCAGTCGGTGCGTCTCTCCCACCTTCCCTCCGCCGGGCGGTTTGATGCCACCGGAAGGGTGAGCGGGGAGCGGCGCCGCTGTACGGGGAACCGGAACCGCTGTAGTGGGAACCGGAACCGTCGCACGGGGGAGCAGAGCCGCTGTACGGGACCACGGCTACTGTTAGGGCCATGCGTCTCCACGTCGTCGACCACCCTCTGGTCGCCCACAAGCTCACCACGCTGCGCGACCAGCGCACCGACTCCGCGACCTTCCGCCGTCTCGCCGACGAGCTGGTCACCCTGCTCGCCTACGAGGCCACGCGCGACGTGCGTACCGAACAGGTCGACATCACGACGCCGGTCGCCTCGACCACGGGCGTCAAGCTGTCCTACCCGCGCCCGCTGGTGGTGCCGATCCTGCGGGCCGGTCTGGGCATGCTGGACGGCATGGTCCGGCTGCTGCCGACCGCCGAGGTGGGCTTCATGGGCATGGTGCGCGACGAGGAGACGCTCCAGGCGTCGACGTACGCCACCCGTATGCCGGAGGACCTCTCCGGGCGTCAGGTGTACGTCCTCGACCCGATGCTCGCCACCGGTGGCACCCTGGTCGCGGCGATCCGCGAGCTGATCAAGCGCGGCGCCGACGATGTGACAGCCGTGGTTCTGCTGGCCGCCCCGGAGGGCGTCGAGATCATGGAACGCGAGCTGGCGGGCACCCCGGTCACGGTCGTGACGGCCTCGGTGGACGAGCGCCTGAACGAGCACGGCTACATCGTCCCGGGCCTCGGCGACGCGGGCGACCGGCTGTACGGCGCGGCCGAGTAGCGGCGGCGCCCCGCACAGCCAGTAGTACGAGCAGCAGTACGAGCAGTTGTACGAGGCTCAGCGGTCAGCAGCTCTTCGGGCTGCTGGAGGGCGTCGGCGCCGGACCGGCCAGTGCGGCCAGGGCCTGGTCGGCGTCCTTCTTGCTGGTCAGGGCCGTGAAGGCGGTGCCGATGAGCAGGTCGACCTCGGTGGCCGACGCGCGTGCGTCGGTCTTCACCTGGGCGCCGGCGAGCTGGGTGCCGAGCACGGGCAGGGCGGCCTCGGTGGCCGACTTCGCGCCGAGCACCATGCCGATTCCGGCGATCTTCTTGTCGTAGGCCTTGGGCGCGTTGCCGACGTCGCCGATGCGGAAGCCGCGCTTGCGCAGTTCGTCCGCCGCCTGCTTGGCGAGGCCGCTGCGGGGCGTGGCGTTCAGCACGTTGACGGTGATCCGGCCGGGCTCGGGCAGCGCTCTGACGGTCTTCGGCGTGGCCGGAGTCGTGGTGGGGTCGGCCTTCGTCCCGCAGTCCGACTTGGGTCCCGCGGCCGTGGCCTTGCTGCCGCCGCCGGTGAAGACGTCGATGAGCTGCAAGGTGCCCCAGCCGATCAGGCCGAGGGCGACGACGGAGGCCACGAGTCCGAACACGAACTTGCGGCGTCCCCGGGGTCGGCGCATCCGCGGGTACTTGTCCCCCGTGATGCGGTACTGGCCGCCCATTCCGGGGGGAGTCAGCATGCTCATGGGCGCAGCGTAGTGCGCCCGGGCGGTGATGCCTACTAAATGATCATTGACCCGGCCGCAGTACTACCCGAAAGGGCCAATAAGCGTCGCGAGGACGGTCTGGACGGCCGTCAGTCCATTTCGAGGACGCGGGCGTGCAGCACCTGGCGTTGCTGGAGGGCCGCCCGGACCGCGCGGTGCAGACCGTCCTCCAGATACAGGTCGCCCTGCCACTTCACGACGTGCGCGAAGAGGTCGCCGTAGAACGTGGAGTCCTCGGCGAGCAGGGTTTCCAGGTCGAGCTGGCCCTTGGTCGTCACGAGCTGATCGAGGCGGACCGGGCGCGGCGCGACGTCCGCCCACTGCCGGGTGCTTTCCCGGCCGTGGTCGGGGTACGGCCGGCCGTTTCCGATGCGCTTGAAGATCACACGGAAAGCCTACCGGTCCAGACGTTCCGGGCGCAGCCATGGAGACGGAGTGCGACGCTGGAAAAGATGCTGTAAAGCGGGGCAAACCGGAAGAGGGACCCGACATGAGCGACAGCGAGAGCGTGTCATCGGCCACCACGGAGCCCATGCCCCCGGCAAACGCGCCCGACTCACCCCCACGCGCGCCCGGGGGCGCCCCCGCGCTCCCCCAGCCGGCCCTGGAGATCGCCGCCGGGTACGCCTTCACCGGCCCGGCCCTCGATCTGGGCGCCCTGCTGTGGGACGGAACGTGCCTCCCGGACGCCCAGATCCGTATCCCGCTCCCCATGCTCAACCGGCACGGTCTGGTCGCGGGGGCCACCGGCACCGGCAAGACGAAGACACTCCAGCTGATCGCCGAACAGCTCAGCGCCCAAGGTGTGCCCGTTTTCCTGGCCGATGTGAAGGGTGACGTGTCCGGCATCTCCGCGCCGGGGCAGACGGTGGGGGACGGGCAGGCGAACGAGCGCGTCGCCGCCCGGGCCGCCGAGGTGCACCAGAAGTGGACGGCGACCGGCTTCCCCGCCGAGTTCTACGCGCTCGGCGGTCTCGGCCACGGCATCCCGGTGCGGGCCACGATCACCAGTTTCGGCCCGGTGCTGCTGTCCAAGGTGCTCCAGCTCAACCAGACCCAGGAGCAGTCGCTCGGCCTGGTCTTCCACTACGCCGACCAGAAAGGGCTGGAACTGGTCGACCTGAAGGACCTGCGGGCCGTCGTCGCGTTCCTCACCTCCGACGAGGGCAGGCCCGAGCTGAGGAACATCGGCGGGCTGTCGACGGCCACGGCCGGGGTGATCCTGCGTTCCCTCACCGCCTTCGAGGCGCAGGGCATGGCGGACTTCTTCGGCGAACCGGAGTTCGACACGGCGGAGCTGCTGCGCACGGCCCCGGACGGCCGGGGCGTGGTCTCGGTGCTCGAACTGCCCGCCGTCCAGGACCGGCCGCAGCTCTTCTCGACCTTCCTGATGTGGCTCCTGGCCGACCTCTTCCACGACCTCCCCGAGGTCGGCGACGCCGACAAGCCCAAGCTCGTCTTCTTCTTCGACGAGGCGCATCTGCTCTTCAAGGACGCGTCGAAGGCGTTCCTGGACGCGATCACACAGACCGTCCGGCTCATCCGCTCCAAGGGGGTGGGCGTGTTCTTCGTGACGCAGACCCCGCGAGACGTGCCCGCCGACGTCCTCGCCCAGCTCGGCAACCGGGTCCAGCACGCGCTGCGCGCCTTCACCCCGGACGACCAGAAGGCCCTCAGGGCCACGGTGCAGACCTTCCCGAACTCGGCATACGACCTGGAGGAGCTGCTCACCGGCCTCGGGACGGGTGAGGCGGTGGTCACCGTCCTGAGCGAGAAAGGCGCCCCGACCCCGGTCGCCGCGACCCGCCTGCGCGCGCCCGAGTCCCTGATGGGCCCCGTCGACGCGGCCGTTCTCGACCAGGCGGTCAGGTCCTCACGGCTCTACGACCGTTACGCACAGGCTGTGGACAGAGAGTCGGCCTACGAGAAACTGACAGCCGCTCAGACCCCCGGCGGGGCCGGTGGAGGTGTTGGAGGCGGTGGAGCCAAGGGCCCGGACGAGATGAGGCCGACCGAGCCCACCAGGTCCAGCCGGTCCAGCCGGTCCGAAGAACCGAGGGAGTCGACGGGATCGGGGGAGGGCGTCTCTGTCGTCCAACAGGTGGTGGGCAGCGGCATGTTCAAGTCCCTGGCCCGTTCCCTGGGCACCCAGATCGGCCGGGAGATCACCCGCTCGCTCTTCGGTACGGCACGGCGGAGGCGGTAGCCCACCGGGGCCCCGCCCCCGCCGCCCGGTCAGCGGCCCCGCTTCTCCGGGGGCCGCTGCCGCTCGGCTTCCTTCATCTGCGGTTTCGGTGTGTTGCGGGCGGCCTCGGCGCGCAGAAGGGCGCGCAGGACCGCGTAGGGATCGATCGCCATGTCGGTGTTCCTTGTCCCGTGTGGCGTACTGGGTGGGCTGGGCGTACTGACTGATGGACCGGGGCGGCCGGTGCTGTCAGCAGCGCAGGACCACCGAGCGCGGGGCGGGAGTGGGCCGTGGCGGTACGGGGAGCGGGTGGGCCGTCCGCGCCGGTGCGTGCCGTGCCGCCGGCGGGCCGGGCACGGGGCGTAGGGCTACGACGCCGCGGTGGCCGTACCTGGCCGACGGGCGCAGGGCGCTGTCGTGGACGTCGTGCTCGGCGGCCGTACCGCTCGACACGACCGACTCGGCCGCTCCGCAGTGCGCCGCCGTCCCCGGCACGAGCAGGGCGAGCAGCAGGACGACGACCCGGAGCCAGGCGGTCCGGCGCACGGCGTACGAGGCGTACGGGGTGCGCGCGGCGGGGCTCATGGGAGGTGATCTCCCCGCCGCACGGACGGGGCTGATCCTCCCGGGCCCGAGATCCGCTCACTCGGCCTACCGGCGGGAGGCAGGTGACGCGGGCGCCTACTTGCCGGCGGCCTTCGCCGCCTTCGCCGCGGCCTTCGTCTCCTGCTTGTGGGCGCGCACCTTGACCAGGGACTCCGGGCCGGTGATGTCGGCGACGGAGCGGAAGGACTTCGGCTCGCCGTAGGCACCGGCGGCCTCACGCCAGCCCTTGGGCTGCACGCCGAGCTGCTTGCCGAGCAGGGCCAGGAAGATCTGGGCCTTCTGTTTGCCGAAGCCCGGCAGGTCGCCGAGGCGCTTGAGCAGTTCCTGCCCGGTCGTCACGTCCCGCCAGACGCCCTCGGCGTCGCCCTCGTAGTGCTCGACGAGGTACTGGCAGAGCTGCTGGACCCGCTTGGCCATCGAGCCGGGGTACCGGTGCACGGCCGGCTTGTCGGAGAGGAGCGCGGCGAACGCCTCGGGGTCGTACGCCGCGATCTCGTGCGCGTCGAGGTCGTCGGCGCCCATTCGCCGGGCGATGGTCGCCGGTCCCCTGAACGCCCACTCCATCGGCACCTGCTGGTCGAGCAGCATTCCGGTCAGCGCGGCGAGCGCACTGCGGCCGAGGAGCGCGTCGGCCTCGGGGTCCTGGGCGAGGTGGAGAGTGACGTCCATGGGTCGATCATGCCTCGATCGCGGCGGGGGTGCCCTACGGCCGCCAGTACCCCAGCCCGTGCACCCGCTGCTTCGGCAGCCCCGCCTCCTTGCGGAAGTAGCTCGTCAGGGCCCGGGTCGTGGCCGTGTCGCAGGCGATCCACACGTACGGGTCGGCGGTGCGCGTCAGGAGGTCCGGGAAGGCCGAGCGGACCTCGGCGACCAGCTGGGCGCCCGCGTCCCGGCGCGGCACCGGGCGGACGTCGTGCCGGCCGGGGGTGGTGCGGAAGGGGTAGCCGCCGGTTCCGTGGTCCGACTCGAACCAGATCGTCGCCGGGGTCGAACCGAACGCTTCCAGCAGGGAGTTGAGCGCGGGCAGCGACGCCGGGTCGCCGATCGCGAAGACGTGCGAGGGGTCCGGCTCCGGCCGGGTGAAGCCGGTGCCCTGGACCGTCGCCTCGATGGTGTCGCCGGGCTTCGCCGCCCGCGCCCAGTCGCTGGCGCATCCCTCGTGGAGCGCGAATTCGAGGCTGAACGTGCCCGCCCCGAGGTCCGGATCGACCAGTGTGTACGCCCGCTGGTGCGGCTTGCCCGCGTTGTCGAACCAGAGCCGGACCCACATCGTGGGGTGGACGCCGGTGGCCGAAAGCATGCCCCCGTCGGTGAGCCGGAGGCGCCGATAGTGCGGGGTGACGTCCTCGGCGCCCGTCACGGTGAAGACGAAGTCCTTGCCTCGGAAGAGCTTGAGGACCGCGCCCTCCCAGCCGCGACGCCCGTGGCCGTGGCCTTGGCTCTGTTCCTGCCGGTTCTGCTGCCCCTGCCCCTGCGTCACGACTTCTCCGCCCCTCGCGTACGATTCCGGCACAACTTACTTAGGTAAGGCTAACCTAATGCACAGTTTCGGACCTGGTGAGGATACGGATATGGCCACCGAGATCTACCGCGACGCCTGGGGGATCCCGCACCTGCGGGCGAGCGACGCGCTCGAACTCGCCCGTGGCCAGGGCCGCGTCACCGCCCTCGACCGGGCCTGGCAGCTGGAGGTCGAGCGCCACCGCGCTCAGGGCACCTCGGCCGCGTTCCTCGGCGTCGAGGCGGTCGGCTGGGACGTGTTCGCCAGACGCGCCCGCCTCGACGACACCGCGAGACACTGCTACGCCACCCTGGAGAGACGGGACCCCGAAACCGCCGCCTGGGTGCGCGCGTACACGGACGGTGTCAACGCCGGGCTGGGAGAAGGGGCGCGCCTGGCACCCGAGTTCGCCGCGACCGGCCTGGCACCCGGGCGCTGGGAGCCCTGGACCCCGCTCGGTGTGTGGCTGGCCACGCACATCCTGTTCGCCGGCTTCCCGGCCAAGCTCTGGCGTGAACAGGTCGTCGCGCATCTCGGCGCCGACGCCGTCGCCCTGTTCGCCACCGACGGACCCGGCACTTCCGGCAGCAACGGCTGGCTGGTGAGCAGCGAACGCTCGGTCACCGGACTCCCGTTGATCGCCGGCGACCCGCACCGCTACATCGAGGATCCCGGCGTCTACCAGCAAGTCCGGCTCTCCTGCCCGGAGTTCGACGTCGTCGGGTTCGCCGTCCCGGGTGTTCCCGGCATCGCCCACTTCGGCCACACCGGCACGGCGGCCTGGGCCATCACCAACGCCATGGCCGACTACCAGGACCTGTACGAGGAGCGAATCCGCCGGGTGGGTAGGGCAGTTGAGGCCCTCGATCCCGACGGGCGGTGGCGGCCGGCTCAGGTGCTCCGGGAAGTGGTCGAGGTCGCGGGCGGGGAGTCCGTCGAGGTCGAGGTGATCGAGACCGGGCGGGGGCCGGTGGTGATCGGCGGCCCCGATGACGGTCGTACGGAGACCATCAGCCTGCGCCACCCGCCCCGCGTCACCGGCGACCTCGGCTTCTCCGCCCTTCTCCCCCTTCTTCGCGCCCGTCGCGTGGCCGACATCGACCGGGCCCTCGACCTGTGGGCCGAGCCCGTCAACGTCGTCCATGCCGCCGATACCGAGGGCGGCCTGCTGCACCGGGTCGCGGGCCACGTCCCCGTACGCGCCGAGGTCAACCGGACCCGGCTCGCGCGGGCCTGGGAACCCGGTCACGAATGGCACGGCCGACACGAGACGCCGTACGGCAGCGTCGACGACGGCCTCGCCGTGATGGCCAACCAGCGCGGCCCGTCGGCCCCCCTCGGCGTCGAGTTCGCACCGCCCCACCGGGCGGCCCGGATCCGCGCCCTCCTTGAAGAGAGGGAGAAATGGTCGGCGGCCGAGCTGACGGCCGTCCACATGGACACCCACCTCGCCTCCGCCCGCCCGCTCCTCGACCTCCTCGCCGGCCTCGACGGTCTGACGGCCGAGGAGGCCGGGCTTCGCGACCGGCTTCTGCGCTGGGACCGCCGGATGGACGCCGACAGCACGGACGCGGCGTCGTACGCGGCCCTGCGCTCCGCCGTCGTACGCCGCCTCGCGGCCCACCCCGCCTTCGCGGCACTGGCCGTCCCACCCGCGTACCCCGAGGTCTTCCGCCCCTGGCTCGCGCTGCTCCCCCGGATCGCCTTCGCGCTCGAAGGGCTCCTGGGAACAGAGGAGTTGTACGGGATCGACCGCGCCGCCCTCGTCGGGGAAGCCGTCACCGAGGTGGCCGCCGAGCCGACGACCGGGACCGCGACCTGGGGCGAGCGTCACCGGCCGGCCCCCTGGCGGGCACTGCCCACCACCCCGCACTCCGCCGACGCCGAACCCGGGCTCTCCGGCGACCACGACTGTGTGCTCTGCACCTCCTCCGTTCCCGGTCTGACCGACCTCAGCGCGCGTGGGCCCGCCGCTCGGTACGTCTGGGATCTGGCCCGGCGCGAGGACAGCCTCTGGGTGGTGCCCCTCGGAGCCTCCGGCGTTCCCGGCTCCGCCCACAACCGCGATCAACTCCCCTTGTGGACAAGGGGAGACCTCGTCCCGGTCGTCACCGACTGGACGCGGCTCACGAAGGAGAACCGACAGCCGGCCGACATCACGAGCGCTGAGCCGTACGCGGCCCGGGCCGCCCTGCACGAGCGGGTGGTCGACGGGTTCGGTGCCGTGCGCGTGCTGCGGCTCGACCCCGTCGCCGACGCCGGCGTGGTGCACGGCTGGGTGAGCGGGCAGGAGGCCGGGTTCTGGGGCATGAACGGGCTCACGGAGGAACAGGTCGCCGAGATCTACGGCCACTTGGACACCCTCGACACCCATCACGCCTACCTGCTGGTGAAGGACGGTACGGCGGTCGGGCTGCTCCAGACGTACGAGCCCGAGGCCGACCGGGTGGGCGAGTGCTACCCCGTCGAGCCCGGCGACATCGGCGTACATCTGCTGCTCGCGCCCGTCGGCGCGGAGGGCGGGAGCCCCGGGTGGTCCGGTGCGCTGATGGGGGTGCTGGCGGAGTTCGTGCTGGTCAGGCTCGGGCGGCGGCGGGTCGTGGTCGATCCCGATGTGGCGAACGAGAAGGCCGTCGCCCGCTTCCTGCGGCAGGGGTTCGTGCCCGGGCCCGTCGTCGTCCTGCCCGAGATCGACCTGCCGGACGTGTACCTGCCGGAGAAGCGCGCCCAACTGGCTTTTCTGCGCCGGGAGGTAGCTTTTCCCGGGTGACCAAGACCTCAGGACACCAGACCTCAGGACACCAGACCCCAGGACATCCGACGCCCGCCGATCTGATCGCCCACTACGGTCTGGAGCCGATCCCGCGTGAGGGCGGGCTCTTCCGGCGTACGTGGGCGGGGACCGAACGGGCCGACGGGCGGCCGGAGGGCTCGGCGATCGTCGCCCTGCTGACCGCCGAGCCCGGTGACTTCTCCGCGCTGCACCGGCTGCCGTCGGACGAGGTCTGGCACTTCTACCTCGGCGATCCCCTCGAACTGCTGCTCCTCGCACCGGACGGCACCTCCCGGACGGTCGTGCTCGGGCCCGGCCTCCTGAACGGGCAGGAGCCCCAGTTCACCGTGGACGCCGGCACCTGGATGGGCGCGCGGGTCGTCGAGGGCGGCGCGTGGACGTTCTTCGGGTGCACGATGGCGCCCGGGTTCACCTACGAGGGCTACGAGCACGGGGACGCCGTCGAACTGGCCGCGCGATATCCGGCCGAGGCGGCTCGCATCGGGGCACTGTGTCGGCCATGAGTTCATCCACTTCGTCATCGACGAGGTCACCCGTGCCGTCGTCCACGCAGCCGTCCGAGCGGTCGGCCATCAGTTCCGCGGGTCTTCTCGCCGGGCAGGTCGCGCTGGTGACGGGGGCCGGTGGCGGGATCGGGCGCGGGATCGCCGCGCGGTTCGCGGCGGAGGGTGCCGCTGTCGCCCTGCACTGCCGGGCGTCGGACGAGGGTGCCCGTGCGGTGGCCGCGCGGATCGAGCGGTCGGGCGGGCGAGCCGTCGTACTGCGGGGCGATCTCACCGTCGAGGACGAGTGCCGGCGTGTGGTGCGGGAGGCCGCCGAGTGGGGCGGCGGGCGGCTCGACGCGCTGGTCAACAACGCGGGCGTGCAACCCGTGCAGGAACTGGCCGGGATGACGGTCGCCGACTGGCGGGCGGTCGTCGACTCGAACGTCCTCAGCGTCTTCGCCTGCACGCAGGCCGCGGCGGAGATCATGCGGGAGCAGGCGGCCGAGGGTGAGGACAGGGGCGGGAGCGTCACGCACATCGCCTCCATCGAGGCCGCGCACCCGGCGCCCGGTCACGCCCACTACTGCGCCTCGAAGGCGGCGGTCGTGGCGCACGCCCGGTCGGCGGCTCTCGAATACGGGCCGTACGGGATCCGCGTCAACACCGTCTCGCCCGGGCTCGTCGACCGGGAAGGGCTGGCCGACGACTGGCCCGAGGGGGTACGGCGATGGCAACAGGCGGCGCCCGTACGGAGGTTGGGCCGGCCCGAGGACATCGGCGACGCGTGCGTGTTCCTCGCCTCCCGGCTGGCGTCCTGGGTCAGCGGGCACGACCTGGTGGTGGACGGAGGGGTGTCCGCCCGCCCCACGTGGTGAAGACCACGGCGAATCCGGTTCCGGTGGGGTGAGCGGGGCACCAGGATCGTCCGTACGTATACGAGAGCCGAAAAGTCCCGAAGACGGAGAAGCTACGTGGGCCGACTGCGGAACCAAGGGCGCGACGACCGACGAGCCGGCGGAGGCGAGCGCACGGAGACCGGCCGGCGAACGGTCGAACGGACCGTCGGGCGGACCGTCGGGCGGACGGGCGGTCGGGCGGTCGGGTGGACGGGCGGCCCGGCAGGCGCACGGAACGTCCGGGGCGTTCAGCGGGCGGTGCTGATGGGCGCCATGCTCGTGCTGCTCCTCCTCGTCGGCGGGGCCGGTACCGCGTCCGCGCACGCCGCTCTCCGTGGCACCGATCCCCGGGACGGGAGCGTCCTCGACTCCGCGCCCCGCCAGGTCACCCTGAACTTCACCGAGTCCGTCGGCCTGCTCGACGACTCCTTCCGCGTCTTCGACCCCGACGGCCGGCGCGTGAACATCGGTGAGGCCAAGCATGTGGAGGGCCGTTCCGACGGAGCGCGCGTCAGCCTCCCCAAGGGCCTCGGCAAGGGCACGTTCACCGTCGCCTGGCGGGTCGTCTCGGCGGACAGCCACCCCATCTCGGGCGCCTTCACCTTCTCCATCGGGGAGCGCTCCGCGACCCCGACCGTGGTCGACACCGGCCCCACCGAGAACGCGGCCACGAGCGCCCTCTACGACATCTTCCGCTACCTCGCGTACGCGGCTCTGGCCCTGCTGGTCGGCACCGTCGTCTTCGTTCTCGTCTGCCGGCCGCCCGGCACGGGCCCCCTGCGCAGACTGGTCCTGACGGGCTGGTGGACCCTCCTGGTGACCACCGTCGTCCTGCTTCTGCTGCGTGGCCCCTACGAGGCCGGCACCGGACCCGCCGGTGCCTTCGACCTGTCGGCCCTGGAACGGACCGTGACCAGCAGGCCCGGCCTGGCACTTCTGGCCCGGCTCGCCCTGCTGGCCGCAACAGCCGTACTGCTGGCGGTAGTCGTACGCCGTCGGCGGCACGCCGAGGGAGAGTCGGGCGGCGAGTCGGGTGGCGACCGGGCGCGGTCGGTGCTCCTCGCCGGCGGGGGTGTGCTCGCGCTCGGTCTCACGCTGACGTGGGCCGCCGCCGAGCACGCGTCGGCCGGTATCCAGGTGCCGGTGGCGATGACGTCCTCGGTGCTGCATCTGCTCGCCATGGCCGCGTGGCTCGGCGGTCTCGCGGCCCTGCTCACCCTCCTCCAGGCGGAGGAGCCGCTCCCGGCGTCCACCGTCGGCCGTTTCTCCCGGCTTGCCTTCGCCTCCGTGGCCGTCCTGACCGTCACCGGCGTCTACCAGTCCTGGCGTGGCCTCGGCTCCTGGGACGCGATCACCGGTACGGAGTACGGACGGATCCTGATCGCCAAGGTGTGCGCGGTGGCGTTGCTGCTGGTGGCGGCCGGGTTCTCGCGCCGGTGGACAGGCCAGCTGTCGGCACCGGAGGCGGCGGAGGTGGCGGAGGCGGTCGCCGCGGCGAAGGTCGAGGCAAAGGCCGAGGTCAAGGACAGGGACAAGGTCAGGGTCGAGGCGAAGGTCATGGAACGGGTGCCGGAGACCGTCGGCGGTCCGGCGGCGCGGCCCGGTGAGAGCGACGCACCGGGCGACCTGCCCCCGGCCGACACGCCCTCCCTTTCCGCCTCCTACCGTCGGCGGCTCCGCCGTTCCGTGCTGGCCGAAGTGGCCATCGGGATCGCGGTGTTGGTGATCACGACCGTCCTGACGACCACCCTCCCCGGCCGGGCCGCGGCCGAGGCGGCGGAGGCCGCCAAGGACGCTCCGACGCCCGGGGTGATCAGCGCGTCCACGACGACGATCCCCTTCGACGTGGGCACACCGGGCGGACACGGCAAGGTGCAGGTCACGCTCGAACCGGGCCGGGTCGGCGAGAACAGCGTGGAGGCCGTCGTGTTCGGCCCCGACGGCGGCTTCGCGGTCGTCCCCGAACTCCGCATCTCCTTCTCGCTCCCCAGCAAGGAGATCGGCCCCCTCAACGCCGAAGTCACCGACCTGGGCGGCTACTGGGGCACCAACACCCTCAACCTTCCGATCGCCGGCACCTGGACCATGAAGGTCACCATCCGGACCTCCGACGTGGATCAGGTGAGCGTGTCGCGGAAGGTACGGATCGGCGGCTGAGCCGGGTTCGGTTCCGGACTCGGATCGCTCACCTCACCCTGAACCTCAACCAGCCTGCTGGGCAAGGCGGTCGGCGAGAGTGGCGACCGACGCGAGGAGCTCGGCGGGTGGGCGGGCCAGGTCCACCGGGTGGGTGGTGAGGGTGATGCCGGCGTTGCGGATCGGGTGGGGGACGGGGGCGTCGCCCTGCTGGGCCGCGTAGACGAGGTGGCCGTGCGGGAGTGCCAACGCCGTGCAGTAGCTGAGCAGTTGGTACATGTGCTCGTGGGGCGGCGGTCCGGCGCCGAGGTCACGGTACTTGGCGTCGACGACGGTGAGCGGGCTCCCGGCGCGGTAGAGGACCAGGTCGGGGATGATCCGGACGCGGGAGCCCAGGTCCAGGTGGTGGCGCCGGTCCTGGCGCTGGACCCGTATCCGGTGGGGACGCAGGGCGGCGGTCAGGGTGTCGGTGAGGAACCGTTCGAAGACCCGGGCCAGGTCGAGGACGAAGCCGTCGGTCACCACGGGGGTGGGGCCGTGCGGGGTGAGGGTGCGGTCGGTGAGGACCAGCTCCGCCAGGCGCAGGGCGGGCGCGTAACGGGAGTTGAGGCGGGTCGGCGTCCAGGCAGGGAGCGGAGTGCCGGGGCGCAGGGGGGAGACCTCGGGAAGGCGGCCTGCCAGGTGACGCAGGGTGCGGCGGGTCGCCTCCGCGACGCCGGGGAGACGCTCCAGGCGGTGGAGCGCGGCCAGCAGGACGCGGTTCTCCGCGATGTCGGCGGTGAAGTCGTCGTAGCGGACGGCCACAGGGAGCGGCAGCCCCGTCCGGCGCAACTGGTCGGCGACCCGGATCCGGCCGCGTACGACGGGGAGTTCGTCGTCGGTGACGCGGTAGCCGTGCAGGACGCCGGGGTCGAGGGCGCGACGGGCGGCGCGGGCGTAGGCGTCGGCGAGGGCGGGAAGCAGGGCGTCGTCGGATGCGGACGCGGTGACCGGCTGGTCCTGCCAGGGGGTGCCCGGGGCGTGGGTGATGAGGAACAGCAGCTGGGAGACGGGGAGTTTGGGGCGGATATGGAGTTCGACCGTGCCGTCGCCGCGTCCGAGGCGGACCATGCCGACGCGCTGGCGCCCCGAGACACGCCAGCGTCCGCTCGCGACCGGCGTGAGCCGGACGAGGTCCGGCCGGGCCGCGAGGGTGGCGACCTGGGCGGGGTGCAGGGTGACCGGGACACCCCGGCCGGTCTCGGTGAGGGAGATGGGGTCCAGGGAGATGAGGTCTGCCGTGGCCACCGGGTCACTCCGGGGTGGGGAACGGGGCGGGAAGCGGCGCGGGCAAGGAGGAGGGAGGGGAGGCGGGCAGGGAGGCGATGAGGGCGTCGAGCCCGTACTCCTCTTCCACGTCGACGCCCGTCCCGTACAGCTGGTCCTCCAGAAGGGGCAGGATCTGGGTGCTCCAGATCAGCTCCAGGCCGTCGGGATCGGCGGCGTGCCGGTTCATCAGGTATGACGGTCCGATCGCCCTGTCCGGGTCGGCGAGGCGGGAGTTGAGGGCGTCGAGGAGTGCGGCCGGGCGGTCGGGCAGGCCTTGGCGATCCAGCCAGCGGCGCAGCAGACCGGCGACGGGCGGGCTGTCCGGGGAGAGCCGGCGGAAGGCGAAACGGCGGCGCATGGCCGCGTCCACGAGGGCGACGGAACGGTCGGCGGTGTTCATCGTGCCGATGATGTAGACGTTCTTGGGCAGGTCGAACTCCTGCTCCGGCGAGTACTGGGTGATGATCGGTTCCTCCCGGTACTCCAGCAGGAAGTACAGCTCGCCGAAGACCTTGGCGAGGTTGGCCCGGTTGATCTCGTCGATGACCAGCACATAAGGGTTGGCCGGGTCCTGCCGGGCCCGGTCCACGAGCAGTTTGAACGGCCCCGGCACCACCTCGAAGGCCACGGTGCCGCCGTCGCCCCTGACCGGGCGGAACCCCTCGAAGAAGTCCTCGTAGGTGTACGACGGGTGGAACTGCACCAGCCGTGTGCGGTCGGGGCCGGCCACGTGCTGGGCGAGGCGGCGGGCCAGGAAGGTCTTTCCGGTGCCGGGCGGGCCGTACAGGATGATCTGCCGCATCCGCTCCAGCTGGCGTGCGGTGTCCCGCAACCAGCCGACAGGCATGAGGAGTTCGCCGGCGAGGTCGTCGCCGACCGGCGGCAGCTCGATCGGGCGGGTCACGTCGACCTTGAGCAGTTCCTCCTCGACGGAGTCGGTCAGGCCGGCGGCCTCGGCGAGTTCGGCGGCGACCGTGCTGATGTCGTAGACGGTGGGCGGGCGTTGGAGCTGGGTCTGTACCTGCTCGGGGAGCAGGGCGCGGGGCAGGAGGCGGGGTGCCCACTTCACCTGGCGGCGCCGGGCGCGGTCGAGGCCGTCGGAGGGGTCGTACAGGGCGGGCCCCTCGACCGTGCCGACATACACCTCGTCGGGGGTGACGGTGACGACGACGTCTCCCGGCTTCATCTGGTTGAGGAACAGGTGAAGTTGGCCTGCCGCCTGGCCGCGAACCTGTGCGGTGGCGTCCGGCATGGCCTGGGAGACGGCTTGCTGGATCGCCGGTCTGGTGGCGCCCGCGGGAATCTCGGGCATCTCGCTGAAGGACGTCGAACAGTAGCCGTGGGCCAGCCAGTCCGGCACGAAGTTCTGTCCGGCGACGTTGGAACCCCTTACCAGCCAGCCCTGTTGACCGACCTGCGACGCTCCTTTGCGCCAGTGGCCGAGCCAGGGTTCGGCGAAGAAGTTCACCTGGTCGTCCGACTCCTCCTGCAGCAGGGTGCGCAGGGCGAGGAGGTCGCGGTCGTCGTCGCCGGTGGGGTTCGGGAGACGGTCGCCGTAGCCGGTCAGGATGCGCCGCTTGCTCTGGCTGCTGGCGATGGGGAGAAAGGTCTCCGGGAACAGCAGCGCCTGGAGTACGTGAACCTGGGCGCGGGCCTTGTTGTGTCCCATGGCGGTGAGCACCGCCCGGCACTCGTCCCGGAAACGCCACGGGCCGGTCAGCAGCTGCTCCCTTTCCGTGGGAGTTCGCGCCGCCAGCTGCTCCACCAGGAGCACGAGGAACTGGAACTGCGCCCAGCGGTAGTTGAGGAAGGCCTGGCCGCCGTTGATGAATCCGGTGAGCGCGGCGTCGAGTCTGGGCGGTATGGCGATGTCCCGATGGGCCCAGGAGAGAACCTCGTTCAGGATCTCCCGCTTCCTGGGCAGGCCGATCTGCTCCGGCTTCAGCGGTACGAGGTTCACGTAGAGGAGTTCGGCGGCGAGGACGATCGTCGCGTGGGGTGCTCCGGCCAACTGCCGTTCCAGTTTCACCAGGAAGGTGTCGGCGGACTGGTCCGGCTGGTCGACGAACCTGCGCCGTAGGTCGACCGCGGTGTCGTACGTCCAGATCTTCAGCCCCGGGACGAAGGCGGAGGCGCCGCCGCTCAGTCCGTCCCGCAGGACGCGCTGCACCGCCCCGATGGCGGGAGCTCGGTCAACTGCCGTGCCGGATATGCGCGTTCGCGCCCCACGCTGCTCGATCACGTCCGATGTCCCCCAGTTCGTCCTGGCCTCGCGTCGCTCATCGTAGGCGCCGACGCGGAACCGCACGGCCGGGACGACCGGATGAACCAGGGGCGCGGTCGCCGTAGCCCGTACGGCTGTGTGTCGACTCGCCGTGTCGAGGAGCGGAACGAGGCTGCCGGGGAGGGAAGAGGTCGGCCGGACCCCCTTCCGGAGGAGTCGGACTGTAATAGCCGATACCGACTTATGGATATTACCGGCCGTACGGGAGCTGATTGCGACGTACACACAGATGGGGAAGCCGGCGCGGAACCAGGGGGCGGGAATCCGTGGACGGGGTCGCAGGAGTATCGGCCAGGAGGGCCTGAGACGCACCCCGGGGAGAAGCCTGTCGAGCGGGGGGCACGCTGCCCTCGCCCGGAGCGGCGGGGCGAGGCGGGGCGGGGGCGGGCTGCGCGCGGCAGAGGGGCGCCCGGGTGTTCGACGACCACCGGATCACCGTGACGCCGCCGAGGCGACCGGCGGGATCGGCGGTGGTGCCTTGCCGCCTGGGGCGGGGAACGGGCCGGGCGGCGAAGGGGCGCTGCCCGGGCGTGGCCGTGGGTCGCGCGGGCGCCCTGGGGGCGGGTTGGGGTCGTGGTCGGGGTGCTGCTGAGGTGATCGGCGGGATCGGTGGGATTGGTGGGGTGTCGCGTGGCCGTTCGGGGCGGGGAAGGGCTCGGGTGGCCAGGGAACGCCGCCATGGCAAAGGCGAGGGCCGTGCGGGCGTCCGTGTGCGGCCGGGGGGTGTGGTCGGGGTGGGCGTCGGCCGGGTGTGAAGGCGATGGTGGGCGGGCGGTGGATGGCGTCCGGTGAACCGGGGGCCGGGCGGGCGGGGTCCGTGACCGGTTCCGGGGCTCTGTGCGTGCCGGGAACGCCTCGGAGGTGGGCGTGCTCGATCGGGGTGGGGTCCTGGTGTGATCGCTCGCATGATCGGCGCCTATGTCGTTTCCGGGCCGGTCCGTCCGTCTTGGTCGAAAGGTTGGCGTTCGTCGGGGCGGGGTCGGGGCCGTTCGGCCGGACGGCTGAGGCAGGGGTTTGCGTCGGCTGTTTGCCATCTATCTGTTAGCAAAGCTTCACGTGCTGGTGTCCATCACGTTTCAGGAACGTCGGACTCCGCCTCTTGACGAGGGGCCGAACAAGGGGCTGTTATTGCCGCCACGATGTTCGGTCAAGTTGATTTCTGGTCGATTTAGATCAGCATGGACCCAGCGTAGTCGTGACCTTGCTCCCCGTTTCGGGGGGTCTGTCCTCAGGAGTCGTCATGCACCACACACCCTCCGGTCTGTCCGTCCCGGGTCCGAGCCGCCGCACCCTGCTGCGCGGCGTCGGCGGCGCGGCGGCGCTCGGCGCCGCCGTTCCGCTGCTGAGCGCCTGCGGCGGCAGCGACTCGGGTTCCGACGCGAAGACCGTCACCCTCGGCTCGAACTCTTCGGACGCCGTTCCGAAGAAGGCCTTCGCCGAGATCTACGCGGCGTTCACGAAGAAGACCGGCATCAAGGTCGACGTGAACACCAAGGACCACAACACGTTCCAGGAGCAGATCAACTCCTACCTCCAGGGCACCCCGGACGACGTGTTCACCTGGTTCGCCGGCTACCGCATGCAGTTCTTCGCGGGCAAGGGCCTGGCCAGCCCGATCGACGACGTGTGGCAGAAGATCGGGGGCAACTTCCCCGACGCGATGAAGCAGCTCAGCAAGGGCGCGGACGGCAAGTACTACTTCGTGCCGCTGTACACGTACCCGTGGGCGATGTTCTACCGCAAGAGCGTCTTCAAGGAGCACGGCTACGAGGTGCCCACCACCTGGGCGCAGTTCATCGCGCTGTGCAAGCAGATGAAGAAGGACGGTCTGGTCCCGATCGCCTTCGGCGACAAGGACGCCTGGCCCGCCCTCGGCACCTTCGACCAGATCAACTTCCGTACCAACGGCTACGACTTCCACGTCGAGCTGATGGCCGGAAAGGCATCCTGGACCGACGCGAAGGTTCGCGCCACGTTCGACAACTGGGCCGAAATTCTCCCCTACAGCCAGGAGGGATCGACCGGTCGTACCTGGCAGGACGCGGCCCAGACCCTCGTCTCGAAGAAGGCCGGCATGTATCTGCTGGGCACCTTCGTGGGCCAGCAGTTCACGAACGCGACCGACGCGGCGGACCTCGACTTCTTCGCGTTCCCGGAGATCGACCCCTCCTTCGGGCAGGACACGGTCGAGGCGCCGACCGACGGCTTCATGCTCTCCAAGTCGCCGAAGAACAAGGCCGGTTCGGTCCAGCTGCTGGAGTACCTCGGCACTCCGGAGGCCGAGCAGATCTACCTCAAGGCCGACCCGAACGTCGTCGCCGCCTCCAGCAACGCCGACACCGCCTCGTACAGCGCCCTGCAGAAGAAGGCGTACGCGATGATCAGCGGCGCCAAGAACCTCACCCAGTTCATGGACCGCGACAGCCGGCCCGACTTCACCTCCACGGTGATGCAGCCCGCGCTGCAGAAGTTCATCCGCGATCCCAAGGGCATCGACAGCCTGCTCTCGTCCATCGAGCGCCAGAAGAAGACGATCTTCGCCTCCTCATGAGCGACTCCGACTCGATTCCCGTGATCCCGGGGGCGGCCGACGTGCCGCCTCCGGGGGGTACCCGCACCCCCTCGTCCCCGGCGAGCCGCAAGCCGCCCTACGGTCACCGCAGGCTGCTGACCCGCCGGGACAGGATCACCCTCGGCTTCATGGCGGGCCTGCCGACCTTCCTGCACATCGCCCTTGTCTGGGTGACGGCCTTCGCCTCGGTCGCGCTGGCCTTCACCACCTGGGACGGCATCGGCTTCGACTCCATCAAGTGGGTCGGGCTGCAGAACTTCCGTGAACTCTTCGACAGCAACCCGCAGTTCTGGCCGGCCGTCCAGCACAACGTCATCTGGTTCGTCGTCCTGATCCTGATCCCGACCCCGCTGGGCCTGTTCCTTGCCGTGCAGCTGGACAAGAACATCCGCTTCACGCGGGTCTACCAGACGGCGTTCTTCCTGCCGGTCGTGGTGTCGCTGGCGGTGACCGGGTTCGTCTGGCAGCTGGTCTACAACCCGGACACGGGCCTGATCAACAGCCTGATCGGCGCCAACAAGCCCGGCCACTACATCGACTGGATCGGTGACCCGGACCTCAACCTGTGGGCCATCCTGGTGGCCGCCTGCTGGCGCCACACCGGCTACATGATGATCCTCTACCTGGCCGGCCTCAAGGGCGTCGACCCGTCCCTGCGCGAGGCGTCCTCGCTGGACGGCGCCAACGAGTGGCAGACGTTCAAGAACGTCATCTTCCCGACCCTGCGCCCCACCAACACCATCGTCCTGGTCGTCACGATCATCGAATCGCTGCGCGCCTTCGACCTGGTCTTCGTCTTCAACAAGGGCGCCCAGGGCACCGAACTGCTGTCGATCCTGATCACCAACAACATCATCGGCGAGTCCAGCCGCATCGGATACGGCTCGGCGATCGCCGTGGTCCTGCTGGTCATCTCCCTCGTCGTGATCATCCCGTATCTGATCAGCACCTTCCGGAAGGAGCGGCGGGCATGAGCGCTCCCACCCTGGCCGCGCGGCGACCCGCGAACGGGCCCGCGAAAGTGCGCGCCCCCATCCGCCCCGCCCGCGTGGTCCTGCACGTGTTCCTCATCAGCATGTCGCTGGCGTGGATCGCACCCCTGCTGTGGGCGATGTACGCGGCCCTGCGCCCGTACGCCGAGACCAGCAACAAGGGCTATGTGTCCTGGCCCGACAAGCTGAGCTTCGCCAACTTCAGCAACGCGTTCACGCAGTCGGACATGCTGCACTACTTCGGGAACACGCTGCTCATCGCTGTCCCGGCGGTGCTGCTGACGCTGTTCCTGTCGTCGATGGTCGCCTTCTACGTCAGCCGCTTCGACTTCCGCATCAACCTGTTCCTGCTGCTGGTCTTCACGGCCGGCAACCTGCTCCCGCAGCAGGTCATCATCACCCCGCTCTACCGCATGTACCTGCTCATCGACCTGCCCGGGATCACCGCGTCCGGCAAGCTGTACGACTCCGCGCTCGGCCTCGTCCTCATCCACATCGCGTTCCAGTCGGGCTTCTGCGCGTTCGTCCTCGCCAACTACATGCGGATGCTCCCGCACGAACTGACCGAGGCCGCCCTCGTCGACGGCGCGTCGGTGTGGCGGATGTACTGGCAGATCGTGCTGCCGCTGTGCCGCCCGGCGATGGCCGCCCTGGGCACCCTGCTGTCCATCTGGATCTACAACGACTTCTTCTGGGCCATCGTGCTCATCTCCACCGGCGAGAACATGCCGATCACCTCGGCCCTCAACAACCTCTCCGGCCAGTACTTCACCGACCCCAACCTGGTCGCCGCAGGCGCCCTGCTGACCGCGATCCCCACCCTGATCGTGTACTTCGCACTCCAGCGCCAGTTCGTCAGCGGTCTCACCCTGGGCGCCAACAAGGGCTGAGGCTCGCCTCTCCGCGAGTCTCCGCGAGAAAACAGGAAGTTGACCGATGAAGCGCGAACTCGCTGTCCCCGGTATCGCGTACGGGGGCGACTACAACCCCGAGCAGTGGCCCGAGGAGGTCTGGGCCGAGGACATGCGCCTCATGCGCGAGGCCGGGGTGACCATGGTCAGCGTCGGCATCTTCTCCTGGGCGCTGCTCGAACCGGCGGAGGGCGTCTATGACTTCGCCCGCATGGACCGTCTCCTCGACCTCCTCCACGAGAACGGCATCGCCGCCGACCTCGCGACCCCGACAGCCGCCCCGCCCGCCTGGTTCTTCCGCGCCCACCCCGACGCACTCCCCGTGGACAAGGACGGACGGCGACTGTCGTACGGCAGCCGCCAGACGTTCTGCTCCTCCAGCCCCGCCTACCGCGAGGCCGCCCTGCGGATCACACGTGCGCTGGCCGAGCGGTACGCGCACCACCCCGCGGTCGCCATGTGGCACGTCCACAACGAGTACGGCTGCCACAACCCCGCCTGCTACTGCGACCAGAGCGCGGAGTCCTTCCGCCGCTGGCTGCGAGCACGCTACGGAGATGACCTGGCGGCACTCAACGACGCCTGGGGCACCACCTTCTGGAGCCAGTGGTACTACGACTGGGCCGAGATCATCCCGCCCCGCGCGACCGGCGCCGTCCCCAACCCCACCCACCAACTCGACTGGCGCCGCTTCTGCAGCGACGAGCTGCTGTCCCTGTACAAGGCGGAGAGGGACGTGCTGAGAGCGGCGGCACCCGCCACTCCCGCCACCACCAACTTCATGGTGATGTACAACTTCGACGCCCTCGACTACTGGCGCTGGGCACCGGAGCTTGACGTCGTGGCGAACGACCACTACCTCCGCTCGACCGACCCCGAGTCGGAGATCGACATCGCACTGAGCGGCGATCTCATGCGGTCGCTCGCGGGCGGGCCCTGGTTCCTGATGGAGCACTCCACGGGCGCCGTCAACTGGCAGCCGGTCAACAGGGCGAAGACAGCGGGGGAGTTGCGCCGCAACGCCCTCGCGCACGTCGCCCACGGCGCGGACGGTATCGCGTACTTCCAGTGGCGGGCCGCGAAGGCGGGCGCGGAACAGTGGCACTCGGCGATGCTTCCGCACGCCGGCACGGACAGCCAGATCTGGCGAGACGTGGTGGAACTGGGCGCCGATCTACGGGCGTTGGCCGAGGTACGCGGCAGCACGGGCGCGGCTTCGGTGGCCATCGTCTGGGACTGGAACGCCCGTTGGGCACTGGAACTCCCCTCCCAGCCGAACGGCGAACTCCGCTTCCTGGACCTCGTACGGGACTGGTACGAGCCGCTGTGGCGGGCGGGCGTGGCGGTGGACTTCGTACGGCCGGACGCGGCACTGGACGGATACCGGCTGGTGCTGGCCCCCAGCCTCTACCTGGTCGACGACGAGGGCGCGGCGAACCTCACCGGCTTCGCGGAGCGCGGCGGCACCTTGGCCGTCGGCTTCCACAGCGGCGCCGTGGACGCCAACTGCCATGTACGGCTGGGTGGTTACCCCGGTGCGTTCCGGGAGACCCTCGGGGTGCGGGCGGACGAGCTGTTCCCCCTGCTGCCGGGCGAGGAAGTCGGGCTCGGCGGTGGCGGTACCGGGTCGCTGTGGTCGGAGCGGCTGCGGCTGGAGGGGCCGGGTGCGGAGGCGGTGCTGTCGTACACGGACGGTCCGTTGACCGGTGTCCCGGCGGTGACGCGCAACTCGCTCGGCACGGGCGCCGGTTGGTATCTGGCGACCCGGCCGGACGCGTCGACGCTGGGCGCGCTGCTCGCCCGTATGTGCGCGGAGGCGGGTGTCGAGGGGGTGCGGGAGACTCCGGCGGGGGTGGAGGCGGTGCTGCGGCGGGGCGCCGACGCGGACTTCCTGTTCCTCATCGACCACACGGGCGGCGGGGCCGAGGTCGCGGTGCCGGAGGGAGCGACCGAACTCCTCACCGGGGAGGCGCTGACCGGCGGATCGGTGCGGGTCGCGCCGGGTGGGGTGGCGGTCGTACGGGAGCCGAGGCCGTAGGGCGATCCGCCCTGCCGCCAACCGGCTTGCGCGAAGGCCCTCTTGATGAGGTGTCAGGTGGCTCATACCCTGCTCTCCTGGATCGTTGACCAGGGGGCAGGGTTGACCACGTCCGACGAAGATGTGCTCCGGGCCGTCGAGCGTTACCTCTCCGAACAGGGCCGTGAGGTACGCCTCCTCGTTCCCGCTACCGCGCGACTGACCAAACAGCCCTTGCTGGACTTCCGTATCGTCCGCCGGACCGTGGTGCGGGGCAGGCCGGTGCAGCGGGAGGAGCCGCGAAAAAGGCTGAAGGAGATCTCCAGGCGGCCCAGCTACACCGACCTCGCCACTCATCCCGTCGAAGTGCCCTCCGGCTTCGCCGAAGCACGCCCGGTGACACTGGTGTTGGAGGGTTCGACAGTCGAGGTTCCGTGCCCGGACCGTGACTGCGACGGCGGCATGGTGGACTGCGGGGGATGCGGCGCGAGCGGCAGGGTCGACTGCCCGCCGACGCTGAAGTGCGGTGGCTGCCGCGGTGGCGTCGACGCGTGCTGGTCGTGCGGCGGCACGGGCAAGAAGGGGACCCGGAAGCCGCCCGCGAAGGCCCGTACAACGGTGCGGACCGAATGGTGCAGGCTCTGCGGCGAGCACGACGTGGCCTGTCCCAAGTGCCTCGGCAGGCGGACGAAGCCCTGTGACGTCTGCAAGGAGAAGGGCTTCCGCGCCTGCGACACGTGCGGCGGCGCGAAGCGTCTCAAGCACAAGCGGTGTGGCGGCAGCGCGTTCGTCACCAGGTTCACCGAGGTGGAGATCAGCTTCCCCCTGGAGCGGGACCGTGATCGGGAGCCGGCACGGCCCCACCTCCGGTGGCCGACGTCCTCCTCGCGGGCGGGCTGGCGCGAGAAGCGACTGACGAGTGTCACGGACAAGCTCCCGGCCGATCTGCCGGAAACCCTCCGCTCCCGGGTCGAACCCCAACTCGCCCTCGTCAAAGGGGAAGCCACCCGCGAGGCGATCCTGCGCTATCTGCCGGTCGCCCGCGTCACGGTGGACGGCGACCTGGAGTGGGTGTACTTCGCCTTCCCCGCCGAGCAGGGGTCCGACGCCCTCAAGGTCGTGCGGCGACCCGCGAAAGAGGTGGTCCTGCGTGTCGCGGGCATCGCGGCGGCGTCGGTCATGATCGCCGTACTGGTGACGGTGCTGGTCGTGAGCGCGCTCGGCTGAGCGGCCGGAACGGGTCCACGGCCCCTCCCTCCCGCAGGGCACCCGCCGCACCACAGCTGCGACAGCCGCCCGCGCACCTTCGTCCTCACTGTCGAACAGCGGCTACTCAGGCCGGAGTTGAGTACGTGCGCTCATCCCCGGCACCTGCCGCGCGGCGAGGATCGGTGCAACGGCGCGGACAAGAGCGCCGGTCCGATCCAGCTGATCCTTTGAGGGGAAATCCTGATGGCGCGTCGTACCGTTCTCGCTGTGGCTGCCGGTGTTGTCGTTCTCGGCGGTGCCGGAGCCTTCGCCCTCGCCTACGCCGGGGAGCAGCCTCCCTCGGTGGCGCACAGTGCCGCCGCCTACACGGCCCCGGTCGGTGACCGTGCCGGTTCGTTGACCTTCACCACCGATGTCACCGCGTCCTCCGGTGTCAAGGACGTGAAGGTCCTGGCCTGGCCGGCGAACTCGGAGTTCGCCAAGAAGGGTCTGACCGCCAAGGACATGGCCTCCGTGGAGTCGGCCGTGTGCAAGCCGTCCGGTGGGGACACCGTGCACTGCACCTACAAGGTCCCCGTCACCCGTGCCGACGCCGAGACGTCCGAGCGTGGAGTGTGGCACGTCGCCGTCCTGGCCACCTCGAAGGACGGCGACACGAAGCTGGTCGACAAGGCCGCGGACTTCACCGTCGCGTGATCCGACCCTCCGGTGCCTGCCGACAGGGCCCCACCGGAGCAGGCTGCCTTCCCGCCCGCCCCCTCCCCCTCCGTCAGATCCCGCCCGGCGACAGGTACTCCGCCACCCGCCCCATCCCCCAGACCTCGCCGATCTTGTGCCGGATGTCGAACAGGTTCGCCGCGTGGACCCCCGCGTCCCGGTCCCCCACGGCCTCCTCGACCACCACCGGAACGAACCCGTGCTGCATGGCGTCGAGCGCCGTGGCCCGTACGCAGCCGCTGGTCGTGAGGCCGGCGATGAGGAGGGTGTCGATGCCGTGGGAGGTGAGGTACGTGGACAGGGGTGTGCCGAAGAAGGCGCTCGGATACTGCTTCGTCACCATCAGGTCGCCCGGATCCGGTGCCAGTCCCTCGATGAACTCGCCGTACGGGCTGCCCTCCACGAACGCCCGCAGGCTCGGCACCTTGCGGAAGAAGACGCCTCCGTCGCTGCCGTCGGGGCGCAGCACGACGCGCGTCACGATCACCGGGATTCCGGCGCCGCGGGTGACGGACAGCAGCTCCCTCATCGCCTCGGCGGCGCCCTCCGCGCCCGCCCCCGCGTAGAGGGGGCAGGCCGGATCGACGTACGCGCGTGCCGGGTCCACGAGGAGGAGGGCGGGTGAGGTGCCGGGAGTCAGCCCTCCGGCCAGACCCGCGCGCCGGTAGTCCTCCTCCGCGGCGCCCGTACCTTCGGGTTCCGCACCCGCGGTTGCCGCCTCCCCGGTTCCCGGAACCGGTGTCACGTCGAACTCCCCCTCCCGGCACGGCACTTCATCAGCGGCTGGATGCGCGTCCCGAAGTTCTCCAGGCCCTCCAGGAAGTCGTCGAAGACCAGCATGATGCCCTTGGTGCCGTCCACCTCGGCGACCTCGTCGAGCATCCTCGCCACGCTCTCGTACGAGCCGACCAGTGTCCCCATGTTGAAGTTGACCGCACCTTCGGGCAGCGCGATCGTGCGGGCCGTCGACGTACCCGTGGACGTCGTGTCCGCGTCCGTCTCGCCGGCCATGTACGCCAGCGCCGCGCGGTCCGCGTTGTCGTGGTAGTCCTGCCACTTGGCCTGGGCCGCTTCGTCGGTCTCGGCCGTGATGATCATGAAGAGGGAGAGGGCGCCCACGTCCCGGCCGGTGCGCTCGGCCTCCTCCACCAGTGTCGCCGTGCTGCCTGCCAAGGCCGTCGGGGTGTTGACACCGCTGCCCAGGATGAAGTTGTACTCGGCGTGTTCCGCGGCGAACTTCATGCCGGTGCCGCTCTGGCCGGCCGCGACGATGTCGATGTGCCCGTCCGCCGGGCGCGGGGAGAGGACGCAGTCGTCCATCTCGTAGAACTCGCCCTTGAAGTTGCTGACGCCGTCGCGCCACAGGTCCTTCATCACGGTGACGTACTCGACGGCGCGGGCGTAGCGGTTGCCGAAGTGGTCGTCGCCGGGCCACAGGCCCATCTGGGAGTACTCGCCGGGTGCCCAGCCCGTCACGATGTTGATGCCGAAGCGGCCGGGGGCGATCGAGTCGACCGTGACCGCCATGCGCGCGACGACCGCCGGGGGCAGCGCCAGGATGGGGGTGGAGGCGTAGAGCTTGATGCGGTCCGTCACCGCCGCGAGGCCCGCCATCAGCGTGAACGACTCCAGGTTGTGGTCCCAGAACTCCGTCTCGCCGCCGAAGCCCTTCAGCTTGATCATGGAGAGGGCGAAGTCCAGGTCGTGGGCCTCCGCCTTCTGCACGATCGCCTTGTTGAGGTCGAAGCTCGGCATGTACTGGGGCGCGCTCTTCGAGATCAGCCAGCCGTTGTTGCCTATGGGGATGAAGACGCCGATGTCCATGCCACTCCTTGGAGACAGATCCTCTGAGTCGGATCCTCGGGTGTGAAGTGCCTGCCAGTCAGATACGTTCAAATCTCAACTGTCCTTCAACGGCAAGCTACACGGCCCTGATGACGATGGAATGTCACACAACCTGCCCTGGATACACGCTTGTTGCTGCCTCGACGGCCAGTGAAGGTGACCGGAGGTGAACGTGAGATTCCTGCAAAGTCCCGCTTGAGATGCCATTTGAACGGTAAAACTTCAAGTATGAACGTACGGCTGGAACTGCTCGGCTCGGTGGACCCCGGTGTCGCTGAGAGCGAGGTCTTCCGGCTTGCCCTTCAGCACGCGGTGGCGGAGCTGGGCGCGCTCGGGGGAACGATTCACCTCCGGGGTCCCATGTCGGCCCTGCGGCTGGTGTCGGCCACCGGTCTGCCCACGGCCCTCACCGGCCCCTGGGAGATCATCGACCAGGAGGGCCCGCTGGCCCCCGCCCGCGCCCTGTACGAGGACTTCCACCACGGCCGCGGTGTGTGGATACCCGGGGTGGCGGACGAGCGCGCCGACCCCACGACCCCCGACCGCCCGTCTGGTACGCCCATCCCCGGCAGCGGCCTCGCCGCCGTGCCGGTCATCCGCCGGGACCGCAGCATCGGCGCCCTCACCGTCATCACCGGTGACCGCGGTGAACCGACCCCCGCTCACTGGCGGTTCCTGCGGGCGGTCGTCGCCTGGACCGAGGAACGCATGGCCCAGGCGCCCCTGCCGGCCGGTCCCGTGCACTCGGAGATGAGCGGCGACCGGCTGCGCCAGGCGCTGAAGGAGGTCCGGGTCGGGTCGTGGGACTGGCACATCAAGAGCGGTGAACTGATCTGGGACGAAGCCGCGATGGAGCTGTACGGCACCCGCCCCGAGGAGTACACCGCCCGCGTCGAGAACTGGATGCGCTGCGTCCACCCCGACGACCTCGGACCGACCCTCGCCCTCGTCGACCAGGCGATCAGCGGCCACTCGGTGTTCGAGGCCGAGTACCGCGTACGGGCCTTCGACGGCACGTACGGCTGGCACCAGGCGCGCGGCCGGGCGACGTACGACGAGCACGGCGAGCCCCTGCGCCTGATCGGCATGGGCTGGGACAGCAACGAGTCGCGGACCGCCCGGGACGCGCTCAGCCGCGCCCTGCGGCACATGAGCGACGGGTTCCTCGCGGTCGACGACACCTGGCGGATCACCTTCGCCAACCTGGAGGCCGAACGCACCCTCGGCCTCTCCGAGGCGGAGCTGTTCGGGCGGGTCCTGTGGGACCTGCCGACCGTGCGGGAGCTGCCCGACCTGGAGAGGCGCTGCCGGAAGGCCGCCGCCGAGGACAAGTCGGTCGGCTTCGACATATGCGTGCCCGGCACCGGCCGCCGCCACCACCTGCGACTGGTCCCGGGCCCCGACGGCCGCACCCTCTACCTCCAGGACGTCACCGAGAAGCGGCGCCACGAGGAGGAACGCCGGGCCGCCGAGCAGCGCGCGTCCGAACGAGCCGCCCGGATAGCGGAGTTGACCGCCGCCCTCGCCAAGGCGACGACCTCGCGGGACGTCGTGGACGCGGTCGGCCGACGAGTGATGCCGCCGTTCGGCGCCGCCGGCCTCATCGTCCAGACCATCGAGGACGACCGGCTCGTCAACGTCGGATCCATCGGCTACTCGGACGACTTCCTCGACAGGATCAACAACAGCCCGACGAGCCCCGGTTGGCCCAGCTGGGACGTGATCAGCAGCGAGGAGCCCGCGTTCTTCTCGTCCCCGGAGGAGTTCGTCGCCCGCTATCCCGCGCTGGCGCGCCTGCCCGGGCACAGCGGCAAACAGGCCTGGGCGTTCCTGCCGCTGACCGCGTCCGGCAACACCTTCGGCGTCTGCTCGGTCAGCTTCGACAGCCCACGCGGCCTCACCGACGAGGACCGTACCCTCCTGACCACGATCAGCGCCCTCGTCGCCCAGGCACTGGCCCGGGCCCGCCTCTACGACGCCGAGCACAGCCGCTCCCGCGAACTCCAACGCGGCCTGCTGCCACGCGAGTTGCCCAACCTGCCCGCGTGCACGGCCGCCGCCCGCTACCTTCCCGCCGCGCAGGGCACGGACGTCGGCGGCGACTGGTACGACATCATCCCGCTCTCCGGCGGCCAGGTCGCCCTCGTCGTCGGCGACGTCATGGGCCACGGTCTGCCCCAGGCGGCCACCATGGGCCGGCTGCGCACCGCCGTCCACACCCTCGCCGACCTCGAACTGCCGCCCGACGAGATCATGAGCCACCTCAACGACATCGTCGGCAACATGGGCGAGGAGTCGTACGTCACCTGTCTGTACGCCCTCTACGACTCCATCACCCAGACCTGCTCCATCACCCGCGCCGGCCATCCCCCGCCGGCGGTCGTCCACCCCGACGGCACGGTGTACTTCCCGGCCCTCACCGCCGACCCGCCCCTCGGTGCGGCCGAACCCCCCTTCGAGACCGTCGAGTTGAAGGTCCCCGAGGGCAGCCTGCTGGTGCTGTACACGGACGGTCTGGTCGAGTCGTCCAAGCGGGAGATCGACGAGGGCATGGGCCAACTCGCCCGCCTGTTAAGAGAGGCGTACGAGGCCGGCACGGAGGGGGACCTCGAAGGACTCTGCGACACGCTCACCGCGGGACTGCTCCCCGCCGAGCAGCCGAACGCCGACGACGCGGCACTTCTCGTCGCCCGTCTGCACGCCCTGACCGGCGACCGGGTCGCCTCCTGGCCGCTGCCCGAGGACCCGAGGGCGGCCGGCCAGGCCCGTCGCCATGTCCGCGAACAGCTCTCCGCCTGGGGCCTGGACGACCTCACGCCCACCACGGAACTCCTGGCCAGCGAGCTGGTCGGCAATGTCGTACGGCACGCCAAGGGGCCCGTCCAACTCCGGCTGCTGCACGGCGCCGAGCTGATCTGCGAGGTCTTCGACGGCAGCCTGACGATGCCGCGTATCCGTCGGGCGACGGAGACGGACGAGGGAGGCCGGGGGCTGCAGTTGATCACCGCTCTGTCCCAGCGGTGGGGAACGCGTTACACACCGACCGGCAAGTGCATCTGGACGGAGCAGGCGCTTCTTCCTCCGGAGGGCGGGCGGGGTGAAGCGCACGCGGACGGGCTGGAGTTGATGTTTCTGCGCGCGGGGGACTTCGATGACATTCCGGAGTTGAGAGGGCTCGGGGATCTGAACTGAGCCCTCTCCGCGGGTAGTTGGTTTTCTGCGGGCGGTGGGGGCTTGTCGCGCAGTTCCCCGCGCCCCTGGTGGGTGCGGCTAGTTCTGGTAGACCTTGTCCGTTCCGGGGCCACCCGAGAGGGTGTCCCGGCCGGCGCCCCCGTGCAGGACGTCGTTGCCGCTGTTGCCGTAGAGCGTGTCGTTGCCCCCGTCGCCGTACAGGCGGTCGTTGCCCTTGCCGCCGTTGAGGAGGTCGGGGCCCGCCAGTCCGTGCAGGATGTCGTTCCCGTCGTCGCCGTACAACGCGTTCTCGTTCCCGTTCACGTCGGCACCGCCGGTCAGCGAGTCGTTTCCGGCGCCGCCGTGGCACGCGTAATAGCACTCGGTGAGGACGTCGTTCCCGGCGCCGCCGAACGATCCGAGGCCCCAGATCCCGCCGCCGCCGCTGATGCGGTCGTTGCCGTCCTGGCCGTAGAGCACGTTCGAACCGCTGCCCCGCAGAACGTCGTTGCCCTTGCCGCCGTAGACCGTGACGTACGGGGAGCTGTCGACGGGGATCGTCACGGTGTCGTTGCCGTCGCCCAGGTCGACGTCGAAGTCGTCGGAGTCGTCGGAGCCGTTCGGGATACCGACCGCGCAGCGGGCGACCGTGTGGTCGCTCGCCGACGGGTACACGCACTCGTCGATGTTCGCCGCGCTGCTGTCGATGGCGATGGGGGCGCTGTCGCGGAAGGTGAGGATGTAATAGGTGTCGAACTCGTTGTCACGGACCTCCACCTTCACGGAGACCGTCAGCCGGTTCGCCTGCCCGGCGTTCGCCTTGTACCAGAGCTCGCCGTCCGTGTGGCGCAGTGTGCCGGCGTTCGGCGTCGCCGCCTGGGCGGTGGAGGCCGTGAGCGCGGCCGACCCCAGGGCGAAGGTGAGGGCGAGGGCGGTGGTGGTCGCGGTGGCGAACCTTCTCTGTGTACGCATGGGGAAGCAGGCCCTTCGAGGGAGTGGTGCCGTGGGTTCTGGCCAACCCTTAGACAGCGGGCCCGGGTTGGAGGTTGTACCGGAACCCGAATCACGGTGAACCGCGTCGGAATCGCGGCGGATCACCGCTCCGGGGCGGACCGGCACTCCTCGATCGCCTCGCGGAGACGCCGTACCGCCTCCTCCACCGCGCTGTCCGCCAGATTCCCGTAGCCCAGCACCAGGCCATGCTCCGCGCGAACGTCCGTCGCGTGGTACGCGGCGAGGTCGGCGACGCGCAGGGAGCGGCGGGACGCTGCCGTGACCACGGTGTCGGTGTTCACGTCGGTGGGCAGGCGGAGGATGAGGTGGAGGCCGGCCGCGATGCCGGAGACCGGGGCGTCGGGCAGGTGCTCGGCGAGGGAGCTGACCAGGGCGTCCCTGCGGTCGCGGTAGCGGCGGCGGCAGGCCCGGAGATGGCGGTCGTACGCGCCCGACTCCAGCAGAGTCGCGAAGGCCAGCTGGTCGAGGGTCGGGGGCTGGGTCGCGGTCTGGTCGGTCTCGTGGAGGAGGGCGGTCCAGCGGGGCGGGGCCACCAGCCAGCCGATGCCCATCGCCGGGGACACGATCTTGCTGAGCGACTTGAACAGGACGACCCGGGACGGGTCCATGCCCTGGAGGGCGGCGACCGGACGCCGGTCGTAGCGGAACTCGGCGTCGTAGTCGTCCTCCAGTACGACGCCGTCCACCCGGCGGGCCCAGTGCAGCAGGGCCGCGCGCCGCTCGGGCACGAGCACGCTGCCCAGCGGGAACTGGTGTGCCGGTGTTGTCAGCACGGCACGGAGGTCCGGCCGGTCGTGCCCGGCCGATTCCAGGTACTCGACTCGTAGGCCGCCCTCGTCGGTCGGGATGGGTACCGGGCGCAGGCCCGTGGCCGTGATCACCTCCCGCAGCCGCGTCCAGCCCGGCTCCTCGCAGCCGACCGCGGTGATGCCCTGGGCGCGCAGGGTGTGGCAGACGCGCCGTACGCCGTCGGTGACGCTCGTGCACACCGTGACGTCCTGCGGGCCGGCCACGACACCGCGGGACCGGCCCAGATACTCGGCGAGCAGTCGCCGCAGCCGGGGGTGGCCGCCGGGCGGCGGATAGCCGAACTCCGTGAACTCCGCCGTCGTCACCTGGGCGCGCACGGCGTCGGCCCACCGGCGGCGCGGGAACGCGCGCAGGTCGGGCAGGCCGGGTGCGAGGTCGAAGTGGGGCAGCGGGGCCTGCCGGGCGGCGGGCCGGGTCGCGTCGGCGTCCTCCGTGTTCGACCAGCGCACCCGGGTCGCCGAGCCCGTGCGCGCCTCCAGGTAGCCCTCGGCGACGAGCTGCCCGTACGCCTCCGTCACCGCCCAGCGCGAACAGCCGAGGTCGGCCGCGAGCCGGCGGCTTGGCGGCAGGGCCGTACCGAGCTCGATCCGCCCGGCCCTGATCGCCGTACGCAGCGCCCGTTTCACCCGCTCGTGCAGCGGGCCGTCGTCCGGTCCGCCCAGGTGGAGCAGGAGGTCCCCGGCCAGGTTGGTCCGCGCGTGGCGTGAATTGGTCTGTGATACCCGCATGCCATTGGACGGTAGCAGCGGGCCATTTCTCGCTAACTTCGACTGTGTACGAGAACGAGAACGAACCAGCGAACGAGAACGAGCACGAGAGCGACAACCGCGTACGTGTCGACGACTTGAGGAGCAGGTCATGGCTATTTCGAGGCAGACGGTGCCGGCCCGGCCCCATCCGGTGTTTCTCGGGGTGTTCGCCGAGTGGCAGACCAAGGCCGGTGTCCTGTCGGCGCTGCCGGACGCGCCCGTCGTACCGGACGAGCCCCGGCAGCCACTGCCCGTGTGGCGGTGGCTGCGGTCTCGGGAGATCGACTGGCCGAGGTTCAGCCGGAGGCCGTCCCGAGCAGCCCGTCGATCTCCCGCATCTGGTCCGGTGTGAGCGGCCCGTGCTCCAGCGCGCCCGCGTTCTCCCGCACCTGGGCGACCGTACGTGCCCCGGGGACCGGCAGCAGCGCGGGCGAACGCGCCCACAGCCAGGCCAGCGAACCCTGCGCGAGGGTGCGGCCCTCCGAGGTCAGGATGTGCCGTACGGACTCCAGCGCCTCGGCGAGTTCCCGTACCGGCGCGCCGTCCTTGAAGTAGTTGAGCCAGTCCGGGGAACGGCGCCGGAAGTCCTGCTCGTCCGTGATCAGGGAGCCCAGCGGGTGGGCGCCGGTCAGCAGACCGGTGCCGAGGGGGCCCCGGGCCAGACCGGGGATGCCGTGGGTCTCGCAGAGCTGGACGAGGGCGGGCGCGTCGTGCACCACGTTGATCTCGAACTCCAGTCCCCCGAAGCCGGGTCGGCCGACCCAGGCGGCGGCGAGTTCCGGCTCGTCCGTGGACCAGCCGTACGCCCGGATGCTGCCCTCCTTGACGAGGTCCTGGAGGGTACCGAGCAGCTCCTCGGCCTCGGCGACGGGCAGGCCGGACAGGTGGAGCAGATACAGGTCGAGGTAGTCGGTGCGCAGCCTGCCCAGGGAGGCCTCCAGGGCCTGGCGGACGTACCCGGGGGTGGCGTTCTGGCCGGTGAGTTGGCGGGCCTCCTCGTCGATGGTGTTGCCCCACTTGGAGACCAGGTTGATCCGGTCCCGCTTGTCCGGCTTGCCCGACAGGGTCTCGCCGATCAGGCGCTCGGCGGTGCCGGTGCCGTAGGCGTCGGCCGTGTCGTAGAGGGTGATTCCGCTGTCGTACGCGGCCCGGAACACGTCCGCGGCCTCCGCGCGGTCGAACCGTTCGCCCCAGCCCAGGGGCTGGTCGCCCGCGGCGGAGGGGCCGCCGAGGGCCCAGGTGCCCAGCCCGAGGGCCGATACCTCGGGTCCGTCGGCGACAAGGGTTCGTCGCTGGTCGTTCATGTCACTCCTCGAGTCACGTGTTCTGGTGTTCTGGTGTTCTGGTGATCTGGTTCTAGTTCCGGTTCAGGTGCCGCACCGGCTGAATCCCTGCTCTCACCGGCACCTGCACCTCCTGTACTTCTGGTACCTCCGGTACCTCCGGTACCTTGCCGGGTCTCCCCCTTCCGGCCAGCAGCAACACCCCGCCCGCGCCGAGCAGTTCCGCCACGGTGCAGATCACCCGGCTGGCCAGGGCCGCCGCGCCCGCCTGGGCCCAGGGCAGGACCGTGGACAGGGCGGCGAGCAGGACGAGCTCCCGGGTGCCGGCGCCGTCGGGGACCACCAGGGTGAGCGCTCCGACGACCGTGGCCAGCGCGAACGCGCCGACACAGACCGGGAGGGCCTGCCCGGCCGGGGCGCCGAGCAGCACCGCGATCAGCCACAGATGCAGGCCCGAGACCGCCCAGCACAGCGTCTCCCACCCGATCGCGGATCGCACACTCCGGTCGGCCAACTCCCCTGACCCCGAGGGCTGTTCGCGCCGCAGCAGCCGGGCGGCCCGTGACACGAGGCCGAGGAGCAGCCGGGGCCGCCACAGCACCGCGAGGGCCACCGGCGAGGCGGCCAGCAGCCACAGGCCTCCGGCGCCGAGCCCCGGTGCGCACAGCAGCCCGACGACGGCGGCGGTGAGCAGCACGACGACCGTGTTGAGCAGGTACGCCGTCACCATCCGCCCGGCCCCGACACCGACCGCACCACCGAGGCGGACGTAGGCCAGCACGCCCCACACCGGGCCCGGGATGTACTTGCCCAGCAGCGCCAGGAAATAGATCCGCGCGCTCCGCCGGGCGGGCAGCGGCGAGCCGAGCCCGGTCAGCCCGGCCCGCCAGGAGGCCCAACCGGCAAGCTGGCCAAGGGCTTTCAGCAGCAGCGCACCGCCGAGCAGCGCGGCTGCCAGGGGCCCCGAGAACATGGCGAGGATGTCGTCGCCGTGGCCCCACAGCACCCCGCCCATGCCCACCGCGGCGGCGGCGAGGAACGTCGCCGCGAGCACGGCCCTGACGAAGCGCCGGCCCTTTCCCGTCGGGACTCCCGCACGGATGCTCATCGGGACTCCCGCACGGAGACGACGGTCTCCTGGAGCCGGTGGTCGGAGACCTCGGGCAGCGCGGTGAGCGCGTACCGGTGGGTGTCCAGGCCACCCGAGGTGAACGTCCAGTCGAGCCGCCACAGCCGCAGCCTGCCCTGCTCGTTCCAGGAGATCGGCAGGACGGAGCCGCCGTGGTCGGCCGCGTCGTCGAGCTTCGAGCGCAGCGGGCGCAGGTCGCCCATCGCGGCGGTGGTGTTGAAGTCCCCGGCGACCAGCAGGGGGTTGCGGTTGGCGCCGATGTCGTCGAGGAGCCCCTTGTACTGGGCTCGGCGGGCCGCCTCACGGTCGTGGATCACCCGGTAGAAGGCGGGCGTCAGGAAGCTCTCGCGCATGTCCACCTGGACCGGGATGTGCACGTTGTACATCGACACGACCTGCCCCCGCACCCGGATGTCGGTCCGCAGCACCTTTCCGGTGCGGTAGACGTCGTACCAGTCGGGGGACTCGCCGGACGAGGTGACCCGGTACGGTCCGATCGGCGGCCGGGACACGATCGGATACCGCGACAGCGTGACGAGTTCGCCCTGGACGGCCACGTGGTACTGCGGGAACTCCCGCCGGATCCGGGCCATGTCGTCGATCTGCCGCTCGTTGGCGTCGTCCTGGTCGCTCCAGACGTACTCCTGGAGGAGATAGACGTCGGCGTTCCGTGACTTCAGCGCCTGGTAGAAGCGGTCCGGGGTGGTGGACTTGCCCCAGGCCAGGGTGTTGAGGGAGACGACGCGCAGTGCGCCGGGGGGTGCCGTGCTGTCGCCCTCCCACAGGGCGGCCGGGTTCAGCCCCGACCACGGGTAGCCGAGGACCAGCCCGGCCAGGGCGAGGACGGTGACGGCGAGGGCGGGCCGGCGGGGCATCCTGCGCCGGGCCAGCCGGGGGGCCGGGACTCCGGCCAGCAGGAGCAGCGGTACGGCGAGAAAGGCGACCGGCGGTTCGAGGTTGAGCGCCATCATGGCCCACCAACGGCCGCTGAGGGCGTACTGGAGGAGGAGCAGGACCAGCCAGCCGGCGCCGGCCGCGAGCAGCAGCCGGGTGTAGAGGCACCAGCGGGGCGGGGTTGCGGCGGGGTCGGAGTCCGGGCGTACGGGATCGGATTCCGGGGGTACGGGGTCGGAGGCGGACGCCGGGGTCCGTTCGAGGCTGTCGGTGCTGTCCGTGGCCATGGTTCTCCCCGTCCTCAGTGCGCGGGGAGGACGGCGACCGGGGCGCCCTCACGGTCGTAGAGCGCCCGGAAGCGGCCGGAGAGCAGCCAGTGCAGGACCCCCGTCACCACCCCGGAGGCGACCGCCAGGTTGAAGACGAACTGGACGCCGACGAAGAACAGCAGGAAGCCGGTGCCGCGCGCGGCCCGTACGTAGCGGTACATGCCGAGGTCGCAGCCGAGGGAGAGGGCCAGCAGTCCGGCGGGCAGCAGCCAGCCGACCGGGCCCACGAGCAGCGGCAGCAGCAGCGCGGGCAGGGCCATGAGCGCGGCGAGGCTGCCCCAGGCGCGGGACGCGGTCTCGAAGCCCTTGGCGAACCTGCGGCGGCGGGCGTACAGCGGCACGCGCAGCCGGCCCCGGGTGAAGATCTTGCGGGCCAGGGGCAGGAGTTCGTGGTCGTCGTCGTGGGTGCCGCGGACGGCGGAGGTCAGGATGAGGTCGTAGCGCGCGGAGAGCCGCAGCCCGTAGTCGACCTCCTCGGTCTGCCGAAGGCGGGCGTCGAACGGCCCGACGTCGTCGTACACCCGGCGCCACATGGCGCAGATGGACGGGAAGAGGAAGGTGACCGTGCCCTCCGCCGTCTCCCGCCAGTAGTACGCCTGGAGCGAGCGGCACTCCTCGACCATGCTGTCGCGGATCAGCGGCACGGGTTCGTAGATCCCGCACACAGCACCGGCGTTGGGCTCGGCCAGGAGCCTGCGCACGGCCTTCTCCACGGCGTCGGAGGCGAGCGCCACATCGGAGTCGAGGAAGAGCAGCACCTCACCGTTGGCGTGCCGGACCCCGACGTTGCGGGTGGCCGCGACCCCGCTGTTGGTACCGGTGCTGAGCACGGTGACACCGGCCTCGCGGGCGATGCGCGCGGAGTCGTCGGTGGAGCAGTCGTCCACGACGATGACTTCGAGGCGCGGGTACGTCTGCTCGCGTACGGAGTCGAGGCACAGGCCGATCGTGCGGCCGTAGTTGTAGTTGGGGATGACAACGGAAACGAGCGGGAGTTCGGGGGACTGGGGGGAGCGGGGGGACTCGGGGAGAGCGTCCATGGTGGATCGTTCCTTCACGTGTCGTTGCTGTGGGGGGCGTGTCAGTGAAGAGCCGCGAGGCATACGGCGGTCAGAGCGCCCCACAGCAGTCCGCTGCCGACCAGCAGCCGGTCACCGGAGAGCGTGCGGACCGGGTCGGCCCCGCCCTGCCCGACGACCAGCAGCTGCAGATAGCGGAAGACGGCGAAGAACGCGCAGGGCACGGTGAGCAGGACCAGCGTCGCCGTGCCGTCCCGCAGGGCCATTTCCGAGCGGACGCAGAGCAGATAGCCGACGGTGGCGAGGGTCGCGCTCATCACCGTCAGGTGGTCCAGGTACGGGACGGTGTAGCCGCGCAGGGCGGGCCGGTGGGCGGCGTTGCCCTGGGCGAGTTCGTGCCGGCGCTTGCCGAAGACGAGCAGCAGGCAGACCGCGAACACGGTGAGCAGCAGCCAGCCGGACGCGGGGACGCCGACGGCGGTGTAGCCCTGGAGGGTGCGCAGCACGAACCCGAGGGCGACGCAGAAGGCGTCGATGAGCGGAATGTGCTTCAGCCGCAGGCTGTAGGCGAGGTTCAGCCCGAGATAGACGAGGACGGGCCAGCAGCGGGCCGGTGAGGCGAGGACGACCCCGCCGGCGAACAGCGCGCACACCACGGCCAGGTAGGCGAGGGCGGTGGAGACCCGCAGCCGCCCGGAGGCGAGGGGCCGGTGGCGCTTGACGGGGTGCAGGCCGTCACGGTGCCGGTCGAGCACGTCGTTGAGGACGTACACGGCCACGGAGGCGAGCACGAACAGCCCGGTCGACCAGGCGATGCCCAGCACGGTGGCGGTGTCCCAGACCGGCATGGTGATCAGGGCGAGCGCGACGGCCAGGGGATTCTTCGCCCACTGGTAAGGGCGGGAGAGTGCCAGCAGCGCGGCGAGCGGGCCACCGCGTCGGCGGGGGGCGGCCTGTGGGGGTGAGGGGGGAGCGGACGCGTCCTGGACGGTCGGGCGCGTACCGGAAGTCGTGACGGCGGACATGGTGATCTCCTCGTGCCAGAAGTCGAGGGAGAGCAAAGGGAGTTGTGTGTGGGGGTATGGGGGTATCGGGCGCGGGGGTGTGGGGGGCGTACTGAGGTGTCAGAAAAGAACCTTCGCCAGCCCGAGTGCTCCCTGCCGCCAGGGATCGCGGCTGGTCCGGCCGGCCCGGGGGGCCTGTGCGCCGCGCGGCTGCTCCCGCCACCAGCGGTACGTGGCGAGGATGGCGTCCCGGTTGGAGCTGCGGGGGACGAAGCCCAGCGTGTCCCGGATGCGGTCGGTGCTGACGTACGAATCGGCGCGCAGCTTCTGCAGGAGCCGCCCGTAGACGGGGGACAGGCGGGCCTTCTGGAGGAGCTGGAGTGCGGCGAGCGCGGGCCCGGCCGGGACGGACACGATGCGCTTGCCGTGGCCTGCCTCGTCGAGGACGGCCTGGAAGTCCTCGCGCAGGGTGCCGAACTCGGCGGCGGCCACGTTGAACGTGTCGTTCGCGGCGGAGGCGGGCGCGGTGGCGGCGAGGAGGACGGCGTCCACGAGGTCGTCGATGGCGAGCATCTGGATGCGTACGTCGCCCCGGCCGAGCACCGGGAAGTTGCGGCCTTCCTCGGCCCACTCGAAGAGCATCGAGAACAGGCCCATCCGCCCCGGCCCGACAAAGGTCTTGGGCCGTAGCACCGGCAGCACCATGCCCTCGTCCCGGAAGCCCAGCGCGAGCGCCTCTGCCTCGGCCTTGGCCCGGCTGTAGTGGTCGACGGGGGCGTAGGGGTGGGTCTCGGGGGTGGGGACGATCTCCGGGAGGCCGTAGACGGCGGTCGAGGAGATGTGGACGACGCGGGGTACGTCGAGCCTGCGGGCGGCGGTCAGGAGGGTGCGGGTGCCGCCGACGACGATCGAGCGGATCTCCTCCGCCGGGTAGCTCGGCAGGGCCGCCGCGCAGTGCACCAGCAGGTCGGCGCCCTCCAGGGCGCGGCCCACCGCGTCCGAGTCGCGGATGTCGCCGGTGATCTCCCGTACGCCGGACGGCTGTTGCCCGCCGGGTGCGATGTCGAGGCCGGTGACGGACCAGCCGTCGGCGGCGAAGCGGGCGACGAGGTTGCGGCCCAGCATGCCGCTGCTGCCCGTGACGACGACGCGGCTCACCATCGGGCCAGCACCCGGTCGCGGGCGAACTTGGTGAGCAGGCCCGGCAGGCCCTTGGCGAGGGTCGCGTCCAGGCTCTCCAGGAAGTAGTCGACCTCGGCCGGCTCGACGACCAACGAGGGTGCCACTACCAGGGGGTTGTCGCCGTTGGGGCTGAAGTAGGTGAGGATGCCGTGCTCGCGGTACAGCTCGGCGATGACCGCGCTGGTGATCAGCTTCGTGCGGAACCTGGGGTCGGCCGACAGCCCGGACGGCGCCAACTTGCCTGCCAGGTCGAGGAGTTTCGTGCCGCCGCCGAGGAAGACGCCGTGGATGGCGCCGACGCCCTCGGTGGCCCTGACCGTCTCCGGGTGCTTGCGCTGGATCTCGCGCAGCCCGTGGGTGAGCATCTCCTCGATCTTGCGGGCGCGGCCCGGGTAGTCCTCCTCGACGATGATGTTGACGGCCTCCATGGCGGTGGCGGTCTCCTCGCCGAAGCCGTAGTAGGTCGTGGAGTGCAGGATCACCTCGCTCAGCCGGTCGTAGGCCTTGCGGAACACCGGCTCCCGGGTGGTGTATCCGGCGATGGACGCCTTGCCGCCGCCGAAGGACTTGGAGTACGTGAGGACGTCCGGTATCAGCCCGTCGTACCGCATGAAGTAGAAGAGGCTGCCCGACTTGCCCCACCCGGTGTAGACCTCGTCGAAGATCAGGACGATGTCCTCCTGGGTGCACAGCTCCCGCAGCTCGCGCAGCGCGGCCTCGCTCCAGCTCTTCATGGTGGACGCGGAGAACGGCTCGACCATGATCGCGTAGACGTCGCAGGAGCCGTCGGCGGTGCGGTGCCGGTCCACCAGCTCGCGGATGGCATCGATGTCGCCGTACGGATACGTCACGTTGGGGATGCCCGGGAAGCGGAAGCTGTTCTCCAGGGAACCGGTGAGGCTGCCGGTGGCGATCAGCTTGCCGTGGAAGCTGATGTCGGAGCGCAGGATCGTCTGCCGCTTGCCCTCGTGGTACTTGTACGCCAGCTTGATGGCGCCCTCGTTGGCCTCGGCGCCCGAGTTGGGGAAGTACGAGATGTCGAGGTCGCCGGGGAGGAGCCGGCCCACGTTGTGGCTGAGGGCGGCGACGTAGGGCGACAGGAACGCCTTGTGCACCTCCATTCGCTGCCGCTCGGCGAAGCGCCTGCGGGCTTCGAGGATGCGCGGGTGGTTGTGGCCGTGGTTCAGGACTCCGACGGCCCCGGTGAAGTCGAGGATCTTCCCGCCGTCACGGGTGTGCAGCCAGACCCCCTCGGCCTTCTCGATGAGCTGCTTGCCGAAGCCGAAGGTGGTCGTGAGGGAGACGTGGCTGCGGCTCACGTACTCCCGGTAGAGGGCCTGTACCTGCTTGGCGCTGAGCTGTTCGCACTGCTCGATGCCGATGAGTTCGGGCATGAGTGGCTTTCCTCTCTCGTCGCTGCTGGTGCCGGTGCTGCCTGTGTTGCCGGTGCCGATGGGGCTCGGGTCTACGGCCAGTCGATGAGGACGTGCATGGCGGACCACCACCTCGTGGGTTCGCTGGGGCAGGGCACGTGCTCTGGGGCTGAGCTGTTGTTGCCAAACGAACGTAACAGCGCTTGCCAGAGCTTGGCAAGTACTTGCCAAAGCTGTGCGTAGTCACGGAGTGACGTGCAGAAATACCCGTTTCACCTGCTCAATGAGGCGGTGAGGGGATCGGTGAAGATCTCGTGAACTGCGGGTGATCAGGCGCTCCGCGGGCGCGCTGAATCGCTTCTGGCATATGCTTGCCAGGAATGGCGCGCACCTTTCCCCGGACGCTTTTGGCAAACACTTGCCAAGCTTGTTGCGCGCGACTACCGTGGTCACGGCGTCGGGGGACACATCACGCATCTGATCGAGATGGCAGGGTCCTGCCGGATGCGGCCCGACCCTGCCACCCTCACGAACAACTGGTGGAAACCACATGGTGGAGCAACCTGCCTTCGGACGCCGCCTCAGGGAAATGCGCAAGGAGCGGGGCCTGTCACAGGCGGCCGTCGCCGGCGACAACATGTCGACCGGCTATCTGTCCCGGCTCGAGTCGGGAGCGCGTCAGCCCACCGCGCGAGCCGTCGCCTACCTCGCCGAGCGGTTCCAGGTGGACCCTGCCGAGTTCGACGAACCGAGCGTCGGCTCGGTCGCCGAGGCCCTGGCGCTGGCCACGTCGTCCGACGGGGGCGACGAGGCGCTGCAGAAGCTGGCCGCCGCCCTCGAACAGTCGCCCGCCGTCGATCCGACGCTCCGCTGGCAGGTGCTCTGGCTCCTCGCCGGCGCGGCGGCGGGACGTGGGGCGCGCGCGGAGGAGGCCGGGCTGCGCGAGGAACTGGTGCGCACCGCCGAGGAGTTGATGATCCCGGAGCTGCAGTGCAGGGCCCGCGCCCAGTTCGCCCGCTGTCTGCGCTCCCTGGGTGAGATCCCCCGGGCGCTGGAGGCCGCGCAGGAGGCGAGCCGCCTGGCCCACGACCACAAACTGTCCGTCCAGGACACCGGCACTGCTCTGCTGACGCTGGTCTCGGTGGAGGCCGAGGCGGGCAGGCTCTACGACGCACGCGCCCACGCCGACGACCTGCTGGCCCTGGTGGCCGAGCGCACGGACACCCTCCGTGCGGAAGCCCTGTGGGCGGCGGCCACGGTGAGCTTCCGGCAGGGCGACTCGACAGCGGCCAGGCAACGCCTCGAACAGGCCATCGGGGAGTTCGACAGCCGCCAGGACCTGGTCCTGTGGATGCGGCTGCGGCTGGCCGCGGCCTCCCTCTACCTCCAGGTCACGCCCCGCCTCCTCGACGAGTGCCGCCACCGCCTGGACGAGGCCGAACCGGCCCTCGCCCTGGTCGGCACCCCCGTACTGCGCCAGGAGATGCTGACTCTACGGGTGCATCTGGCCTTCGAGGACGGCAGGTACGAGGACGCGCGAGCGGCACACGACGAACTGGTGCTCGACGAACTCCGGCTCACCTACCGGGACCGCATCCGGCTCGACATGCTGCACAGCAGGCTCCTGATCCAGGAGGGCCACACCCGACAGGGCACCGCACAACTACGGGAACTGGCCGAACGGGCCCAGCAGACGTCGAACATCGACCTGGCCGCCGAGATCTGGCGCACACTCGCGGAGACACCGACCTCTTAACGAGGCCGAGCGAATCCGGCTGTTTCCCCGCCGCCGTACAACGTCCTTGCGTCGGCGCGCGTCTGACTGAACGGTACGAGTCGGAAAGCCGGGCACGAATCTCCACACGGGGGTGGGACGCTTGAGAGGCACGATTTTTCGTACGGAGCCGAGAAGAAAGCGGTCGAGGGCGGGGGCGGTGCCGGTCGCGGCGGCCCTGGCGATGGTGGCCGGGCTGCTGCAGTTCGCGTCCGGGCCCGCTGTCGCGGCGGACAGCGACGACATGCCGTCCATCACGCTGCCCGGCGAGCACCGGGTGGTGCCGAGGCGGGTGAACCTGGCCGCCGTGGACGACTCCGGGTACCTGGCCGTGGACACGGCGAACAGCGGCGGCTCCCCGGCGACATGGACCGGCCGCGACGGCTCGACCAGGGAATTCCGGAGTCTCGGCAGGACGTACGCCTACAACGGAGGCCTCGGACTGGAGCGAGCCGCGGGGACGACGAACCTGTACGAGATCCGGCGCTACGCCACCAACAAGTTGACGCGCGTCTACGTACCCGCCGGTGACCGGCCCACCAGGATCTTCGCCGAGAACCGTCTGGTCACCGCCCGCAAGGTCGGCGACAAGTGGACGCTCCGGCTGCTGGAGGTGCCGGCGGGCGGCGGAAAGCTGATCGACCGGCCGGTGACCGGCGTGGCGGACGACTTCAGCGGGACGCTGTACGAAGAGGCCTCTGACACGCGAGGGGCCGCGTTCTGGTACAAGCAGGCCAACGGCGACAGCCCCTGGCGCACCGCGCTGTTCGACTTCGCCACCGCCTCGGTGACGTACGTGCCGAGCGACGACTTCGGTGTCCTGGAGTACCCGCATCTGGCCGGCGACACCGTGCTCTTCTACGCCATCGACAAGGCGTGGCAGAACTCGCGCCTCTACGTCATCGACCGGAGCCGTCCGCAGGCCCCCGGGCACCTGATCGACCTGCCGCGATCCGTTCTCCTCAAGGCCCGCGCGATCGGCGACTGGCTGATGTACCCGGACGAGGCGGACAAGAACGCGATCCGCGCGGTGCCGGTCACCGGCGGCCCGGAGCGCACCCTGCTGCGTGCCTCCTCCGGCGACTTCGTCGACGGCGACGACGGCAGCTTCTCCATCGCGGGTGGTACGGACGCCGAGCACTGGTCGGTCCAGCACGTCGCCCTGGGCCCGGACGGCGTCCCGGCCTTCGAACCGGTGGCACCGCTTCCCGCGGTCTCGGTGTACGAGGCCGGCGGCATCGCCGTCGACCAGGGGCGGGTGCTGCTCGGCACCGAGCGCGCGAACGCGCCCGAACCGTACTCCGGCACCGACCTCACCGGCACCGACATCTCGCAGGCGGCCGACGGCACACTGACCGCCGCCCCGCGAGAGAACATGGGCAGCCTCGGGTACCAGGTGAGCGACCCCGACCACACCTACTGGGAGAACTGCTACGGCGGGTGCCTGCGGTTCACCGGCACGGGGGAGGGCACCCTTCCCCCGCCGGAGGACGGGGTGTCGGGGCGCGTCCTGGCGGCGTCCGGCCCCTACCTGGTGATCACCCAGGGGCAGGGCAAACTGCAGGTGCGCGACGGAGGCAAGGTGCTGGCCACCGGCTCCTGGCCGGCCGCCGACATCTGGGGGGACACCCTGTGGGTGGCGACCGCCCCGCAGGGCGCGACCGTGTACGAGAGGTACTCGCTGCCGTCCATGCGGAAGCTGGAGAGCGTGTCGATCGCCTCCTGCCTGCCGACCGATCTGCAGGTGGTGAACCAGTACCTCTACTGGTCCTGCGGGCCGAACGGCGAGGCGGGCGTCTACGACCTGGGCCGACAGATACAGCAGGAGGTACCCCAGGGCTACGCCCGGCTCGGCGACGGCTACCTGGTCTCCCAGGACGACGACGCCGGCAAGCTGCTGATCACCTACCTGAAGGGTGCTGTTCCCGCCGACCGCGCCGGCACGGAGGAGCTGGGCCCGCTGCCGTCGCCGTCGTTCGCTCCGGCCGATCTGCGTGGCCGGTTCTGGAACGTGGACCGGTTCGGCGGCCCGGTCGCCTATCAGACGGCGTCCGGTGATGTGACGGTGAAGTGGCCGCAGGTGACCACCTCCCCGTTCGCGGCGACCGACGCGACCGTCCCGGCCTCCGTGGACCTGCGCCAGGGCGGCGGCTTCGCGGGCACCTGGCACCTGAACAGGCCCGCCGCGAGCTGGAAACTGACCGTCACCGCCCCGGGTGGCGCCGTCGTACGGACCGTCACCGGTGGTCCGGCGCTCGGGAAGCTCACCGCGACCTGGGACGGACGTACCGAGAACGGGACGCTGGTCGGTACCGGTACCTACCGGGTGAAGCTGACCGCCCGGGCCGCGAACGGCACGGCGACGACGGACACGGTGCTCTACGACAAGCAGGTCCCCGTACGGTCGCTGGAGCGTCATGACTTCGGCCGGGACGGCATCGGTGACCTGGTCACCTTCGACAGCGCGGGCCGGCTGGCCATCCAGCCCGGTACGGGGCGCGGCACGATCGACACCGCGCACAAGGCGTTGGCGGGTGGCTGGGCGACCTCGTCGATGTTCGTGCCGTTCGGTGATCTGAGCGGTGATGCGTGCAACGACCTCCTGGTCCGGGACTCCGCCGGGCGTCTGAGCCGGTACGACGGCAGCTGCGGCAAGGCGTTCACGCCGACGGGTCCGCACCGTCTGCTGGGCACCGGTTTCGGCGCGTACGACGTGCTGACGTCCCCCGGTGACCTGACCGGGGACGGTCGCGCCGATCTGGTCGCGCGTGACAAGGCGGGCGTGCTGTGGCGCTACTCCGCCGACGGCAAGGGCGGCCTGGAGGCACCGGTGAAGCTGGTCGCGGGTCAGGGCGGCTACACCCGCCTGGTCGGCGCGGGTGACCTGAACGCCGACGGTGTCGGCGACATGGTCGGCCTGGACCGTGCGGGTGTGCTGTGGCGGTGGTTCGGCAACGGCAAGGGTGCCTTCGGTGCCCGGGTCCGTATCGCGGGCGGGATCAGCGTCACCGCCCTTGCCGTACCCGGTGACCTGACCGGCGACGGCCGTCCCGACCTGGTGGGCCGGGACAGTGCGGGCGCCCTGTGGCGCTGGAACGGCACGGGCGCCGCGACCTTCGGCGCGAAGACCCGCATCGCCACCGGCTGGAACGCCTACACCGGCCTGTACTGAGCCACTGCGCAGGCCGACAGCCATCTCTGGCCCAGGGGCCCCACCGGTAAACGGTGGGGCCCCTGGGCCAGCCGCCGCGTGTACCGAGGAAGGTGACGGGCGATCGAAAAGGGACTGACAGATCCTCGGCGCCGTGCTTATGATCCCGCCGATGAAGAAGAACTCCTCGTACGGATCGGGGGAATCATTCGCACACGGTGAGTGCTGATGGCACATCACTTCGCGAAGACGATTCCGCCCCACCTGTTGATGTGGCAGCGCGTGCGCGAGTACGCCGTGCCACCGTCCATGATCGAGACCGCGACCGCACGACGTGCGGCCGGTGACTGGGCGGGGGCCTGCGCCGCCGCCCGGGTCGACACCGACCTCGATCTGCGCGCCGTGCGCGACCGCCACGGCACCGAGCTCGTCACCCGCCTCCGTGCGGATCTGCGTCGGCTGGCGCCCGACCTGCTCCGTTGGCACATGCCCCGGATCCTTCCCGACGGACGGCTCCGGCCCGGCCTGACCATCTCCCTGAGCCGCTACCGCAGTGGCGGCGCCACGCCGTTGCAGCTGGTGGTGCGGACACCGCCGGCCTGGGCGGACGCCGGCCAGCGGATGTCCCTGGCCCTGTGGGAGGAGTCCGGGACCGACGCCCCGAGGCACCATCCGCACCCGCACCCCGACCGCCGTTTCCGGCTCGACCTGCACCGGCACCTCTGGGATGCCGGGCGGTCCGGTGAACTCGCGAGCCGGTGCGGCGCGGGCGGGCCGCCGGTTTCCGCCCTGCCCGACGGGTTCGATCGGTTCGCAGTCCGCGACCCCTCGTGGGCCTCGGCGCGATGGGCCGCGGAGGCCGAGCTGCTGTTGGAGGCCGAGGGGCGCCCGTACGGGCCCTTCACCGTGCGGCTCGGGGCGCGGAGCCGAGCCGTGCTCGAACTCGTCGCTCCCGACGACAGCCATGCCCCGACGTTCCGGCCGCTCCGGGAGGCGCTGCCGCAGCACGAGGTCGCGGCGCTTCCGGTGCTGCCGGAGGCGGCGGCCCGACTCCTTCCGGACCTGGAACTGCTGCGGTCCGGGCTGTTCGCGTCCGATCGGCTGCATCCGCTCGTCGCCACAGCACTGGCGGCGGCTGCCCCGGTCGAGGCTGCCGGCTCGGGACCGGCGGCCGGTCCCGGTCCCCGGCCCAGCGACCGGCCCGGCGACCCGTCCGGCGACCCGCACCGGGTCGAGTGCCGGGGCGAGATCCACCGCATCGCGCTACGGGACGGGGTACTGGCCGCGATCGACCACGACCCCGCACAACTGCGCCGGGAGGAACTGCTGGTGGCGCTCGGCGGTCCCGCCCTGCCTTGCCTGCGGGCGATCGACGCCGTGCACCGCGACCCGGAGCAACTCCCCGCGGTCCGGGAGCGGATCGGCCACGGTGACATCACCGGGGCGCTGAACGTGGTCGAGGCATTGCTCGGTCCCGGTGCGGTCCTGCGCGACGGGCCGCTCCGGGAGGAGCTGGAGTCGGCCGCGGACCGCCGCATCGACCACGGACTCTTCCGCTCGGGCCTGGTCGCCGTGCACCCCGCCGCCGGTGCGGCCAGGGGCGGGAACGCCTCCGGCTCGGGGCACGCGGAACCGGGTCACCGGCCCCGGCTGGACCGCCGTACGCCGCCCGCGATGACCTCCAAGCGCGGCAGCCGTTCCCGTCCCCGCACCGGCCTGGCCTGATCACCGGGCGCCGGCCCGACCGGCTGCCCGTTCACGTCCCGCGCGTTGCACGCCGCACCACTCCACACCACCACCTCCGGGACGGGACCGTCCCGGTCCCCGGTCCTCTGTTCCCGTTCCCTCAACCGACCCCAGGTGATGCCCATGACCTCCAACACCCTCCTGCCCGCCCCGGCACCGACCGTCGGCGTGCTGACATCCGCCCCCACCGGCGCATCCACAACGGCCCCCCGGCTCGTCGTCGCCGAGGACCTCCTGACCCTCCTGCGGACGACCACCACCGAGCCACGCCCCGACGAACAGCTCGAAGCTCTCACGCTGGCTGTCGCCGCCGACCTGCCCGTGCTGCTCTGGGGCGAGCCGGGCATCGGCAAGACCGCGGCCCTGACACAGCTCGCCGCCTCCCTCGACCTGCCGCTGACGACCGTGATCGCCAGCGTCCACGAACCGACCGACTTCTCGGGGCTGCCCATCGTCGGCGACGACCCGACGGTGCAGGGGGTGCCGATGGCGCCGCCGCAGTGGGCCGTGGAACTCGTCCGGGCCGGGCGGGGACTGCTCTTCCTGGACGAACTCTCCACGGCCACCCCGGCCGTCCAGGCCGCGCTGCTCCGGGTCGTTCTGGAACGTAGGGTCGGGGCGCTCCAACTGCCGCCGGGAGTAAGGATCGTGGCCGCCGCCAATCCGCGCGCGTCGGCGGCGGACGGATGGGAACTGAGCCCGCCGCTGGCGAACCGGTTCGTGCATCTGTACTGGGTGCACGACCGGGATGTGGTGGTGCGCGGGCTGGGCGGGACCTGGCCCCGGGCGGAACTGCCTTCGCTGATGCCGGAGAGGTTGCCGGAGGCGGTGGCGTACGCCCGACGCGCGGTCTGCGGTTTCCTGGAAGCCCGGCCGACGCTGATCCACCGGCTGCCGAACACCGAGACGCGGCGGGGCGGAGCCTGGCCCTCGCCCCGGAGCTGGGAGGCCGCGTTGACCCTGCTGGCCTTCGGTACGGCGGCCTCCGCCTCCCGGGACGTACTGGCGCTGCTGGTGAGGGGCGCGGTGGGGGACGGGCCAGGCCTCGAACTCCTCGCCCATCTGGACCGGATGGAGCTGCCGGACCCGGAGTCGCTGCTGGCCGACCCCGCCTCCGCCGAGCTGCCCGCTCGGGGAGATCTGCGGCAGGCCGCGCTGGACGCGGTGGTGGCCGCCGTAGGAGCACGGCCGCAGCGGGCGAGGTGGGAGGCGGGCTGGGCCGTACTGGTCCGGGCGCTGGAGACCGGAGCCCCGGACCTGCTGGTCGCCCCGGCGACGGCACTGGCCGCGCTGCGTCGCGACGACTGGGAAGTACCGGAGGCGGTGGAGCGGCTGGTCGGCGTGATCGGTCTCGCCCGGAGGGCGGACCGGTCGGTGGGGCGGGCCACGGTGGCGGCCGACGCCGGGCGTACGACGGGGGTACGCCGATGACGGGGGCCGCGAAGCGCCCGGTGCCACGCCCGATGCCCCCGCCCGCGCCACCGCGCCCGGTACGGGCCACCGTGCCCGGGCCGCCGGTCGGCTCCGACGGACCGTACGGGACCCCCGGACTCCCTCTGGACCTGGAGAAGTTGCTGGCCGCTCGGCTGCACGCGGTGAAGGTCCGCCCCTACCTGGCAGGCGCACTCTTCGCGCTGCACGTGGTGGAGGACCGTTCGGTGCCGACGATGGCGGTGGACGCGCACTGGCGCTGCTACGTCTCCCCCGGCTTCGTGGCGCGCACCCCGGTGGAGGGGCTGGCGAGCGTCTGGGTGCACGAGGTCTCCCACCTGCTCCGGGACCACCACGCGCGGGGCGAGCGGTATGCGAGGGAGCACGAGGAGCCCGGGGCGGGCGGGCGAAGCGAGACGGGGGTTCCCGCGGCCGAGGCATGGGGGAGGCTGCGGCGGAACATCGCCGCCGACTTCGAGATCAACGACGACATCTACGGCGACGGTCTGCTCCTGCCCGCCGGGGCGGTGCTGCCGTCGCTGCTGGGGTTGCCCGCCGGGCTGCTGATGGAGGAGTACCTGCGGAGGTCGTCGCTGTCCGGACTCGCCACGGACCTGGCCTGGCTGGACTGCGGCAGCGGGGCCGACGGGCAGGACCGGCCGTGGGAACTGGGACCCGACGGGGCACACGGGCTGAACAGGCAGCAGCGGGACGCGGTCCGCTTCCGGGTCGCCGAGGGGATCAAGGGCCGACCGGGCGACGCGCCGGAGGGATGGCGCCGCTGGGCGGACGAGGCCTTCCAACCACCGCAGCCGTGGCGGCAGTTGCTGGGTGCGGCGCTCCGCTCCGCGGCGGGTGCGTCCGGAGGGGGCGAGAACCACAGCTACCGGCGTCCGTCCCGCCGATCGGCCGCGGTTCCGGGGGTACTGCTGCCGGGCCTGCGGCGTATGCCGCCCCGGGTCTGCGTCGTGATCGACACCTCAGGGTCGGTGAGCGACGCCGAGTTGGGCAGCGCGCTGCTGGAGGTGGCGGCGATCTCGCGGGCGGTGGGCGGGCGGCGCGACCTGGTTTCGGTGATCTCCTGCGACGCGGCGGCCGGGGTCGCGGTCCCGCTCTGCCGCGCCGAGAACATCGAACTGATCGGCGGCGGCGGAACGGATCTGCGCTCCGGCTTCGCCCGAGCGCTCCGCTCCCGGCCCCGCCCGGACGTGATCGTCGCCCTGACGGACGGCCAGACCCCCTGGCCCTCCGCACAGCCCCCCTGCCGCACCGTCGTCGGCCTCTTCCCCCGCCCGGCGAACGCGACGAACGAGACCGACCCCGACTACACCCCGGACACCCCACCGCCCTGGGCCCGCGTCGTCACCATCAGCTGAACGCCCTGTGCGGCGGAGTACGAACGGCGCCCGAACCCGATTCCCGGTCTTCGGCCTGAGGTCCCGGGGCGTGCTGCCGTGGTGGGTGAGGGTGAGGCGGTTGCGCCAGGTTCTGAGGTGGGTGGGGGAGTCGGTCATCTCGGCGAGGGCCACGTCCAGGGCGGTGCGGGCGGCCTTCATCTGCGAGGAACAGGCAGCACGTAGTGCGCATACCGAAGTATGCTTGAACCTATGGCTGACACCACGCGCATCACGGTGACACTCCCCGCCGAGCAGGTGGCGGAGCTGAAGAAGATCACGGACAACATCTCCGGCTACGTCGCCGAAGCGGTCGCCAGGCAGATCCGGCACCAGCTCCTGGGGGCCGACCTGCGCAGCCACACAGACGAGCACGGGGCCTTCAGTGAGGAAGAGCTGGCCGAGGCGCGGGCGCGCATCTTCGATACGACGTCGGCCGCCGGTGGCGCGAGCGCCGCGTGAGCGGGCACATTGAGACCGTCGTCCTGGACAGCGAGGGGCTGTCGGCCTGGATGGTGCAGGACCGGAAGGTTCTGGCGATGTTCCAGGTGTTCCACGACATGGGAGCGGACCTTGTCGTCAGCGCCAACACCATCGTGGAGGTGAGTCACACCAGGGTGAGCCTGCCCCGACTGCAATGGGCGCTCTCCCGGGTCAAGGTGGAGCCGATCACGGAGGCAGCGGCCAAGGCGGCGGCCCAACTGCTCAAGGGCGCCGGTCTGCACGGACACAAGTACGCGATCGACGCCACCGTCGCGGAAGCGGCCTTGCGCCAGCCTGGCCCGGTCGCCATCCTCACGTCGGACGTCGATGACATGACCCGGCTGTGCGGCAGCAAGGTCCGGCTGATCGGGCTATGACCGCGACATCGACCCCGGACCATGGACGGGACCATGGACGGGGCCACGGGCGGATCCGCGTGGATCCGCCGAGACCGGAGCCGCCGCAGGCCAACCCGCGATGGGTGAACAAGGCGTCGACGGATACGGGGCATGACCGCGTTCGGTGTCAAAGCTCCTCAGGGCGCAACGCCTGTCGGCGGCTCAGGGCGGCGACTGCCTCTTCGTCTACGCCGTTGAGGACGACCAACTCATCGTGTGGGTCCTGGCGGCCGGTAACCGTCGTGACGACCCCGTCAGACGGTGTGGCTCCCCGCAGTCTGCGCCGGTCGCCCTGTAGGACGTGAGCGTGCGCTCTTCCTGCTTGAGGAAATGCCCTAAATATCCCCTATAAACGCAGCCGAAACTGCAACCAAGGCATGTCGAAGGGCCCCACCGCGAACGGTGGGGCCCTTCGACATCGTGCCCGGTGAGGCACTGGCGGAGGATACGAGATTCGAACTCGTGAGGGGTTGCCCCCAACACGCTTTCCAAATGTTCGTCCGGGGGTACGGGGAGAGCCGGGCGCGTTCTGACCTGCGGTGCAGCCGACTCGGGCGGAGCTTCTGAACGATGTCGTACGGCGGTGAACGCAACCAGAACTGCAACCACTGCTGAACCTACTTGCCGTGTTCCGGGCCGTACCACTGGAGGGCTTGCCCGGTCACTGCGGCGATGCACTCGAAGTCGTGATCGCGATGGAGCAGGGTGAGCCCTTGCAGCTCAGCGGTCGCGGCGACGACCAGGTCGACAGCTCCGGCGCTTCGGTGTTTCCCCTGCTTGGTGAGGGCTTCCTGGACCTGCCAGGCGTGGTCGTAGGCGCGGTCGTCGACGGGAACCCAGCCGAAGATCAGCCGCATGTCCTCGATGCCGCGCACCCGGTCGGCAGTTGACCGTGCGCTGTAGAAGAACTCGAGCTCGGTGATCGGGCAGGTTGCGATGAGTCCGGCCGCGGCGGCCTGGTCCCAGCCGTACTGCTCCGCTTCCCCGCGCATGAACCGCGCGAGCGCGCTGGTGTCGATCAGGAACTGGGCCGCGTTCACCGGCGGTAGTTCTCCTTGTTCTCGAACAGTTCCAGATCGAATGCGCCGTCGCTCGCCGCGGCCCGCAGCCGCGCGACAGCCAGGGCGCGACGCCGACTCTCCAGCACCTCGCGAAGAGCGGTGTTGACGGTCTCCTTCTTGGTGTTCGTCCCGAGGGCCTTCGCCACGTCCGCGACCAGGTCGTCGTCCAGGTCGATAACCGTCCGACTCATGTGCGCCTCCTGATATCAAATGTGGAGTCAAGTGTATCTCGCAAGGTGCCTCATGGGGTGCTACCGGGCGCTTCGGCCTGGCCAAGGGGCCTACGCGGCATCACCCCGCGGATGCGGGACAGAGCGAAGGCGCGCTCCGTATCGCGCAGGTGCGACACGAGGCAGCAAGGAAGGGCGGATGAGAGTGAAGACATCGCGCATGGTTTTCCTCTCGCGCCGCCAGATCGGGCCTACGGAAATCATGAGGCGCAGCAGTTGGATTTCGGTGATTTCTGCTGGGATCCGGCCCCATCGAGTGAACTATATTTGGCGGCACCGAAATATGCGGGGCATAGGTAGCGGCAGTCGACAGGTGGTGCTCGGCCTGCGGCGGCGGAGTGACGTCGATCCACCGGAACTGGCGGCGGCCGCGCTACGCGCACGGCTGTGGAGTTCCACGGCCCGTACTACCGTGGCGCGGCTGGTCTCCCGGGAGTTCAGCGTGTGCCTTGTCTGGTTTCGGCTTCCCGCTCTTCCAGTCGGCACCGGTACTCGGTGTCGAGGCTGGCATATAGCGGGCCTTCGACGCTGACGTTGCGTTTGTTGAGCCACTGCTCGCGCAGGAGCTCGGGGCCGCTCCGGCTGAGGACAGCTCCGGGGCTCGCCAAGAAGCCCGATGTCGTGTTCGGCGGTGATGGTGCGGCTGCCAACGGCGCGAAGGAGCGCAGGGCTACGAGGGTGGCGTCGATGGCTCGTCCAGACCAACGGCCCACCCGTCGCAGTTTTCAAGATACTGGAGGAGTGCAGCGCTGCTGATGAGTGTCGGGTCACGGCGGAAGCCCACGGACAACGAAGAAGGGCCCCACCGCAAGCGGTGGGGCCCTTCGACATCGTGCCCGGTGAGGCACTGGCGGAGGATACGAGATTCGAACTCGTGAGGGGTTGCCCCCAACACGCTTTCCAACTGTGGTGGTGGGGTGTGGGGGTGTGTGCGGCGGCGTTCACCTGGGTTCATGGGCGGCCGACCCATGAACGGAACTCGACTCCTGGTCTTGCCTGAACGGCCGCGAACGGCAGTGAATGAGACGGAAACTGAGACGGACGACGATGCCCGCCTCCTATGCTGGCGGGATGGCAAGTTCATGGACCCGCCTCCACCAGGAACTCAGCGTTCCACCGGGCCCGCTTACGTACGCGCACATCGAGCAGGCTGCGGACGAGATCGTCGGCGAACGGGACGACCTTGACTGGAAGCGCGATCTTCCAAAGAAAGCCGACCCGGGCGAGTGGAACGAATTCTCGAAGGACGTCGCGGCCATGGCCAATGGCCGCGGCGGCCTGCTCATCTACGGTGTCCGCAACGACCGCAAGATCACGGGAGTTGACCCGAGCGCCGTCCACACAGAGCATCTGTTCAAGTGGCTCCGCGCTAACACGCAGCCCTTCGTGGCCGGCGTCGACGCCTACACGCTCACGTCTGAGGACGGCAGCATGAGCGTCCTGGTAGTCGATGTCCCGGCGAGCGCGATGGCACCGCACTTCATCCTGGGCAGCACACCACGTGAGAGGGAGCTCCGGGCGTTCGCAGCGCCCTTCCGATATTCAGACCACACTGGATGGCTCGCAGAGCACGAAATCGACCGCGCGTACCGCGACCGTTTCGCCAGGCAGGCAGCAGCTGACCAGGTTCTGGAACGGCACCTCGACCGCGTCCGCGAAGTGGTCCTCACTGACGGGTTTCCGCCGATCGCGTGGCTCATCGCTGTGTCACGACCCTCCCGGCCGCTGCCCCCACTGGTGCCGTCCACTGGCCGCGAGGAAGCCCGGCACGTTCTACACGCGACGCTCGCAACGGCGGCTGACCTCCAAGGGGGTTCAAATGTCACGCAGTTGATGCGCAACGTACTTAACGGCACTCTGCAGGTCGGCCTGCGGTGCTGGATCGAGGGTAACTTTCTCCACCCATTCAGAGGGTCGAACCCGAGAGGTCGGCTCATGCTGGTGGAATTGCACCACGATGGCACGGTCGTGTACGCGGTCGACGTTTCACGCTACGCGCGGCAGAAGGACGCCATTCCCACGGAGCCTCCTCAAGGTGCCTACACGCCGGTAGAAACCAGGGTGGTACAGGTCGGTGCGTGCGAAGTAGTCGCCCTCTCGCACGAATTTAGACGGGTGCGGCGTATTGACAGTGGCACCGATTTGGCAGCCGCACTCGTCTCAGTCGAGAAGTCGCCTGCGCCCGGCTTGTCCTTCCCTGGGTACGCGCCTGTCATTGAGAACCACAGCTTCCTGGATGTCCCCTTAACCGCTCGGTGCCCGAAGAAGATTTTGCCGGTGGGCTCAGAGTTGCCTCCCGCCGCCGATCGAACGGCACTGCGGGATTGTGCTCAGTCCCTCGCTTCCGGGCTCCTGAACCAGTTCGGGCTAGAGTCGATCTTTCCGTGATGCTATAGCCGCACAAGTGCTTCCAATCCATATCCCTCGCCGTCATCTGAGACCCAATTGAGGCGCCACTGCTACAACGTACGCCCGGTGCTGGGAGGGGTCCCACGATGGGTGAGGTGGTGGTCCAGGCGCAGTTGGAGAGCCATCAGCTTGGGAAGCTGAGGTGTTTTAGGGCTTGCTGGGCGCCTGACCTGCGACCGACTGCGCGGAACTGCTTCAACGTCGGCGGTTCGGTACCCGCCATTCCCCGTGGCTCCCCGCTCCACCTGGCACGGACCTGGCGCGGCTCTGAGTGGTGAGGCAGCCGACCCTTTTCGCACCCCGGGTCGCGGCCTTTACCGTGCGGACGACCTCACCGCTCAACAGGTTATGCCTTCTGATCCGTAGCTCAACAGAGATCGGTCGTTGCGGGTCATACAGACTGCCCGGAAGTCCGAGAACGCGGGTCGCCACCGGTCGCTGGGGTTGCTGTACTTGGCTGCTGTACCTCAGGACTCATACCAGACCAGGCCGCTGTCAGTGCCCCGTGCTGACTAGGGCAGCGGTTGGCACTGGACAGGGGGGCGGGTGCCAACTGGAGGCTCAGGAGAGTCTTGTGGCTTCTTTGGCGTTTGCCCCAGGGCCCGGGTGTTCGCTCCCTCGGGGTGGCCCACGACTCTTTAGCTCAGGTAGATCATTCAAAGCGCTGCCGCAGCCCGTACTCAGCAGGTACCTTCGCTCCAACGCAGCAGCTTCGCCGTGGACGACGTGCGGGAACCTTAGCTAGGAAAGGCGCTTCAGGATGAGGATATCCGAGCCATCCGTTCAGTCCCTGTTTCTGGTTGCCGCGGTGAACGGTCAACAGCTTGGGAGCGCGACCGGGTTCATCGTAGTTAGAGGCGAAAAACCCTTCCTAATCACGAACTGGCATGTGGCGAGCGGACGTAATCCAGAAACCGGGCAGCCGAGAAGTAACACTGGCGCGACGCCGGACACTCTGCACATCCCTATGTTACTTCCGCCGCGACAGGACCGCATCGAATGGAAATCCACCCCGTATAAGTTGCTGAATGAGGACGGATCTGCTGCCTGGCTTGAGCATCGTCGTTACGGACGAAGGGTTGACGTGGTGGCCCTACCCCTCGGCAGCCTGGATGAGGGCTTCGAATTGCACCCCTACCAACTTGAGTCCGATGCGCCCCGATTGCGCTCGCAGATCTCCGATTTCGTAAATATCGTCGGATTTCCCTTTGGGCGCACTGCGGGCGGGGTATTTGCGATTTGGACCAAGGGGGCCATTGCTTCTGAGCCTGACGTGAACTTCGAAGACTTGCCGTGCTTCTTGATCGACGCAAGAACGAGAGAGGGGCAATCAGGGTCTCCCGTGATTGCGTACTCCCCGGGTGGACCAACGGTGCTGAGTGACGGATCATTGGCTGGTTTCAACGGTCCGGTCACGAATCTTTTGGGCGTCTATTCTGGTCGGATCAATGAGCGTTCCGATTTGGGGCGCGTCTGGAAAGCTTCTGTGATCACTGAATTGATCGATGACGGCTTCCCCGGGAAGGGGACCCTCATGCCTTAAGGCTGAAATTCACTGTTGAAGGACTTAGTCGTGGCGTTACCAGTGTCACAGATCGACTTGGGTGGCCTGGGGGTTCCTCTCAGCACGGGTGCCATCGTGGTCACGGAGTGAGGGCATGGACATAGCGATCTCTACAAGTCTGATCGCAGCCGGATCTGCGATCGGTGGCGTCCTAATCAAGATGACTTACGACGGCACCGTTGAACGAGTACGCACGAATAAGGAGAACCGGCAGCGCTTTATCGAAGAACGCAAAGTCGCGTACGACGATTTCCTCCGCCTCAATAAAGAGCATTTGCAATATCGTGCAGCCCTGCGGCGCGTAACATTGATCGCCCGAGCCGGCCTTCAGGTGAGACCTGAGCATCTTCAAAATTTCCCGCCATCTCGCATATCCGATCTAACAGACGCCCTTGATCGAATTCGCCGAATCGCACACACTAATGATGTCGTAGAGATTGTAAAACGAGTGATCAGCCTGCACGGAGATGCAGCAGCAGCTCTGCGCTACTACCTGCAAAACGACACTCTGAATTATGGACTCCCCCTATTTCTTGCCGATCGACTCGGCGAAGACCAGATCCTCGAATTCATATCTGCTTATCGGCGAGACCTTCTGATCGGACCGCCCGTAGGGGCGCCTGCCAACTTTCCCATTGTTGACCGAGGTTTTCCCATGTCACAAGCTCAGGTCGAGCAGGTTCTACGCCGTCACCTGCAATCCTCCCCTGCTGCACGGAATGCCGATCCCGTCGCAACCAACGCGTCGGCAAGACCTCTTACAGACGGCGATAGGCGAGATTTGCAGACTTCCGAATTTCGCGCAATCATCGCCGAAACAAATACTTAGCCGGAGGAATACCGTTCCCATCACTCACCCCAGCTTCCATCCCGTCCGCCGTCGACCCACACACCGTGGAGCGGGCGTGGTTCAGGGGCGTCAAGGTGGAGCGCGCCACTGTACGAACGACCTTGACGCCCCTGGGCCACGTCTGCTCGGCTCCGCCTGGGTCGACGGCGGACGGGATGGATGCACATCGCGCACACCACTACGAACCCGCAGCCGGGAACGGCGCCCCCTCCATCCCGGTGCCGGCCGATCCCCGCCGGAGGCATGTTTGTAACGGACGCTTGTGCCGTCGGCGACAGTCAGCCTCGATGGTCTTGTGCGACGAACGGTCAGGCGTGCTATCGCACAGCCCTTGACGCCAGTGCGTCAGTTGCTCTTCCGCGGCGACGATGAGGTCTTACCCACGTTCCAGGTAACTGCCCAACCCGCGGACCATTGATGGTATCTGTAGTTGAGTGAGCACTCTGAATCCCTCTATGCCGGATCCCTCTGTCCCTGCTTCACGAACAGGAGCTCCATGCACTCATAGACATCAGGCAGAGGAAGAGGGTGGTTTCCACTGTCACGGGCAGCAGGTGCCCCCCTTTTCAAAGTGCCTGGAGCATCTTGCCGAAAGTGAATTGGAGTCTTACCTGGCCGGACTCCACCCAGGCGCTGACATTGAGCATCGGGGAACTCGCCTAACGATCCAAAACTTGGAAAAAATCCTCACCTCTATTACCGACCCTGCCAACGGGCGTCCAACTTTCGGTTCCACTCGCTTCGACTCCGCTAATTTCCCTTCTGGCGTCAATTTTGAAAGTTCACTCTTCAAGGGTGTCGCCGTCTTTGAGGCTGCGGAATTTGAGGGACCTGTCAATTTCGGTAGAGTTGAATTTGACAGGAATGCCGACTTTCGCCGGTCAAGCTTCGACCATAAGGCCTCTTTTGTGAAGAGTTCATTTATGCGGGTTGCGCGATTCGAGGAGGTTACTTTTTCAGGTACTGTCGCCATGAATGAGGTTAATTTTAGAGGTGGCGCTCGTTTTACTGGGGCGAAGTTCATCAACCGCTCGCACTTTGAGCAGGCGAGGTTCTTCCATCAGGCGCTCTTTAAGAATTCTCTATTCAAACAGGATTCCAACTTTTCTAATGCCCATTTCGCGCACGACGCACTATTTGATAGAGCCGTTTTTGAAGGAAGTGCATGGTTTGGTAAGTGCCAGTTCGAAAGCCTCTCCTCCTTTGTTGCGACACGATTTGATGGCCTAATTCGAATGGAGCGCTGCACTTTTAGTGGACCTGTCCAATTTGAGCAGGCGAGACTCCATGGAAACGCGGAGTTTGGAGGGGCTAAATTCAAAAAGTCGGCTCGTTTTACTGGCGTCAAGTTTTGTGGGCAAAGCCAGTTTAAAAAAGTGAACTTTGACGGCTCGGTGAGTTTTCGATTCTCCTCCTTTGTGGGCGCCGCAAGCTTTAGCGGCGCCCTATTTGCCGGAACGGCAGGGTTTGATGGAGCGACATTTGATAGTGTTGCAAAGTTTGATCAAACCTCTTTTCCTGTAGTCACTCATTTGGGTCCGATCGTTTGCCTTGGGACCCTTCATTGGTCCGGCGCCGAATACTCGAAGCCGGTCACGATTGAGCTGGCTGCACCCCGTGTGAGATTCCGGCGTACGCGCTTTGATAGCGCCGCGACTATTAAAGTTAGATATGCGGCCATTGATTTGACAGACGCGGCGCTGAGTTCGCCAGTAACCGTAACATCTCACCCAACTCACTTTATGATGACAGGTAACTCAGGGAGAGAACAGATCGATGAGTCACGTCTCAGCGCGCAAGGTCTGAGAGACGCGGCCTCCGTCGTATCGGTGCGTGGAGTAGATGTGTCACATCTTGTGCTGACCGATGTTTCTTTGGCCGACTGTGAATTCTCTGGAGCTGTTCAGCTGGATAAAATTCGCCTGCAGGGAGACTACCGTTTTCCCCAAGCACCAAAACGGTGGAGACGTCTCTTGGGCGTGCCCCTGCTGCGCGCAACTCGTCGAGTAACACTGGCCGAAGAACAGTACTGGCGCGCGAATAAAACTGGCGCCTCGGCGAGTGGATGGAAATCAAAGGAAGGGATCGATGCCGATAATTTCACTGTTAAACCGCGAAATCTCGCAGCAACCTACCGTGAGCTCCGAAAGTCGTTGGAAGATTCGAAGAACGAACCAGACGCGGCAGACTTCTACTACGGCGAGATGGAAATGCGCCGGCATGATAAAATCAGGCCGACGGCTGAGCGCCTTTTGCTAACACTCTACTGGTTGATCTCTGGTTACGGACTCAGGGCAATGCGCTCCTTCTCCGCGCTTTTGATTGCCCTCCTTATTGCATCATCTTCGATCATGTTTTTTGGGCTTCCCTCCAATGGTCAGTCCCCACGTACAGTTGTTACTGCAACGAATGGAGGTATTGTCATTGAGACGGAAACGTCGCCGCCAACACTGAGTCCACAATTTTCCGAAAGGGTCAGCTGGAGTCGCTTCGAGGAGGCAAATCGAGCAAACTTGAATTCTGTCTTCTTTCGAAGGTCGGGAATTACGCTGACGACGCTTGGGGTTTACATTCAAATGCTTGCGCGGCTGATTGTTCCTGCCTTCTTCGTTCTGGGAGTGCTGGCGATTCGGAACCGGGTCAAGAGGTAAACAGCCCATAACTTCTTTCGCGTTACGGTGGCTGGTTGCTGTCCGCGCGGCCAGGGCGCCGGCTGGGCTGGAGCGGGACGGAGGCAGGAGTGCAGGCCCGGCCGGGGGCCGGGCCGCGCGCGGGGAGCGGAGCGAGCCGCCTTGAACCAGTAGAGAAAGTTGTAACTCAGTCGGCCTGCTGGGGTTCGGTTCTGTGGCTGGTGGGGGCTTTGAAGTCGTGTGCGCAGGCTGGGAGTTCGGTTCCTTGGCGGTGGGCGAGGGGCAGGAAGAGTGCCGGTCGAACCGTCCAGGTGATGCGCATATCGGCGTGGGTGATGGACACCGTGCAGGGTTTCGCGTGCAGGAGTGCTCTCCTGGTTTCGGTGCGTCCGTCGTACAGCCAGGCCCATGCCTCGTCGGAGGCGTCCGAGTCGAGTGCCGGTGAGATGGTGCGCAGTGCGATGGCGATCCATCTGTCGGCTTGGGGTGGCGAGTAGGCGTCGAAGGATCCCCGGAGTGCAGGTGGCTCCGCCTCGGTAAGGTCCTCGGTCCAGCACTCGCACCAGAAACCCCAGCGGGGCCAGTTGGTCAGCACGGGTGGCCTCCCGGGCGCGTGTCGGTGAAGAGTTCCGCGGTCACCGTGTAGCCGCCCTGGCTGTCGTGGACCACGACCCGGTGGGCGATCGCGCTGACCATGCCCAGGCCCCGGCCGTGCTCCGCCTCCTGGCCCTGGTGCTCGACCTTCGGGGCCGTGCCCGTGCCCCCGTCATCCGTGACCGACAGGGCGATCACCTGCGCCGAGACCGCGAGCGCCAGATGGAAGCTTCCGGCCTCCAGGCCGCTGGCCGTGTGGAGGACGGCGTTCGTGCTCAGTTCGCTCACGATCAGTTCGGCGTCGTCGGCCATAGGGGAGTCGCGCAGGATGTCGCGGGTCCAGCGGCGGGCCCGGCTGATCTCTTCTGGGAAACCTGGGCAAGTGAGTCCCCAGACCCGCGCTGTGCTCGTATACTCGTGCATACAAGTTCCTTCGTGCTGGTAGGCCGCCATGTGCAGCGGGTTCGGGCTAGACGAGTTTCACGCCGTCGTGGGCGCGGACGGCCGGCGGGGAGGTGGCGTCGAGTGCGTCCAGGACGCGGATCGCGTATGCCTCGTCGGCAAGCTCGGAGACTTCTTCACGGGTGGCCCAACGCAGCGCGCGGGTCTCGGTTCCGGTGGTGGGGGTGCCTTTGTCGGCCTCGCAGCGGAAGACCAGCGAGACGATCAGGCCCGTCATGTTCTTGTAGATGCCGGTGAGGGTCGCCGGAACTGTGATCGTGATGCCGGTTTCTTCGAGGACCTCGCGTTGCAGGGCCTCGGGGATGGTTTCCTCGCGTTCGAGGACGCCGCCCGGGGGTTCCCACTGGCCGTTGTCGCGGCGCTGGATCAGCAGAGCGCGGCCCTGGTCGTCGACGATGACTCCGGCAACGCTCACGGAGTGTGGACGGTCAGTGCTCACGTTCCTCGGCCCTCTCAGGTGGCTAGGCTCTCCACCGTAGCAACAACACTCGCCCACTCGTCTAGATACCTAAAGGAGTACTCGTGTCCTCACTCCCATCCGGCTTGCTCGGTAATCTCGACCCCACGAGCGATCGTGCGGTTTTTCGACAGATCGCCGACCAGCTGCGCGAGGCCATCGACCGTGGGCGGTTTACCGAGGGCGCCAAGCTGCCTTCTGAAGCTGAGCTTGTCGAGCACTACGGGGTTTCCCGGATGACCGTCCGAAACTCCTTCTCCGTCCTCCAGGGGGAGGGGCTCGTGCACGCTGAGCACGGGAAGGGCGTGTTCGTACGGCCCCGGCCACCCGTGCGGCGGCTCGCCTCCGACCGGTTCGCCCGGCGGCACAGAGAGCAGGGGAAGTCCGCGTTCATCGTCGAGGCCGACGCGGCCGGCAGTCACCCCCAGGTCGACAGCCTTGAGGTCAAGGAGGAGAAGGCCAGTCAGGACATCTCCGCCCGGCTCGGCTCGGTACGGCGGGTGCTCGCCCGGCGGCGCCGGTATCTACTCGACGGCAAGCCGGTCGAATTCGCTGCCTCCTACCTCCCCCTCGACATCGCCCGTGGTACCGCGATTGCTGAGCCCAACCCCGGGCCGGGCGGCATCTACGCCCGGCTTGAGGAACTCGGCCACCGCCTCGACCACTTCGAGGAGGAGATCCGGGCCCGCATGCCCGCGCCGGCTGAGGTCAAGACGCTGCGGCTCGCCTCCGGTGTGCCCGTTATCCACCTGATCCGTACCGCATACGACACCGAAGGGCGGGCCGTGGAGGTCTGCGACACCGTCATGGCGGCGGACGCGTACGTGCTGTCGTACCAGCTCCCGGCCACGTGAGCGCATGACGTGCGGTGGTGCGCGGGGCTCCTTCTCCGAACTCGTACACCCCAACAGGCATACTCGTATAGACGAGTGGGCAAGTTGTGTGTCAGAGTGATCCACGTGAGCCCGGAAGATCGGGTTCGCATCACGCATCTTGTATAGATGACTAGGTAGGAGAACTGTCTTGCGTACCATCCGTGTTGAGACCTCAGCCGCGACGATCCTGCTGACCGAGGCCCCCGAGCCCAAGGTCCGCGACCGGCAGACGGGCGAGATCGCCAAGGACGCCGTCAGCGGCGAAGCGCTGATGACGATCGGCGTCGTCCACATCCAGGACGGCGAGTCGTCGCTGATCAAGGTCACCGTTCCCGAGGGGGGTGTCTCCGAGGGGCTCGCGCTCGGGGCGCCGGTCTCGCTGCCGGGGCTCGTTGCCCGGCCGTGGGAGAGCGTGTTCAACGGGCAGCAGCGTCACGGGATCGCGTTCCGTGCCGCCGCTGTCACCCCGGCGGCGTTCCCCGCCGCGATAGGGGCCACTGCCTGATGAGCGACCTGACGACGCTTCTGGAGGTGGGTGGTCCCCTCGCCGCGCTCGGCGGCGGGGCCGCCTACACCCGGGCCAAGCACCCGGCTGCGTACTGGTCCACGGTCGGCCTGCCGATCTCCACGGCCCGCCTGCTCGGCTCGTACACCTCGGTCATGGAGGCGTGCGGCCTGACCGTGGCTCCGTCCCGGCTGCGGGTGCTGGCCGTGAAGGCCACCACCCGACGTGAGGTCCGGCCCGTACCGCCGCGCCGGGGCATCATCCGGCCCACCTCGACCGGGCTGCGGATCCGCCTGCGGCTCGCTCCGGGGCAGGAACCCGCCGACGTCGCCGCCTCGGCCGAACGGCTGCGGCACGCCTGGGGCGTTCACGCCGTGTACGTCACGACCGTCAAGCCGGGCGTCGTCGAACTGCGGCTCGTCGGCTTCGACGTACTGCGCCGGGTACGCATGCCGCGCAAGTCCGATACCGGGTTCCTGAAAGTTCCTGTGGCGCTGCGGGAGGACGCGACCGCGTTCGTACGCGACTACCGGACCGTTCCGCACCAACTCACCCTCGGCGCAACGCTGTCGGGCAAGTCCATGTACCTGCGCCACCTCGTCACCGGCCTCGCCCGGCAACCCGTCGCCCTGGTCGGTATCGACTGCAAGCGCGGCGTCGAACTGGCACCCTTCGCCGCCCGGCTCTCCGCGCTGGCCACCGACCCCGACCAGGCGGCCGAGCTACTGCCCGCGCTCATCAAGGAGATGGAGGACCGATACGACCTGATCAAGGCCCGCCAGGGCATCGCCCCCGGCACCCCGGACGAGGAGATCACCTCGGACATCTGGGGCCTGCCTGAGAACCAACGCCCCGTGCCCATCGTGCTGTTCGTCGACGAGGTGGCCGAACTCTTCCTCGTTGCCACGAAGAAGGAGGAGGAACGGCGCGACGAGATGGTCACCCAGCTCATCCGCCTCGCCCAACTCGGCCGCGCCGCCGGGATCTACCTGGAGGTTTGCGGACAGCGCTTCGGCGCCGAACTCGGCAAGGGCGCCACCATGCTCCGCGCCCAGCTCACCGGCCGGGTCTGCCACCGCGTCAACGACGAAGCCTCCGCCAAGATGGCCCTCGGCGACATCGCCCCCGAAGCAGTCGGCGCCGCCTGCGCCATCGCCTCTGAACGGCCCGGCCTCGCCGTGGCCGGTGACACCTCCGGCGGCTGGTCCCGCATCCGTACCCCGTACCTCTCCCTGGGCGACGCCGCCGAGATCTGCCGCGAGTCGGCCCACCTGGTGCCCGACCTGCCCGCGCTCAAGCCCTTCCGGCCCGACGTGCCCGTACCGGCCGTGGAAGCACCGGCCCCGGCTCTCCAGCCGCGCCCGGTGACCGACTGACCCTCCTCCCCGCCCAACTCCTGTCGCCGACTCCCTACCCCTCCCATGCCTGAACCCGGAAGGAGCGACACCATGCGCGCCCAACTGGCCCGCATCGACGCGGTACTTGTACAGGCGCTCATCGCCGCCGCACTGTCCTTCGCCCACCTGCACGACGTCGCCTCGGCGGCCGGACAGGACGGGTGGAAGGCGTGGGCGTATCCCGTCTCGGTCGACCTGCTGCTCGTCGTCGCCTGGCGCCGACTGCGCTCCGGCCACACGAAGACGAGTGCCTGGTGCTGGTTCGTCATCGCGCTCGCCGCGTCCCTCGGCGCCAACGTCGCCACCGCCGGACTCCTCGACATGGACCAGGTGCCGGCATGGCTGCGCATCCTCGTCGCCGGATGGCCCGCCGTCGCCTTCCTCGGCGGAACACTCCTCGCACACTCCGCACCGACGCCGACACCCGAGAACGACGCCGAGGTTATCGAGAACACCGAGGACCTGGAGGACGCGCCCGAACCTGCCCAACCGGCCCTGAACCCGGCTCCCGAACAACCCGCCGTATCCGTCCCGTCCGTCCCGGCCGCCTTGGTCCAGCACGCCCGCAAAGTCGCCGCCGAACACCACACCCGCACCGGAGCACCCATCGACACCCCCACCCTCCGCGCCCGCCTCGGCGTCCCCGCCCACATGGCCGACGCCATCGCCGCCCAACTCTGAAGGCGGGCCCTGCCGGGAGGCTTTACCGCTTCCGGATCAGTCGCCGCGTTCCGATGACGGCCGAAATGATCAGTACTTCAAGGCAGCACGTGGTGATCACGGTGGCCCAGGACTCGCCCAACCACCACCTTCCCCCGGCACACGCGAGCCCGAGTATCAACGCGGCCGTACCGACTGCGGCCAGCTGCCGCGCCCCTGGTGACATGCCGGTCATTTACACACGTCCGCGCGCCCCCAGACAAGCGAACAAAGGAAAGGAAACCGGCTGTGCCAGCCAACCGCCGCTTCCGCAACGTCACCCGCATCGGCCCCGTCCAGGTCGCCACGTCCTACGACGGTCGGGGCCGCGAGAAGCACACCGCCGCCTGCACCGCCCCCCGCTGCGGGTTCTCCGCCGACTACGACAGCCGCGCCGCTGCCGAACTCGCCGCCCGCACCCACACCTGCTCTGGCCGCTGAAAGGACCCTGCACACCGTGACCGTCAGCCTGCCGCTCGTCTTCGTCCTCGGACTCATCGCCTGGGGAGCGGTCAAGTTCCTCGGCGTCCGCACCTGGATCGTCGTCGTGATCGCCCTGTTCGGCTTCCTGCTCTCGCGCACCTTCATGGCCCCGGCCATCGACTCCGGCACGCGCGACGGCGTGGACGTCATAAACGGCACACATAACTAGACGAGTAGATAAGAGGAGGCTCGCCGTGTTCCTGCCTAAGTACCCCGACAGCCCCACCCCGCTGCCCGCACACACTCACACCCCGGCCGACCAGGCCACGCCCGTACGGCGCTCACTCCCGGCGGTTTCCATCAGTACCGGAGCCGTTGCGGCCGTAGTCGTGGGCGGTGTGGTCCTCACCGCGCTCCTGGCTGCCGTCGCCGTCTCGGCCATCTCCGTTGCCATCGCTGCCGTGGTCCTGCGCTCCCTCATGCGCGAGCAGCACCGGCGCTGAACGGCGCTCGACTCCCGGGGCGGCCATGACACGGCCAAGCATCCGGCCGCCCCGGGGCCATCCCTCCTGACCAAGCAAGCCAGCCAGAAGGAGTACGCCATCTTCACCCGCACCACCACGCCTCCACTGCCGGAACTCGCCAAGCTGGCCCAGCACGGCACCCTGCCCGGTATCGTCCAGCAGCTCTCCGGCCTCGGCGGCTGCACCCACCCGATCCGCCTCGACGGCCACCGCACCGAGTACGACGTGAACACCCGAACTGGCGAAATCGGCAACGTCCTTCACCACCTCGACTCCGCCACCCTCCCGGCCGGCCACCTACTCGTCCGCTGCAACAACCGCCGCACCACTCGCTGCCCGGCCTGCTCCGAGGTCTACCGCCGCGACACCTTCCACCTGATCACCTCCGGCCTGCGCGGCGGCAAGGGCACCCCGGAACAAGTCGCTGCACACCCCCGCGTCTTCGCCACCTTCACCGCACCCGGCTTCGGCCCCGTCCACAACCGCCCCACGGGCCCGGCCGGAACGGTCCGCCCCTGCCGCTGCGGCACCCGCCACGACCAGGACGACGACGCCCTTGGCACCCCGCTCAACCCGGACACGTACGACTACGAAACCGCTGTCCTTTGGAACGCTCACGCCGGACCGCTCTGGCGACGCTTCTCCACCTACCTGCGCCGTGAGGTCGCCAAGCGCGCGGGCCTGTCACAGCGACGCTTCCGCGACCACGCGCGCGTGTCCTTCGCCAAGGTCGCCGAGTACCAGAAGCGCGGCGCCGTCCACTTCCACGCCGTCATACGCATCGACGGCCCGACCGGCGGCGACACCCCGCCTCCGGCCTGGGCAACCGCCGAACTCCTCACCGACGCCATCGAAGCGGCTGCCACCAAAGTCCGCGTCGACGGCCCGACCATCGACGGACGCGCCCACACCTTCACCTTCGGCCGCCAACTCGACGTACGCACCATCCGCACCGCCGACTTCAACGACGGCCAGCAACTCACCGAACGCGCCGTGGCCGCGTACATCGCCAAGTACGCCACCAAGGGCGCCGAAGCCGCGACAGGCGCCCTCGACCGCCCGCTCAAGTTCGCCGCCGAACTCGCCCAACTCGACATCAGCGACCACGCCCGCCGCCTCATCCGAACCGCCTGGACCCTCGGCGCACGCAAGGACCTCGAACACCTCCGCCTGCGCGCATGGGCCCACATGCTCGGCTTCCGCGGCCACTTCTCCACCAAGTCCCGCCGCTACTCCACCACCCTCGGCGCCCTACGCGACGCCCGCGCCGAATGGCGCCGCGCCCAACACAACGCCCAGCCAACGCAAGACGAGACGAGCACGACGTACGTCCTCGCGCACTGGGTCTTCGCCGGAACCGGCCTGTCCGACGCCGAAGCCTGGCTTGCCGCGTCCCTCGAACCCGCCCCCGGAACGGAAGGAGAGCCCACCCGTGGCTGAGCCCCAAGTCACCGCCCTCCGGCCTGAATCCTCCGACCCGTCCTTGGCCCTCCTGACCGTCGAGGAGGCGGCCAGACGCCTCCGTATCGGCCGTACGACGTGCTTCCGGCTCGTCCTCGCCGGAGAGATCGAGTCCGTCATGGTCGGTCGGCTGCGCCGCGTCCCGGCCGATGCCGTGCCCACCTTCGTGGCCAAGCTGCGCCACCGACCTGCCCAAGCGGCCTGAGGGGGACGACATGGCAGAGAAGAACCGCACCCGCCAGCCCAACGGTGCCTCGTCGATCTATCTCGGCAAGGACGGCAAGTGGCACGGCCGAGTGACCGTCGGCGTCCGGGATGACGGCAGGCCCGACCGCCGCCACATCGAGCGCAAGACCAAGGCGGAGGTGACCAAGGCCGTCCGCGAAATGGAGCGGGCGCGAGACGACAAGAAGCTCCGGAAGCCGGGGCAGAGCTGGACGCTCCAAGCCTGGCTTGAGCACTGGGTCGAGAACATCGCCAAGCCGTACGTCTCCGAGAACACGTACGACGGCTACGAGGTCGACGTGCGCGTTCACCTCGTCCCCGGCCTGGGCGCCCACAAGCTCGACCGCCTGGAGCCGGAGCACCTCGAACGCTTCTACGGAAAAATGCAGGCAACCGGGAGCTCCGCCGGCACCGCCCACCACGCCCACCGAACGATCCGGGTCGCCCTTGGTGAGGCCGTCCGGCGTGGGCACGTCGCCACGAACGCGGCAGAGATCGCCAAGGCTCCTCGCCTCGAAGAGGAGGACATCGAGCCCTACACGATCGAGGAGGTACAGCGACTCCTCGTCGAGGCGGCCAAGCTTCGCAACAGCGCGCGCTGGGTCGTCGCCCTGGCCCTCGGCCTCCGCCAAGGGGAAGCGCTCGGACTCCACTGGGAAGACGTCGACCTGGACGCGGGATACGCACGCATCCGCAAGAACCGGCTCCGCCCCAAGTACGCGCACGGATGCGGCACCAATCCGTGTGGCCGTAAGGCGGGCTACTGCCCCAAGCGGGAGCAGACCCGTCGCGAGCACAAGTCGACCAAGTCACGTGCCGGACGGCGCACCATCGGTCTGCCCGATCCGCTGATCAAGATTCTCCGGTTGCACAAGGAGGCTCAGGAGCGGGAGCGGATCGCGGCCGGTGCCGACTGGGAAGGCAAGGGGTACGTCTTCGCCTCGCCGATCGGCGGGGCGCTGAGCCCGAACACCGACTTCCACACCTGGAAGCGGCTGCTTCGGGATGCGGGTGTCCGGAACGGCCGTCTCCATGACGCTCGCCACACCGCCGCGACCGTCCTGCTGATCCTCGGCGTACCTGACGTCGTGATCGACTCGATCATGGGCTGGGAGCCCGGGGGAGCGGCTCGGATGCGCGCCCGGTACATGCACGTGACGGGGACCATGCTCCGCAAGGTCGCGCAGCAAGTCGGCGACGCTCTCTGGGAGCCGCCGAAGACCAACTGAGACGGAAAGTGAGACGGGCAACGAAGAAGGGCCCCACCGCAAGCGGTGGGGCCCTTCGACATCGTGCCCGGTGAGGCACTGGCGGAGGATACGAGATTCGAACTCGTGAGGGGTTGCCCCCAACACGCTTTCCAAGCGTGCGCCCTAGGCCACTAGGCGAATCCTCCGCCCCGAACATTACATGACCGTGGGGGGTGCTTACGAACTCGTTCGGACCCCCTGCGATCAGGTACGCTGGGCCTCAGCCCCTCACGCGGCGCTATCTGACTGAACTCCCCCAGGGCCGGAAGGCAGCAAGGGTAGGTTGGCTCTGGCGGGTGCGTGGGGGGTCTTCTGTATGCCCAGGTCGCGACGGTGGCCTGCGGGGTGAGGCCGGCGAGCGGGGTCGGGCGGGGTCGACTGTCAGTGGGGCCCGATATCGTCGTATGCGTGTCGTCCCTTGCGTTGTACCGCCGCTATCGCCCGGAGTCGTTCGCCGAGGTCATCGGGCAGGAGCATGTAACCGACCCGCTGCAGCAGGCGCTGCGGAACAACCGGGTCAATCACGCGTACCTGTTCAGCGGGCCGCGCGGCTGTGGCAAGACGACCAGTGCGCGCATCCTGGCGCGCTGCCTGAACTGCGAGAAGGGGCCGACGCCGACACCCTGCGGCGAGTGCCAGTCCTGCCAGGACCTGGCGCGCAACGGGCCGGGGTCGATCGACGTCATCGAGATCGACGCTGCTTCGCACGGTGGTGTGGACGACGCGCGTGACCTGCGCGAGAAGGCCTTCTTCGGGCCGGCGAGCAGCCGCTACAAGATCTACATCATCGACGAGGCCCACATGGTCACGCCGGCCGGCTTCAACGCCCTGCTCAAGGTCGTCGAAGAGCCGCCGGAGCACCTCAAGTTCATCTTCGCGACCACGGAACCCGAGAAGGTCATCGGGACGATCCGCTCCCGTACCCACCACTACCCCTTCCGGCTGGTCCCGCCGGGCACCCTCCGCGAGTACCTCGCCGAGGTCTGCGGGCACGAGAACATCCCGGTCGCCGACGGTGTGCTCCCGCTGGTCGTCCGGTCCGGCGCGGGTTCCGTACGAGACTCGATGTCCGTCATGGACCAGCTGCTGGCCGGTGCGGGTGCCGACGGTGTGACGTACGCCATGGCCACCTCCCTCCTCGGCTACACCGACGCCTCGCTGCTCGACTCCGTGGTCGAGGCGTTCGCCTCAGGGGACGGAGCGGCGGCCTTCGAGGTCGTGGACCGGATCATCGAGGGCGGCAACGATCCGCGCCGTTTCGTCACCGACCTGCTGGAACGGCTGCGCGACCTGGTGATCCTCGCCGCCGTTCCGGACGCGGCGGAGAAGGGGCTCATCGATGCCCCTGTGGACGTGGTCGAGCGTATGCAGGCCCAGGCCGGTGTCTTCGGCGCCGCCGAACTCAGCCGCGCCGCCGACCTCGTGAACGACGGGCTCACGGAGATGCGTGGCGCGACCTCGCCCCGACTCCAGTTGGAACTGATCTGCGCGCGCGTGCTGCTTCCCGCCGCGTACGGCGACGAGCGCTCGGTCATGGCCCGGCTCGACAAACTGGAGCGCGGAGTCAACTTCTCCGGCGGCCCCGCGATGGGCATGGGCGGCGCCGGCGTCCCCATGGGATACGTGCCGGGGCCGGGTACTCACGGTGGTCCCGCCGCCTACGAGGGCATGGCACCCGGCGGTCCCGTGGGCGCGCCGGTTCCGGCGGGCGGTGGAGTCACGGCGGCCCGGGCGGCAGCGCGCGGCGACGCGCCGGGCATGCCTGCTGACCTGGCTGGTACAGCCGACAGGACCGGAGTACCCGCCCCGCACCCCCAGCCGCAGGCACCGGCAGCACAAGCAGCACCGGCGGTCGCATCAGCAGCCCAGCCCTCCGCGCCGACACCGCCCCCGGCCCAAGCAGCCCCCGCGGCGGTCGCCCCCGGCGCCTGGCCCACCGCGACGACCGCGGGCAGTGGGCGACGCCCTGGCGGCTGGCCCACGGCGACACCCGCGGGCGGCGGACAGCCACCGGCGGCCAACCCCGGCCCCGCGCCCGCCGCACCTGCCCCAGCGGCGGCCCACTCCGCGCCCCAGGCTCCGGCTCAGCCCCCTGCCGCGCAGGCGGGTGCCCCCGTGCCCGGCGGCCTCGACCCCCGCATGCTCTGGCCGAACATCCTGGAGTCGGTGAAGAACCGCCGCCGGTTCACCTGGATCCTGCTGAGCCAGAACGCCCAGGTCACCGGCTTCGACGGCACCACACTCCAGCTGGGCTTCATGAACGCCGGCGCGCGGGACAACTTCTCCAGCAGCGGCAGCGAGGAAGTGCTGAAACAGGCGCTGTCGGAACAGTTCAACGTCCAGTGGAGGATCGAGTCGATCGTCGACCCGACGGGCGGCGGCCAGGCAGCGCCCCCGGCGACCGGAGGCTACGGCGGAGGCGGTTCCTCCGGTGGTTACGGAGGCGGAGGTGGCGGCGGGGCCGGCGGTTATGGCGGCGCGGCCACGACACCCGCTCCCCCTGCCCCCCACCAGCAGCCGGCGCCCCAGCCCCCAGCACCGGCAGCCCCGCAGGCATCCGGTGCCCCCCGCCCCCAGGCCCCGGTCCCGCAGCCTTCGGCCCCGGAACCCCCGCCCATCGCCCCCGAGGACGACACCCCCGAGGACGACGACCCCGACCTCGACGAGTCCGCCCTCTCCGGCCACGAACTGATCGTGCGTGAGCTGGGGGCGACAGTGGTGGAAGAGTTCTCGAACGAGTAGACGAGTAGGGGCTCGCATTTCCAGCCCGTCCGGCGCTTGAGGACAAGGCCCGTTCAGGGCCGGCAGCGGGGGTCTGGGGGCGCAGCCCCCAGGGGGGCCCGCACCGGCACCGGTGAGCACCGCACCCCGGGCCACTAAGCTGGCCCCCGTGAAGGTCCTCCTCATCGGTAATGGCGCCCGCGAACACGCCCTGTGCCGCTCCCTGTCCCTCGACCCCGACGTCACCGCGCTGTACTGCGCCCCCGGCAACGCCGGCATCGCCGAGGTCGCCGAACTGCGCCAGGTCGACCCCCTCGACGGCAAGGCCGTAGCGGCGCTGGCCCTGGAGCTGGACGCCGACCTGGTCGTCGTAGGGCCGGAGGCGCCGCTCGTCGCCGGGGTCGCCGACGCCGTGCGCGACGCGGGTGTCCCGGTCTTCGGCCCCTCCGGGGAAGCAGCGCAGCTGGAGGGCTCCAAGGCCTTCGCGAAGGACGTCATGGCGGGAGCCGGTGTTCCCACGGCCCGCTCGTACGTCTGCACGACGCCGGAGGAGGTCGACGAGGCCCTCGACGCCTTCGGCGCGCCGTACGTCGTGAAGGACGACGGACTCGCGGCCGGCAAGGGCGTGGTGGTCACGGCCGATCTCGCGGAGGCCGCCGCGCACGCGAACTCCTGCGACCGTGTCGTCATCGAGGAGTTCCTCGACGGCCCCGAGGTCTCCCTCTTCGCGATCACCGACGGTGTGACGGTCGTCCCGCTCCAGCCCGCCCAGGACTTCAAGCGCGCGCTGGACGACGACGAGGGCCCGAACACAGGCGGCATGGGCGCCTACTCGCCGCTCCCCTGGGCGGACCCCAAGCTGGTCGAAGAGGTCCTCCAGACGGTTCTGCAGCCGACGGTCGACGAACTGCGCCGCCGCGGCACCCCCTTCTCCGGCCTCCTCTACGCGGGCCTCGCGATCACCTCGCGCGGCGTCCGTGTGATCGAGTTCAACGCCCGTTTCGGCGACCCGGAGACCCAGGTGGTCCTGGCCCGCCTGAAGACCCCGCTGTCCGGGATCCTGCTCGCGGCGGCCAACGGCACCCTCGCCGACCTGGAGCCGCTGCGCTGGAGCGACGACGCGGCGGTCACCGTGGTCATCGCCTCGCACAACTACCCCGGCACCCCGCGCACCGGCGACCCCATCGGCGGCCTCGCCGACGTGGCCGCCGAGGACGCCCCGCACGCGTACGTCCTGCATGCCGGGACGAGGCACGACGGCGACGCGGTGGTGAGCGCCGGCGGCCGGGTGCTCTCCGTGACGGCGACCGGCAAGAACCTGAGCCAGGCCCGCGACCGCGCGTACACCGCCCTCGGCCGTATCCGTCTGGACGGCTCACAGCACCGCACGGACATCGCCGCGAAGGCGGCGGCAGGGGAGTAGAACGTCTCCCGCCGATGAACCTGCTGGGCCCCGCAGCCGTCTAAGGATGCGGGGCCCACGTGTGTTCGCGGCGCCTTCGCGGGCCTCGGGAACCTCTCCCAACTGCTGCTTCGTCGTCGCCGTGTGTCATCCACCTTTCCCCAAAGCCATTCCATCGAGTGACCGATCCCCCATCCGGCTGACGAGGACCGGGCCCCCAACTATGGTGCGGCGCAAGCGTTCCGGCACTTGGCCCACCGGCATTGCGATGTCAGTGGCGGGTGCCACAGTGGGGGAGTGAGCAACGTCAGGGCGAGCATCGTCAGGGTGTGCGGAAAAGGTAGGGGGTGACATCCGGTCGTGACCGGTATGGGTGTGGAGGCGGGCGCGCAGGTCGCGCGTTCCCGGGCCCTCGCCGTGCTGCGTATCCGCAGCAGGGCCCTGGCCGTCGCCCTGCTGCCCGCGGCCGTCGCCGTCGTGCTGCTGGCGGGCGGATCCACCGATCACCTCGTCGGCGACGGCTGGCACCTCGCCCGCTGGATCACGAGCGTCGCCGCACTCGTCGTACTCCTCGCGGCGGCCGGTATCGCCCTGGTCGTGGCCCGCGCCCGCCCGGCCATGAGCCCCACGGTCCCGATCGCCGAGGAATCGGCCCTGGACCTCTACCACCTGGTGCGCGACCTGGCCGACCGCCTCGGCGTCCCCGCGCCCTCCGCGATAGCGCTCACGCCGGACTGCGACAGCTGGCTGGAGGACCGCACCCACCGCACCCACGCCCCGCCCCCGCCGGAGGGAGGCCGGGACGAGATATCAGGCGTACGCGGCCTGCGCTCCCCCTTCCAGGGGCAGCGGCGGCGTACGGCGGCGACGGCATCGCCCGTCCTCGTCATCGGCTCGCCGTTCCTGTGGTGGATGCGTGTCGGCGAGCTGCGCGCTGTCCTCGCCCCGGTCGTCGCGGGTACGGGGCCGTCCGCGCACCCGGACATCGCGGCGGCCCGGCGCTTCGTCCGCGGCCTGGACGCGGCGGTGGCCGTGGCCGCGGCGCCCCGGCGTGATCCCGTGTCCCGGGCGGCGCTCGCGGGCGTCGGCTGGGTGGCGAGGCTGCTGCTGCGCAGCTGTCGTGTGCACGCGTCCGAGATGGAGCGCGGGGTCGCGGCGGCTGCCGCCGAGCGCGCACAGGCGGTGGACTACGGACTGCGGATCGTCGCCCAGGAACAGGTCGGCCTGGCCTACGCGGGCTGGGACCGGCTGCTGACCAGGGTCGCGTTGCCGGCCTGGCGGATGGGCCGTTGGCCGGCCCGGCTGGACGCCGGCGTCGTCGCGGCGCTCACCGAACTGTCCCGCCGCGACCGGCTGGCCGAGGGCTTCACGTCCCGGCTCGGTGAACGCCCGGCCTGCGACCTCCTCGAAGAGCCCGGCCTGGTCGACGAGGCGGCCTCCCTGCTCGCCGCCCGCCTCTTCCACGGGGGCCCGGCCGAGACCGGCCCGGACTGGGCGCCGGTGGCCTGGCACGAATACCCGGACGAGGTGGTCGACCGTAAGTGGCGTGCCGACGCCGCACGCCTCCACCGGGTCCTGGACGCCCTGGACGCCCGAAGTGCCCACCGCACCCCGGCCCCCGCGCCCCAGGACCCCAACGCCCCGACCCTGTCCCGCGTGATGAACCACCTGACGACACCCCAGCCCCCGGCAAGGGAGACGACGGCGCGGGAAGCGACGACCGCGACCGCGGCAGCGATGGCGAAGGACCAGTACGAGCACGAAAACGAGCACGAAAACGAGAACGAGCACGAGAACGAGCACGAGAACGAGCACGGGAACGCGTACGGAGGCGAGAACGAGAACGCGTACGGGGGCGGGAACGACTACGACGCCAACGAATCCGGGGACGAGAGCGACTACCGCGACGCGGACGACGAGCCGGTGGGAAGTGAGCGCGGTGAGGCTCTCGCCGCCCAGCTCAGCGCCGAGGTCGCCCGGGAGGAGGCGGCGGCGCCGGTGGGGGGACAGCAGGCCTCGGCGGGGCTGACCGGCCAGGGCCCGGACACGGCACTCTGGGACGAGGGCTCGCTGCCGCTGTTCCCGTTGCAGCCCCCGCGCACGGGCCGCGAACTGCTCGCCGATCACGTGACCGCGATGGTCTGCTGCGCGGCGATGGACACGGCGGGCGCGGCACCCGGCCTCGACTGGCTCGACGGCCCCTCCCTCCTCCTGAACGGCGAACGGGCGGCCGACCTGGGCCCCAAGGTCCTGACCCTCATAGAGACGGGCGACCCGGCCCCTCTGGAGGCATGGCTCCGCACGACCGGAGTACGTCCGGAGAAGCCCGTACGCCTGGTGTGACACGGGGGAGCCTCGTTCCCCCGCCCACCCCGGCTCCTCCCACCCCGTTCCCTCCCTCCTCCGCGGCCGGGACAAGGAAACCGGTCGGATCCCTCCCTTCCGTTTCCAGTCAATTCGCGACGAACGGTGACGGAGTGCGTGCGTAATGTGATGTGCTGGGGACCGAACACGCTCATGGCAATCGCACGGGACATAAACAGCTGACGGGGGAGCCAGGGAGGGGAGCAGTCATGGGGTCGCAGCCGATCCGCCGCTGGGAGTCAGGAGCTCTCGCGCACGCCGTCACGGACCCCTTCGGCCTGGGTCCGGTCCCCTGGCTCCGAGGCAGCGAGACATATTTCGACGACACCGGCCATGTGGTCCCCTGGTACGTCGACCCCTTAGACCCCACGCCGACCGCCATCCCCACCGCGCGGCCGGGTGACACCAGAATCCCTGGCCCCCGTACCGCCGGTACCGTCCGTACCTCCCGCACCGCGGCCTCCACCACCGGCGGCCCCCGCGCCGCCGACGACGTGCGCCGTCAGATCAAGGGGTTCGCCTCCACCGGTCCCGTCTCCCCCGGCGAAGCCATCGACTTCCACATCACGGTCGACCCGCCGCAGGAGTTCGCCGTGGACATCTACCGCATCGGCCACTACGGCGGTGACGGCGCCGCGAAGATCACCACCAGCCCCCGTCTCTCCGGCATCGTGCAGCCCCCGCCCCTCACCGCCGACCGCACCGTCTCCTGCCACCACTGGTGGCTCTCCTGGCGCCTGCAGATCCCGTCGTACTGGAACATCGGGGCGTACGTCGCCGTACTCACCACCGCCGACGGCTACCGCTCCCACATCCCGTTCACGGTCCGCGACAACCATCCGGCGGACCTGCTGCTCCTCCTGCCGGACATCACCTGGCAGGCGTACAACCTCTACCCGGAGGACGGCCACACCGGCGCGAGTCTCTACCACGCTTGGGACGAGCGCGGCCGGCTCCTCGGTGAGTCCGACGCCGCGACTACCGTCTCCTTCGACCGGCCGTACGCGGGCGCCGGCCTCCCCCTCCACGTGGGCCACGCCTACGACTTCATCCGCTTCGCCGAGCGCTACGGCTACGACGTCGCGTACGCCGACGCCCGCGATCTGCACGCGGGCCGAGTCGACCCCACCCGGTACCGGGGCCTGGTCTTCCCGGGGCACGACGAGTACTGGTCCACGCCGATGCGCCGCACCACCGAACTCGCCCGCGAGAGCGGCACGTCCCTCGTCTTCCTCTCCGCCAACACCATGTACTGGCAGGTGGAGCTGGCCCCCTCCCCGTCCGGCGTCCCGGACCGCCTCCTCACCTGCCGTAAGCGCCGCGGCCCCGGGAAACCGGCCCTGTGGCGCGAAGTCGACCGCCCCGAGCAGCAGTTGATCGGTATTCAGTACGCGGGCCGGGTGCCCGAGCCCACCCCCATGGTCGTCCGCAACGCCGACCACTGGATGTGGGAGGCGACCGGCGCCCACGACGGCGACGAGATCGACGGCATGGTGGCCGGCGAGGCCGACCGCTACTTCCCGCGCACCCAGCTCCCCGAGCACGACGACCGCGTCCTCCTCGCCCACTCCCCGTACGCCGACAGCGAAGGCGCCCTCCGCCACCAGGAGACCTCGCTCTACCGGGCCCCCTCGGGCGCCCTGGTCTTCGCGTCCGGCACCTTCGCGTGGTCCCCGTCCCTGGACCGCCCCGGGCACGTGGACGCCCGGGTCCAGCGGGCCACCGCGAACCTCCTGGACCGCATCTGCAAACGGGACTGAACCGTTCCTAGTGACTGAGCGGGAGTGAGTCCTGTTGCCAGGTCTCATGCTCGGCCGAACGCCCCGGACGGTGTTGGGCGTTCTGGTTGCCCGCGTTCGCTCCGTGTCCGGGCGGCACGGATCGTGTCCGTGGTCCGGGAATGCGGGGGCGGGTTCCCTCACGCCCAGGAACACGCCGATCGGCCTGGACGGTCCGATGCCCCACCACATCACTCCGGTGTGGTGGGGGCGGTGCCGTCCGTCGCCGGATCGGGTGGTCCTGGGCGCGCCTTCCGATCGCCACGGCGGCAGCATCATGGCGAGTCGTTGTACGAGTCGTGCTGGTGAGGGGTTTCTGCCAGTGCTGAGCTCCCCAGCGGCTGGTGTAGGCGGGGTCGACGGCGATGACCGCGATGCCCGTCTGGTCGGCCATCGAGGCCAGCCGGGCGCGGAGCTTGCCGGTGGGCATGCCGGAGATCAGCTGCCTGAAGCGTTTCCTGCGCCCGTGCTTCTCCCGGGTCTTCTCGGTGGTGAAGTCGAGGTCCTCTACCGCGATCGCCTTCACGCCGCAGGTTCTGGCCCAGTGCAGGAGGCGGGTGAGGGCGTGGCGGACCTGGGCGTCGCGGTGTTCGGCGGTGCCGGAGAGGTCGTAGGGGAAGTGGCGTGGGCTGCCGGTGGGGTTGCCGTGGGTGTCGAGGTGCCAGGCGGCGAGGTGGTCGGCGTTCATGTCGACACCGACCACCCCGTGGGCGAGCGCCGCCTCGATAGGGATGGTCTGTGCGACCGGAATCTGCCACGACGCCGTCAGATACCAGCGGTCCCGGCCCGTATCCAGGTGGATGCGGTAGGCGACCGCCCGGTTTGCCGCGACCCGGTCCGCCCACTCACCGCCCCGGTGCGCGAACCGCACCATGCAGGCCAGGACGTACCGTCCGTGCGGGGCGTTCGCCAGATACGCCAGCGGGGCGGGGAGTTTGATGCTCACCTCACCATCCGGGCTGATGCGGATGGTCTCGTTGCCGTGGCGCTTGCCGGACTCCCCGTCCGCCTGGCAGAACCAGCGTTCCGCCTCCCACCGCCCCCGCCACACCGACTCCGTGAGCTGAGCGGCGTCCAGGTGGTGGCGGGTACGCGCCAACTGCTTGCCGCCCCGCACCACGTGCACGAGACCGGCCTCACGATCCGCCCGCGCGACCGTCAGCCGGTCCTCAAGCACCCGCAGGCGCCGCGACTTGGCATGCCACTCCCGCCGAGACCGGTACCCGCCGGGCTTGCCCTTGGTCCCCTTCTGCCCGAGCGGCTGGGACAGGCGGTCCTCGACGGTGCGGATGCCCGCTTCCAGATGGTGGATGTGCGCGAGCTGGCCACGGCGGGCCAGCGCCCACTGATCGTGCGTGGCCTTGGTGACACTGCCCGCCCACCGCGACGACGACAACGGCGTCAGCTCCCGCTTACGCGCCGCCCACGCCTCACCGCCATGCGACAGCGCGTCCCGGCAACGCGCCTTGAGGTCCTTCGAGGCCAACGACCCCAGATGCCCGCCCACCAGACGCAACACCTCCTCATCACACGCCGTCAGGTGCTTGAGACGGGTCCGGACAGCTACACCGGACGGGCCGGACACGACGAACGGCTCCGCGATAGTCCGCAGCTCACCCACCCCTGTCACCTCATCCCCGGCCCCACCCGAAAGCCCGTCGCGATGAGAAACGAGCGTCACCCGTGAAGGTCACGCATTCGACAGGAGAACACCAGTTCCTGCCAGGAACGACTCCACGGCCGAGACGCACGACACGACACGGCCCAACAACACTCACTGCCGCTCACCAGAACACCCTTGAGCGAACTCCAACGGCAGCAGTTCCAACCCCCGCCCGGTGCCCCCGGCGAGGACAAGGTCTCCGCGTACGGGAGAATCGAGCCACTTGGACATCACCACGGGGAGGAACCGTGTCCGGATTCGTAGAAAAGCCCGAGCCTCTTCAGGTTCCGGGTCTGGTGCATCTGCACACCGGCAAGGTGCGCGACCTGTACCAGAACGAGGCGGGCGACCTCGTGATGGTCGCCAGCGACCGTATCTCCGCCTTCGACTGGGTGCTGCGGACGGAGATCCCCGACAAGGGCCGCGTTCTCACCCAGCTCTCGCTCTGGTGGTTCGACCAGCTCGCCGACCTGGCCCCCAACCACGTCCTGAGCACCGAGCTCCCGCCGGGCGCCCCCGCGGACTGGGCGGGCCGCACCCTGATCTGCAAGTCCCTGCGCATGATGCCGGTCGAGTGCGTGGCCCGCGGCTACCTCACCGGCTCCGGCCTCACCGAGTACAACGACTCCCGTACGGTCTGCGGCCTGGCCCTCCCCGAAGGTCTCACCGACGGCTCCGAGCTGCCCGCCCCGATCTTCACCCCGGCCACGAAGGCGGCGGTCGGCGAGCACGACGAGAACGTGTCGTACGAGGAGGTCGCCCGCCAGGTCGGCGCCGAGTCCGCCGCCCAGCTGCGCCAGGCGACCCTCGCCGTCTACTCCCGCGCCCGGGACATCGCCCGCGAGCGGGGGATCATCCTGGCGGACACGAAGTTCGAGTTCGGGTACGAGACCACCGAGGACGGCGAGAAGCTGGTCCTCGCCGACGAGGTCCTCACCCCGGACTCGTCCCGCTTCTGGCCGGCCGACCAGTGGGAGCCGGGCCACGCCCAGCCCTCGTTCGACAAGCAGTTCGTACGGGACTGGCTCACGTCCTCGGAGTCCGGCTGGGTCCGCGCCAGCGAGCAGCCCCCGCCGCCCCTCCCGCAGCAGGTCACCGACGCGACCCGCGCGAAGTACATCGAGGCGTACGAGCGCCTGACGGGCCTGAGCTGGACATAGCCGCCTGAGACAGCGCACGAGACGGCGCACGAAAAAGACCCCGGTCGAGAGGACCGGGGTCTTTTGTCTGGAGCGGACGACCAGGTTCGAACTGGCGACCTCAACCTTGGCAAGGTTGCGCTCTACCAACTGAGCTACGTCCGCGTAGCGCCCCGTACGTGCCGTGGCGCGACGCCAACTATACCCAACCCCGAAGCCGTGCGAGCCGCACTGCCGCATGCCGGTTCTCCGCCCCGAGCTTCGACACCGCCGACGACAGATAGTTCCGTACGGTCCCCTGCGACAGCGCGGCCCGTTCCGCGATCTCCGCGACCGGTGCGCCGTCGGCGGCCAGTTCGAGCACCTCGGCCTCGCGCGCGGTCAGCGGCGAGTCCCCGGCGGAGATCGCGTCGGCGGCCAACTCGGGGTCGACGTAACGGTTTCCGGCGTGCACCGTACGGATGATCTCGGCGAGCCGCTGGGCACTGACCGTCTTGGGGACGAACCCGCGCACACCCGCCGCAAGCGCCCGCTTGAGATGCCCGGGGCGGCCGTGACTGGTCACGATCAGCACGCGGCACTCCGGCAGTTCCATGCGCAGCGATGTGGCGACCTTCACACCGTCCGCGCCGGGCATCTCAAGATCGAGGACCGCGACGTCGGGCCGGTGGGCCCGGGCCATGGCCAGCGCCTCGGGCCCGGTGGCGGCCTCGGCGACGACCACGAGATCGTCCTCCAGCCCGAGCAGCGCGGCCAGCGCACCCCGGATGAGGTGCTCGTCGTCGGCGAGCAGCAGCCGTACACCGCTCATGAGGTGACCCCGCTCACAACACCCCTCGCCCCAGATCCCGACCCGGCCCCTGACCCTGTACCCCCCGGCAGGGGCACCGTGGCGACCACCCGAAACCGGTCCTCGCCCGGGCCCACGACCCCCGCCTCCAGCCGCCCGTCAACGGCGGACAACCGTTCCCGCAGCCCGACGATCCCGGACCCCGTCCCGGACCCGGAACCCTCACCGGGACCCCGCCCCGAACCCTCGTCGCCCGCGACCCCGTCGTTCTCCACCGTCAGCACCACGAGCCCGTCACCGATCCGGACCCGCACTCCGCACCACCCGGCATCCCCGTGCCGCAGCACGTTGGTCGTCGCCTCCCGGACCACCCACCCGAGCGCCGACTGCACCTCACCCGGCAGTCCGGCCGCTTCCCCGGTCACCTCGCACGAGATCCCCGCGGCGGTCAACACGCTCTGCGCGCCCAGGAGTTCCGCACCGAGGTCGGCCTCGCGGTACCCCCGTACGACATCCCGTACCTCCCGCTGCGACTCGCGTGCGATCCGCTGCACCTCGATCATCTGGTCCACGGCCTCGGGCCGTTCACGCCGGGCGAGCTCTACGGCCAGCTCGCTCTTGAGCGCGATCACCGCCAGGTTCCGCCCCATCACGTCGTGCAGATCGCGCCCGAACCGCAGCCGTTCCTCGGCGACGGCGAGCCGGGACCGGGTCTCGCGGGCCTCGTCGAGTTCGTAGACGACCTTGAGCAGCCAGACGGAGAGGGCGCTGGTGAGCGTGACGAACCCGGCGGAGAGCAGCACCACGAAGCCCGTGACCAGGGCTTCGCCGGCCGGGAATCCCACCAGGAGGGACACGGCGGTCGAACCCCCGGCCAGGCCGACGACCATCGCCAGCATCCGCTTCCGGCCGTGCATCCCGAGGGTGGCGCTGCCCGCGCCGAAGGACATCACCCCGATGAAGACCGAGCCCGCGCCCGTTTCCATGTCGTCGCCGCCCGGCCCGTGCAGGCCCAGGACGAGGGCGCCGGCACCGATCAGCGCGGTGACGGCGACGAGCGCTGTCATCAGCCGTACGGGCTGCTCCCGGGTCCCGCAGATCCAGTCCAGTGCCCGGGAGGCGGTCACCGCGCTCAGCACGGCGTGCCCGCACACCAGGAGTGACAGCCACAGCGCGAGCCACACGTCCAGCAGCCCCAGCACGGGCAGCCCGATCGCGGTGACCTCGACGAAGGCGATCATGTGGAACGTCCAGCGCGTGTACGTCTCCACCTTCGCCGGTGTGCTCTTGCGCCCCCACCAGTTCAGCGGCCTCGGCCTGTCCATGTCCCCGTGCCCCCCGCCGTCCACTACCGCCGCGGTTCCCAGCGGAACCACCGTCGTACAGCAAACACCGACAGGACGGTCCAGGCCAGGCCGGTCAGTACGGCACCCACGACGTCGTGCGCCGACAGGTCGCCGGTCCAGGCGCCGCGTACGAGGGTGATCGCGGGCGTCAGCGGGAGCAGCTCGCAGAACGAGGCGAGCCGGTCGGGCAGAAACTCCAGCGGGACGGTGATTCCGGAGCCGATGAACGAGAGCAGCATCAGCGGCAGCGAGGTGACCTGCGCGCTCTCGGTGGTCCGGCTGAAGCTGGCGGTGAGAGCGCCCAGCGCCGCAGCCGTCACCAAGCCCAACAGCAGCCCGATGACGGCCAGTTGGGGAGCCGAGGGGGCGTCGAGATCGAGCACGACACTGCAGCCGACGGCCAGCAGCAGACACTGTACGAGGCCGGTCGCGACCGCCGGGAGCGCCGCCCCGGTGAGAATCTCGAAGTCGCTCAGCTCGCCGGTGCGCAGCCGCTTGAGGACGAGTTCCTCGCGGCGGGCGACGAAGACGCCCACGAGGGCCGCGTAGACGGCGAAGAGCAGTGAGAAGCCGACGGAGGCGGGCAGGACGAGCGTCCCGACGTTGAGCCCGACCTCCTTCAGGTCCGTGTCGCTCATGGCGGACCGCACACTGAACGGCAGCACCAGCGGCACGAACAGGGCGGCGACCAGCGTCCCCTTGTTCCGCACGAACAGCGTCGCCTCGGCCCGAGCCAGGGCCCGCATCCGCCCGGCGGGAGTGGTCGTACCCCCAGCACTCACGGGACCCCCAGCACCACCCTTGGTACCGACAACCGCACTCACGCGACACGCTCCTCTGCGCCAACAGAACTCTCCACGCCTGCCGACGCCTCCCGCGCGATCCGCAGAAACGCCTCCTCCAGCGAGGCCGACCGCACGTCCAGCCCCCGCAAGGTGACCCCGGTCTGCTCCGCCCACACCAGCAACCGCGTCGCCGCGCGCTGGAGTTCATGGGTACGCAGCCGTACGACGCGCCCCTCCTGCTCGTATCCGCTGACGCCGAGCGGGCCGAGCGGCGGCAGATCGCCCACGAAGTACCCCGAGGGCAGTTCGAAGGAGATCCGGGAGGGCTGCGCGGCGGTCACCTCGGCAGGTGTTCCGGCGGCCGCGATGCGCCCCTCGTGGAGGATGGCGAGCCGGTCGGCGAGGTCCTCCGCCTCCTCCAGGTAGTGCGTGGTGAGCAGCACGGTCGTACCGCCGGCGCGCAGTTCCCGTACCAACTCCCAGGTGGCGCGGCGCCCTTCGGCGTCGAGACCGGTCGTCGGTTCGTCGAGGAACAGCACCTCGGGGTTGCCGAGAAGCGCGAGCGCGAGGTCGAGGCGCCGCCGCTCACCCCCGGACAGCTGCTTCACGCGTACGTCGGTACGCCGTTCCAGCCCGACGAGCGCGAGGACCTCCGCCTCGGGCCGTGCTCCGCTCGTGCAGCCGGCCCACATCCGCGCGGTCTCGCCGACGGTCAGCTCGGACGGGAAGCCGCCCTCCTGGAGCATCACCCCCGTACGCGGCCGTACGACGGCCCGCTCGGTGTACGGATCATGGCCCAGCACCCGTACGCGTCCCGAGGCCGGCGCCGCCAGCCCCTCCAGCAGCTCCACGGTCGACGTCTTGCCCGCGCCGTTGGTGCCGAGCAGGGCGAAGACCTCCCCACGGCCCACGGAGAACGACACCCCGCGCACCGCCTCGAACCCGCCCCCGTACACACGCCGCAGGTCAGTGACCTCAATCACGTGTTCGTGTTCGTTGGTTTCCATGCCTTCAGCATCTCGGCCGGAAGGAGGGGAAGGCAGTGTGCGGTGTCATCACCGCACATGACAAATGTCAGACGACTGGCTGATGACTCACTGACGGCCGGCGACTGTGGCAGGTGAACACGAAGAAGACCCCGGTCCAATGGACCGGGGTCTTGATCTGGAGCGGACGACCAGGTTCGAACTGGCGACCTCAACCTTGGCAAGGTTGCGCTCTACCAACTGAGCTACGTCCGCATTGCCTCCAGTCGGCTTTCACCGACTGGCGCGGGCACCAGCCTACCTGATCCACAAGAGTGGTCAGGCCGGCGATGCAGAGCGGGTGACAGGAATTGCACACTGCGCCTTCCTCCTGGAAGGAGGATGTTCTACTACTGAACTACACCCGCAAGCCTCCGTGGTTCGGGCCTTTCGGCCTTGCCCCTCGGCGTGTTCCAGACTCTAGCTGATCAGCGGGGGGTCAACGCAAGTCGGTTGCGCCGAGGGGCTCCTGAGGCGCGGCAGGGCCGACGTCGGGGTCCTGCCGGGGTCCTGCCCGGGCTGCTACTGGGCGGCGGTGAAGGCCTCGTAGACCTTCTTGGGGATGCGCCCACGGGTCGGTACGTCGAACTTGTTGGCGAGGGCCCAGGCCCTGACCGCCGACGGGTCGGGGGCGACCTCCGTCTGCTTGTACGCCTTGCCGGAGCGCGACCGCTTGCGGCCGGCCTCCATGTACGGCTCCAGCGCCTTACGCAGCTTCTTGGCATTGGTTTGATTCAGGTCGATCTCGTACGACTTGCCGTCAAGTCCGAAGGCGATCGTTTCCGCCGCTTCCGAGCCGTCGATGTCGTCGGAGAGTGTGACCACGACGCGCTGAGCCACGAATATCGGTCCCTTCGTGCGACACCTCTGCCGCGACGTGCGAAGACGTCGGGAGGTGTCGGGAGATCTCGGTTGTCCGACTGTTATTGGGCAAAGTATCGGCTAATGCCTTTTCCTTTGTACAGTGCCCGGCATTGCAATGAGAAGACCGACTAAAGCTGTCCGCGTGTCTCCCCGCAATAGACATCCTGGTTGCGAACCAGGATCTTTCCCAGAATTTTTCGGGATGGCACCCCTCTGATACCGGATCGTGATGCCGTCGGTCCCGTGGTTCCGTAGATTCCTACGAATCTACCCGCGTAGAAATTTTGTACGGGTAGTCTGAAGCCACGTGTAGGAACCTGCTCAGCACCACAACACCGGGAGTGCCAGTGGCACGCGTCGTAGTCGACGTCATGCTCAAGCCGGAGATCCTCGACCCCCAGGGCCAGGCGGTGCAGCGTGCACTGCCGCGTCTCGGTTTCGAGGGCGTCTCCGACGTACGTCAGGGAAAGCGATTCGAACTGGAAGTTGACGGACCGGTGGACGACGCCGCGCTCGCCCGCATCCATGATCTTGCGGAATCCTTCCTCGCCAACACCGTGATCGAGGACTTCACCGTGAAGGTGGAGGAGATGGTGGGGGAAGAGAAGTGACTGCTCGTATTGGAGTCGTCACCTTTCCGGGTTCCCTGGACGACCGGGACACCCAGCGCGCGATCCGCCTCGCGGGCGCCGAGCCGGTAGCTCTCTGGCACAAGGACAAGGACCTCAAGCAGGTCGACGCGGTGGTTCTGCCGGGCGGATTCTCGTACGGCGACTATCTGCGTGCCGGTGCCATCTCGCGTTTCTCGCCGGTGATGGAGTCGGTCATCGAGCAGGCGAAGTCGGGCATGCCGGTTCTCGGCATCTGCAACGGCTTCCAGATCCTCACCGAGGCGCATCTCCTCCCGGGCGCGATGCTCGGCAACAACCACCTGCACTTCATCTGCCGCGACCAGAAACTGCGGGTGGAGAACGCGGACACGGCCTGGACCGTCGACTACGACGCCGGCCAGGAGATCCACATCCCGCTGAAGAACATGGACGGCCGCTACGTCGCCGACGAGCACACGCTCGACGAGCTGGAGGCGGAGGGCCGGGTCGTGTTCCGGTACCGCGACTTCAACCCGAACGGCTCCCTCCGGGACATCGCCGGCATCACGAACGCCGCCGGGAACGTCGTGGGCCTCATGCCGCACCCGGAGCACGCGGTCGAGCCGCTGATCGGCAGCGGCCGTACGGACGGTCTCCCGTTCTTCACCTCGATCCTCAAGAAGCTGGTCAACGCATGAGCCGGACGCCTCTGGACACGGTCGAGCACGCGGCCGAGACCCCCGACGTCGAGCTGCCCTGGGCCGAACTCGGCATGAAGAAGGACGAGTACGAGCGGGTCGTCGAGATCCTCGGCCGCCGCCCGACCGGCGCCGAGCTGGCCATGTACTCGGTGATGTGGTCGGAGCACTGCTCCTACAAGTCCTCCAAAGTCCACCTGCGCCAGTTCGGCGAGAAGGCTCCTCAGTCGGATGCCCTGCTCGTCGGTATCGGCGAGAACGCGGGCGTGGTCGACGTCGGCCAGGGCTACGCGGTCACCTTCAAGGTCGAGTCCCACAACCACCCGTCCTACGTCGAGCCCTACCAGGGCGCGGCCACGGGCGTCGGCGGCATCGTGCGCGACATCATCGCGATGGGCGCGCGCCCGGTGGCGGTCGTGGACCCCCTCCGTTTCGGCGCGGCGGACCACCCCGACACCAAGCGCGTCCTCCCGGGCGTCGTCGCGGGCATCGGCGGCTACGGCAACTGCCTCGGGCTCCCCAACATCGGCGGCGAGGTCGTCTTCGACGCCTGCTACCAGGGGAACCCGCTGGTCAACGCCGGTGCGATCGGTGTGATGCGGCACGAGGACATCCACCTGGCGAAGGCGTCGGGCACGGGCAACAAGGTCATCCTGTACGGGGCCCGCACGGGCGGCGACGGCATCGGCGGCGCGTCGATCCTCGCCTCCGAGACCTTCGACGACGCGAAGCCCTCCAAGCGCCCTGCCGTGCAGGTCGGCGACCCCTTCCAGGAGAAGCTGCTCATCGAGTGCACCCTGGAGGCGTTCGCCGAGAAGCTGGTCGTCGGCATCCAGGACCTGGGCGCCGCGGGCCTCTCCTGCGCGACGAGCGAGCTGGCGTCGAACGGCTCGGGCGGCATGCGAGTGACCCTCGACGACGTCCCGCTCCGCGACTCGACACTCTCTCCCGAGGAAATCCTCATGAGCGAGTCGCAGGAACGCATGTGCGCGGTGGTCGAGCCGGAGAAGGTCGACCGCTTCCTCGCCATCTGTGACAAGTGGGACGTCATCGCCACGGTGATCGGTGAGGTCACCGACGGCGACCGGCTGGAGATCTTCTGGCACGGCGGCAAGATCGTCGACGTCGACCCGCGCACGGTCGCGCACGACGGCCCGGTCTACGAGCGCCCGTACGCCCGCCCCGACTGGCAGGACGCCCTTCAGGCGGACGACGCCAACAAGCTTGCGCGGCCGACGACTTCGGAGGACCTGAAGGCACAGGTGCTCCAACTCGTCTCCTCCCCCAACCAGGCTTCGAAGTCCTGGATCACCTCCCAGTACGACCACTTCGTGCAGGGCAACACGGTGTTGGCCCAGCCCGAGGACTCCGGGATGATCCGCATCGACGAGACGACCGGCCTCGGTGTCGCCATCGCGACGGACGGCAACGGCCGCTTCGCCAAGCTCGACCCGTACGCGGGCGCCCAGTTGGCGCTGTCGGAGGCCTACCGGAACGTGGCGACGACGGGCGCGAAGCCGTTGGCCGTCTCCGACTGCCTGAACTTCGGTTCGCCCGAAGACCCGGCGGTGATGTGGCAGTTCGCGGAGGCGGTACGCGGACTCGCGGACGCCTGCCAGCAGTTGGGCACCCCGGTGACCGGCGGCAACGTCTCCCTCTACAACCAGACGGGGGATGTGGCCATTCACCCCACTCCCGTCGTGGCGGTCCTGGGAGTCATCGACGACGTGGCGCGTCGCACCCCGGTCGCGTTCCAGGAGGAGGGGCAGCTGCTGTACCTCCTCGGGGACACCCGCGAGGAGTTCAGCGGCTCGGCGTGGTCCCAGGTAGTGCACGACCACCTCGGGGGCCTGCCCCCGAAGGTCGACCTGGAGCGTGAACGCCTCCTGGCCGAGATCCTGATCTCCGCCTCCCGTGACGGCATGATCGACTCCGCGCACGACCTGTCGGACGGCGGCCTGATCCAGGCGGTCGTCGAGTCGGCGCTGCTGGGCGAGAAGGGCGCGCGTCTGGTCGTACCGGACGGACTCGACGCGTTCACCCTGCTGTTCTCGGAGTCGGCCGGCCGCGCGGTGGTCGCGGTCCCGCGCTCGGAGGAGCTCCGCTTCAACGACATGTGCGGGGCGCGGGGCTTGCCGGTGACCCGGATCGGCGTCGTGGACGGCGACTCCATCGAGCTCCAGGGCGAGTTCACCCTGACGCTCACCGAACTGCGCGAGGCGCACGAGGGGACGATTCCGGCGCTGCTGGCGTAGCAACGGCTTGGCGAGGGTCCTGTCCGACCCTGCGCGGCCCCCCTCCGGATGCGCGGACCTCGCGCGTCCGGAGGGGGGCTTTTTGGTTGGCCGCGACTTCCCTTTTGTCTTTCTCTCGGTCGGTCTGTACTGCTCGGGCCCAGTGGCGCGGGCAGGACCACGCAACTGGCCCTCGCCGCCTCCGCGCTGAGACCTCGGCGGCGCCAGGTCTACGAGCGCACCGGGACGGCCTCCACCCCGTACACCGGTGAACCCTTCCGAGCGTCGAGCGGGAGTAGACGCAATGCCTACGTATGTGGACTGGCTGACAACGACTTCGAAGCACGCCTTGGGCATTCTCGATCATCGAGACGCACGGAAAACGCTTACTCGGAGGGATCTCAGATGGACGTGAAACGTAAGTTGGCATCGGTCGCACTCGTCGGCGGCCTCGCTGTTGCCGGGATGGCAGCGACCGCTCCGACCGCGTCAGCGGTTGGCGGCTGCCCGTCCGGCAAGCTGTGTCTGTACGAAGGCGTCAACTACGCGCACCTGGATGTCACGAGCACCAGCACCAAGGCGTGCATCGACCTGACCGATTTCGGCGCCCACCGCTTCACTGTCGGCATCGGCTCGTACGTGAACAACCTGTCAGTGAAGGCCGCCGTCTACCACAGGGTTGGTAGCGACCTGGTGTACGACGGAACGATCTCGCCCGGCGGGTTCAGCTCCAACAGCTCGGACAGCGGCTACTTCGGTGAGAGCGGCATGGTCTGCACGGGCGGCGCCACCCCGTAACCTGCCGATGACAAACCGTCGTTGAGGTCTCCGCCCATCCAGGGCGGAGACCTCAACGACGTCCCGCCGCACGGTCCGTGTTCGGTGACGCTTCACCGCTGACAGCCCGACGGTCAGCTCGTGAAGGCGAGCCCATGAGTCGCGGCGATCTGTCCGGGGGCGTACCCCGCGTGGAGGTTGACCGGGTTGCCGTCCACGTTCCTCACCTTGAGGGACACGCGTATCTGGGTGCAGCCGCCCAGCTGGGACTTGCTGAGGTGGAAGGTGTTCACAGCTGTCTGGTGATGCTTGGCGGTGGAGATGTTCCACTTCGCCACCGGGCCGGCGATCGGGCCTCCGCACCTGCCTCCGTCCGGGTTCTGCGGCTGGGCCTCGATCCACGTCTCGGCCTGCGTTCCGGCATAGGCCGTCGTCCCGCCCCCGCAGATCGTGGAGCCCGGGGCGCAGGTCGTCAACGCCGCGTCCTGCACCACCGTGACGTCGTCACCGCTGCCGGGCGTGTAGGTGTACCCGAGGGTTGTCTGCGTCGCCCCCCGTGCGATCACGGTGGTGCTGGCGGCGGGTAGTGTCCAGCGAGCTGTCGACGCGTATGTGCCCCGGGCCAGTTCGGCACCAGCGGGAACCCGCATTGTCACGCTGCGCCCGTTCTGGATGATTGTCGAGTAACTGGTCACCGACAGGCGGCAGTTGTACGACCCAGCACTGGGAGCTGTGAACACCCAGCGCAGAGCGGGAGACGCGGAGTTCTCTCCGGGGGGCACCATGTTCGCCGCCCAGTACGCCCCGGCCTCCGTGTCGGCGGGAAGAGCCGTGCCGTCGGAGTGGCGGCACCGTACCGCCATGGTGGTTCCGACGTTGTCTCCGCTGCCCAGGTCGGTCACGCTCGCTACCGAAAGGTTCCGCGACCACAGATAGGACTTCTCTCCCGCCGCGGCGGTGAAGACCACGTCGGTCCCTGGTATGTCCCGATACGCCGCCGCATTGCGAGTCACCTCGTAGTCGAAGGTCGACGAGGCCGCCGAAGCCGATGAGGCAAGCGAGAGCGAGCTCCCGCCGAAGAGTACGAGCGATACGGCCATTGCCGCACGGGTCCGCTTCATCATCATGATGCTCCTGTCCTTGTTGATCCGGTCCTGGTTTTCGGGTCCTCGGTTGTAACGACATCGCGAACATCGTCAGAGCCGCTGCCGGAACCCACCCGGACCAAAATGATCTCTGCGTGTAAGGATGTGGGCGAGAGTGATCGGCAGAGGGCATCCGGGGGCGGGATCCAATGATCGGGACAGTGTTTCGGAGTGAGGATGTGCCTGCCGAAGACCGGTTCGACGCCTGGCGTGAACTGATCGACCCGTCGCGCCCGAGCGACGCGACCAGCATTCACGCCTCCGACTTCCGGGCGACGATCCATCTCATGGAGCTGGGCCCGGTGGCGGTGTTGCCGGTGTCCTTCCTGCCGACGAACTACCGGCGAACCCCGAAGATGATCCGCCGGTCCGACCCCGAGCGGTATCAACTCTCGCTGTTGCTCGATGGAGGGCTGGCTCTCGAACATGCCGCTCGGAGCGACGTGTTCGGCTCAATGGACCTGCACGTCGTCGACAGCTCCCACCCCTATGACCTGCGAGCGACGGACGACCGGCAGCGCCGCGCGATCAAGGGGATCGGGATGGATTTCCCCAAGGCGTCGCTGCCCATGCCGCCGCACCGGATCCAGTCATTGCTGGGCAGGAGGCTGCCGGGTCAGGAGGGCGTCGGCGCTTTACTGACGGAGTTCCTCATCAACGTCGGCCGGCAGGCCGAAGTCCTCCAACCGTGCGACGCGCCCCGCCTCGGTACGGTCCTGCTCGATCTCGTGTCCGCATGGTTCGCCTCCATGGTGGACGTGGAGGCCATGCTGCCGCCCGAGACCCACCGTCGGGTCACGGCCGAACGCGTCCAGGCATTCATCTGGAAGCACCTGCGTGACCCGGAACTGACACCGTCGGCGATCGCTTCCGCGCACTACATCTCTCTCAGCTATCTGCACCGGATCTTTCAGCAGTCGCCCGGAGAACCAGTCGCCACCTGGATACGCAACAGGCGGCTGGAGGGCGCCCACCGCGACCTGGCCAACCCCGCCTTGCGTGATCGGCCGATTCACGCCGTCGCCACCAGCTGGTGCTTCCCCCGCGCTTCCGACTTCGCCCGTGCCTTCCGGGGTGCTTACGGGCTCTCACCCCAGCAGCACCGGTCGCAGGTAATGTCCGAGCACGGCTGGACGTAGACGTTGTTCGCGCCCGCCCGTGTGCGGCACCTGGCGGGGGCGTGTGGCTTTGGGCCAGTAAGGGCTCCGGCCTCCAGTGCACACGAGAACCGCGCCGTATAGGCCCTCGCACATGAACGTCGACCTGGTACGCATCCGCATGTCGTTGAACCCCGTGCTGGAGTACAGACACCAGGTTGCCCGCCGGACAGGTCTGCGAAGCCGAAGCCGGAGTCGCCTTGGCGACGGTTCCCTTTGCCACCAGCGCCACGGAAGCCGGAGGAGTGGTCGAACTCTTCTGCCAGAAAAGCATGTTGGTGTCCTCCTCGCGCAACATCCCACCCCACGATGACGGAGTGGGCCGACAACGCGACCAGGCTCTCCGAGCCGACGCCCGATCAAGAATGCCCACGTACCGTCGACTTGTGTCGGCGATCCATCCACACCTCATGCGCATTGCGTCCACACCAGGACGTACGAGAAGGCACCGACAATCGGGCAGGCGAGACCGATCAGTCGGCCACTCCGACAGGGGCTGCCGATGACGCGAGTCGGCGTCGCCGACGGCGACTCCAATTGAGCGCCAGGGCGAGTTCACCCTGACGCTCACCGAACTGCGCGAAGCGCACGAGGGGACGATTCCGGCGCTGCTGGCGTAGCCGGCTCTGGCTGTACGACGACGAGGGCCCCGTCTGCCGGTTGGCAGGCGGGGCCCTCGTCGGTCCAGGGGGTGGGTCAGAAGCCGATCGGGTTGACGTAGGTGCCCGGGTGGGTGGCGCCGTCCTGCTTGAGGATCTGGCCGCCGAAGGGCCAGGTCAGGGTGAAGTGCGTCGTCTCGTTCGGCGGGGTGACCAGGAAGGTCTTCGGGACGAACTTCTCAGTCTTCGGCGTGGACCCGGCGACCGGGAGCAGGTTGATGCTGAAGTCCACCGTGTCGCCCTTCTCCAGGGTGATCTTCACGGGCTTCTTGGCAGAGCGCGCCAGCGACCACGTCCCGTCAGTCGACTGGGCGCCGACCATGTCGACACCGGGGAAGCCGGACAGCGTGCAGGTGCGCGAGCTCTTGTTGGTGAACCAGATGAACGCCTGCGTCTGCTCCGTGGCCTGCCCCATCTCCGGCGCCGCGTCGCCCCCCGTGGCGAAACCGGCCTTCAGGTCGGCGGTGTGGCAGCGGGTCGGAGCGGCCTTGGTGGCGGCCGAGGCGGGGACGGCGGTGACGGCGTATCCGCCGGCGACGACAGCGGCCAGGGCGACGGCGGCGAGCTTGGTGTTCATGGAGTCTCTGGTTCCCCTCGTGTACGGACTGGCACGCGGGTCAGTGCGTGCCTACGCACCTGAAGAGGTGCGGGGTCCGGAGGAGGTTGGGTGGGCCGTTGATCCTTTTCTCGACAGTCGGGTAACTGATGTCACCGCTTCGTGCACGTACACGTAACCGTGTCGAGCTCGATGCCGATCGGGTCGGGGAGGAGCACCTTCTCGCCGAACTTCGCCGTGCGGATGTCGCGGTACCCGCCGACCTCCCGGTCCGGGGAGCTGTGCACCGTGAGGGTGCAGGAGTCCCGGTCGATCAGCAGGTACAGGGGGATGCCGGACTGGCCGTACGCGGCCGGTTTCTCGTGCCGGTCCCGCCGGTCGGTGTCGGAGTCGTACGAGGTGACCTCGACGACCATCAGAGCCCCGTCGGGGTCGGCCCACTCGCCGTGCCCGGCGAAGAGGGCCTCGGGCGCGAGTACCGCATCCGGTCTCGCCCTGCCTTCCCCGTATGACCCCACCCGGAGTCCCTTGCCCCGGTACAGGTCCAGGTCGGGCCTGGACTGCATACAACGCCGGGCCAGCCAGGCGATGATGGTGCTGCGGTCCCCGTCCGGCGTTCTCTTGACGCAGAGGCGTCCCCTGACGAACTCCAGAGTCACGGTCTCGGGGGCGGCGGAGGCGATCGTCTCGAACTCCGTCACCGACATTTCGGGTGTGTGCGAGGCCATGACGGTCACTTTCCCAGGGCCTCCCGGTCCGTACAGCCCAGGCACGCGTACGAGGTCCACCCCGGCCCCGTCCCCTGGTCGACCGTGGGCAGCGCGACCAGCGGGGTGGTCGTGGGCTGTTGGCAGATGGCGCACAGGCGGGTCCGGTGCAGGCACTCCGAGCACATGCGGCCGGTGTTCTCCAGGGTGCCGTAGCGCAGGAACGGGGCGCGGCCGACCTTGCAGATGTCGCAGCGGGGGTCCACCTCGACGCCGGTCACGGGTTCGGCTCCGTGTCGGCCACGAGTGACTGACGCTCGGTGCAGTCGGCGAGGCGCACCCAGAGGAAGTCGCCCTCGGCGTCGACCTTGGGGTAGCCGGACCCGACCTGCACGACGACACCCTCGAAGTGCTCGGGCGCCTCGCGCTTGCGGGAGTCGGGCGGGACGTAGGTGGTGCCGCGAACTCGGTCACCTACGAGGAAGGGACCGGGGGCTGGAGGAGTGGTCATGGGGACAACGGTTCCCTCGTTCCTGGCGCCGGACAATCGAATGAGGGAATCCCACGCGAAGTGGTATATGCGGGGAAGTGGGGAAGTGCCTGCGAATGGTGGGCTGGAGCTGTCACACTCTGGGCACGGGCAGTGATCTGCCGGGCACGGGGAGCCAACTGGCAGGCATCGACGTACGGTTGCCCTGCTTGGCCGCGAAAGGAACGGACACGGTGGCAGCGAAGACGGGGCCGACGATTCGGCGCATGCAACTCGGCCAGGAGTTGCGGCGGTTGCGCGAACAGGTGGAGAGGGATGACGGCACGGGCAAGGGGATGACCAGGGCCCAAGCAGTCAGGGGAACCAGCGTTTCCGAGTCGACGCTGCATCGCGTGGAGAAGGGGCTGACCAGCCTTCCCAAGGTTCAGGACCTCAAGGAACTGCTGGATCGGTACGGGGTCGACGACCCGGACGACGTGGAGTTCCTGCTGGACATCCACAAGAACTCACTGAACCGGGGCTGGTGGGCGCCCTATCGCACCTTCATGCCGTCAGGGTTCAACATCAGCCTGGGCCTCGAAGGCGATGCCAAGATTCTGAGGGTCTATCAGCCGGACGTCATGTTCGGCCTGTTCCAGACACCGGGGTATGCGCGGGCGCAGTTCGAGGCCGCCAAGCCGATCGACGAGCGTACGACCGAGTTCGTCGAACGGAACGTCGAGATCAGGATGCGGCGCAAGGAGGCCATCACCCGAAGTGACAGCCCGGTCGAGGTCCACGCGATCCTCGACGAAGCCGTGCTCAGAAGGGTGTTCGGCGGTCCCGGTGTGATGCGGGAGCAGTACGCGCACCTGGCGGAACTGGCTGCGCTGGAGCATGTCACCGTACAAGTCCTGCCGATGAGCCAGCCGGTCTACCGATGCAGCCAGAATTTCATGCTCATGGAGTTCGTGGCACCGCTGCCCACAGTGGTGAGTGTCGACGGCTTCAGCGCGGTGGGCGTCACGGACAAGGACACCGAGATCTGGGCCTACAAGCGCCGGTTCGATGCCATGCGAGCCGAAGCCGGCGGCCCCAGGGAAACGCCCGAATTCCTGAAGCGAGCAGCACGAGAGTTGGACGAAGCGTGAGCACTCACCACAGCGCCCTCGAACTGGCCGACGACGACTCGTGGTTCAAGTCGTCCTACAGCGACGAAACAGGCGGAACCTGCGTCGAAGTCGCCCACCTAACCCCCACCCGCATAGGCGTCCGCGACTCCAAGCACCCCCAAGGCCCCGCCCTCCTCTTCCCCCCAGAAGCCTTCGCGGCACTCCTGGACCACCTCCGGAGCTGAGCCCCCGCCATGCCCCCAGCCAGAAAACCGAAGCCCCGCCCCCGCACCTACGACCCCGTCAAAACCCGCACCGCAGTCCTGACCCAGTACGCCAACATCCGCACAGCCGTCTCCACCCTCACCCCCGACCAACTGGCCCTCCCCACCCGCCTGGGCGACTGGACCGTCCGTGATCTGGTCGCCCACATCACGATGGCCCTCGGCAGCATCAGCCTCGCCCTCGACCGGGACGAGCCGGCGAAGGCCGAGATCGGGGCCCTCGACTACACCTCCGTCACCGCCCCCTTCGCCGATGCCATCGCGGAGGGCAGCCGCGACCTCGCCGAGCGCACCCCCGACCTCAATGCCCTCCTCGCCCGCACCGAGGAACGCCTCACCGAACTCCTCACCGGCGTCGCGGACACCCGCGTCCTCGCGGTGCGGGTCGGCGCCGTCCCCCTCACCGACTACCTGGTCACCCGTACCGTCGAACTGATCGTCCACACCGACGACCTGAACGCCGCCGTCCCCGGCCTCGACATCCCTTACGACAAGCAAGCGCTGGCGACCTGCACCCGCCTCCTCGCCGACGCCCTCGCCGCCAAGGCCCCCGGCGGCTCGACGGAGGTCCGCATCCCGCCGTACGCCGTCGTGCAGTGTGTCGAGGGGCCGAGGCACACCCGTGGCACCCCGCCCAACGTCGTCGAGACCGACCCGCTGACCTGGATCCGCCTGGCCACCGGGCGGGTCCGGTGGGCCGACGCCCTCGACAACGCCCAGGTCAGCGCGAGCGGCGAACGTGCCGACCTCGGAGAGCTGCTGCCCCTCATGGCCTGACGGCAGCCCCCGTACGGAGAAGCCGCATCCCTTCGTACGGAGAATCCGCGGCCGCCCTCGAAATGCGGCGGGACGGGAACCGCCCACCCGCCCCTTCCGTCCCACCGACATGAAAAAGCAGCGACTGACGGGCGTGAGCCTCAGCATCCTGGCCCTGGCCGTGCTCCCCCTCGCCGCGGCCTGCGGCAGCGAGAAGGACGGCGGCGGCAGTCGGACCGTCGGTACGGGCACCGGATCGGGAACATCCGAGGTCACCGGCGTCCACTGGAGCATCGACGACCTGACAGTGGACGGGAAGAAGAGCGCCGCCCCCGCCGGCGCCTTCCTGCAGATCGACAAGGACGGCGAGGTCAGCGGCAACTACGGCTGCAACAGCTTCGGAGCCACCGCCACGATCGACGGTGACGCCATCGACCTCGGCACGGCCCGCTCGACCGACATGGCCTGTCAGGGTGATCGGATGACCTTCGAGAGCAGTCTCTCCAAGGCACTCACCGGCGGCACCCTCACCGCGAAGGCCGGCGCCGACGGCGGCGGCGCCAAGGGCGACAGCGGCGTCCAGCAGCTCACCCTCACCACCAAGACCGGCGCCACCATCCACCTCTCCGAAGAGAAGGCCGCCGCCCTCTACGGCACCAAGTGGAAGATCACGGCACTCGGTGCCACCGACACCACCACCGACAGTGACTCCGCCACTCCGCTCCCCTCCGGCGCCGAGGCGTACCTCGTCTTCGACCAGAAAAAGGGGACCGTCAGCGGCAAAGCCGGTTGCAACAACGTTTCTGCCGAGGCAACGGTCAGCGACGGCGCTATCACTTTCGGCAGCCCGGCGACCACCCGAAGGATGTGCGACGCCTCACTCATGAAGGCCGAGCGGACCTTCCTGAAACTCTTCGACGGCAGGACGGCGTACAAGATCGATCACCGCAGCCTGTCCCTGACCAGCGCAAACGGGACCACCGCCGGTGCGATCGTCGCCGACTGAGCTCTTACCGCAGTCCACGGCCCCGCAGCGCCCGTGTGTCACAGTCGCATTCCCTAATTCGGACCAGTGGTCGATCTCGCCTACACTCGGTGCCGTGCCACGTGGTGACGGTCGACTCAGTCATGATCTGCTCCCCGGCGAGAAAGGCCCCCAGGACGCTTGTGGCGTCTTCGGGGTCTGGGCCCCCGGCGAAGAGGTCGCCAAGCTCACTTACTTCGGGCTCTACGCCCTGCAGCATCGAGGCCAGGAATCCGCGGGAATCGCGGTAAGCAACGGCTCGAAGATCCTCGTCTTCAAGGACATGGGGCTTGTGTCCCAGGTCTTCGACGAGACCTCGCTCGGCGCCCTCAAGGGTCATATCGCGGTCGGTCACGCCCGCTACTCGACCACTGGCGCCTCCACCTGGGAGAACGCCCAGCCCACGTTCCGCGCGACCGGCCACGGCTCCATCGCCCTCGGCCACAACGGCAACCTGGTCAACACGGCGCAGCTCGCCGAGATGGTCGCCGACCTGCCCAAGCAGCACGACGGGCGCACTCCGCGCGTCGCCGCGACCAACGACACCGATCTGCTGACGGCCCTCCTGGCCGCCCAGACCGACGACGAGGGCAACCCGCTGACCATCGAGGACGCCTCCGCGCGGATCCTTCCGCAGGTCCAGGGCGCCTTCTCCCTCGTCTTCATGGACGAGCACACGCTGTACGCCGCCCGCGACCCGCAGGGCATCCGCCCGCTGGTCCTGGGCCGGCTGGAGCGCGGCTGGGTCGTCGCCTCCGAGTCTGCCGCACTCGACATCTGCGGCGCCGCCTATGTGCGCGAGATCGAGCCGGGCGAGTTCGTCGCCATCGACGAGAACGGTCTGCGTACGTCACGATTCGCGGAAGCGAAGCCCAAGGGCTGTGTCTTCGAGTACGTGTACCTCGCCCGCCCCGACACCGACATCGCCGGCCGGAACGTGTACCTGTCCCGTGTCGAGATGGGTCGGAAACTCGCCAAGGAAGCCCCTGTCGAGGCCGACCTGGTGATAGCGACCCCGGAGTCGGGCACCCCGGCCGCCATCGGTTACGCGGAGGCCTCCGGAATCCCGTTCGGGGCCGGACTGGTCAAGAACGCCTATGTCGGACGTACGTTCATCCAGCCCTCCCAGACGATCCGGCAGCTCGGTATCCGGCTGAAGCTGAACCCGCTGAAGGAAGTCATCAAGGGCAAGCGTCTGGTCGTCGTCGACGACTCGATCGTGCGCGGCAACACCCAGCGGGCGCTGGTGCGCATGCTGCGGGAGGCCGGCGCGGCGGAGGTCCACATCCGGATCTCCTCGCCGCCGGTCAAGTGGCCCTGCTTCTTCGGCATCGACTTCGCCACCCGCGCCGAGCTGATCGCCAACGGCATGACCATCGACGAGATCGGCACCTCGCTGGGCGCCGACTCCCTCTCGTACATCTCGCTGGACGGCATGATCGAGGCGACCACCATCGCCAAGCCGAACCTGTGCCGCGCCTGCTTCGACGGCGAGTACCCGATGGATCTTCCGGACCCCGAACTGCTCGGCAAGCAGCTCCTGGAGACCGAGCTGGCCGCAGGGCCCGCCGCCACGGCCGCGGCCGACGCGATCCGTCGACCGTAAGCAGCCGTAAAACCTGCTCCACGAGCAGTACGACGAGCAGTACGACACGAAAGTTCTCACCCTCATGTCTGAGACCACTGGTGCCAGCTACGCAGCCGCAGGCGTCGACATCGAAGCGGGCGACCGCGCCGTAGAGCTGATGAAGGAGTGGGTGAAGAAGACCCAGCGAGCCGAGGTCGCGGGCCTCGGCGGCCTGGGCGGCTTCGCCGGCCTCTTCGACGCCTCCGCCCTCAAGCGCTTCGAGCGCCCGCTGCTCGCCTCCGCGACCGACGGCGTCGGCACGAAGGTCGACATCGCCCGGCAGCTCGGCGTGTACGACACCATCGGCCACGACCTGGTCGCCATGGTCATGGACGACATCGTGGTGTGCGGCGCCGAGCCGCTGTTCATGACCGACTACATCTGCGTCGGCAAGGTCCACCCCGAGCGCGTCGCCGCGATCGTCAAGGGCATCGCCGAGGGCTGCGTGCTGGCCGGATGCGCTCTGGTCGGCGGCGAGACGGCCGAACACCCCGGTCTCCTCGGCCCGGACGACTTCGACGTCGCCGGCGCCGGTACGGGCGTCGTGGAGGCCGACCGGGTGCTCGGCGCGGATCGTATCCGTACGGGTGACGCGGTGATCGCCATGGCGGCCTCCGGGCTTCACTCGAACGGGTACTCGCTCGTCCGGCATGTGCTGCTGAAGCAGGGCGGGCTGGCCCTCGACGCGCACATCGAGGAGTTCGGGCACACCCTCGGCGAGGAACTGCTCGTCCCCACCAAGATCTACTCGCTGGACTGCCTGGCCCTCATGCGGACCACCGATGTGCACGCCTACTCGCACATCACCGGCGGCGGTCTGGCCGCCAACCTGGCCCGGGTGATTCCGGACGGCCTGCACGCGATCGTCGACCGCTCCACCTGGACCCCGGCCCCGGTCTTCGACCTCGTCGGGAAGACGGGTTCCGTCGAGCGCCTGGAGCTGGAGAAGACGCTGAACATGGGCGTCGGCATGATCGCCGTCGTCCCGGAGGACTCGGCGGACGTAGCCCTCGCCACCCTGGCGGACCGAGGCGTGGAAGCCTGGATCGCCGGCGAGATCACCAACCGCGACAACCACAAGACGGGCGCGGAGCTGGTGGGCGACTACGCCACAAGCAACTAGCAGGGGACGTCTGGCGGGGACGTCCTGAGGGGGCCGGCGAAGCCGCCCCCCAGGGGCGCGGGGAACGGCGCGACCAACCACAACGCGCCGGTACCCACCAAACCACAGCGCCCCCCGAGCTGTCAGGCGCCCAGCCCAGCGGAGCGGCAACGCACGAAACCCGGTCCGGTGCTAGATCGCCCGGACCGGGTGAGGTGCAGCTGCTGCCTACAGGAACCGTGAATCCGATTGCCTGTTAAGCGCGCCGCAGCAGACGTAAGACGTCAAGCCCCACGGCGTTGTTGGGACGAGGGACCGGACGCTTGTCCGTCCTCGTCCTCATCATCGTCGTTGTATCGATCCGCGTACTGAGCGTACGGGTCGTCTTCTTCCTCGTCGTCGTCCTCGAACGGCTCGCCATTCGGCGGCTGGCTCGAAGTCGAAGCGCCCAGCTCATTGGCCAGACGCGAGAGGTCAGTCCCGCCGCTGCTGTACTTCAGCTGGCGGGCGACCTTCGTCTGCTTGGCCTTTGCCCGGCCGCGCCCCATGGCTCGACCCCCTCGGATACGGGGCTCGATGGCCCCAGAGTCTTGACACCCGTTCATGTTCAGGAACGGGCTCTCCGCAGAGAGACCGGTCCGTAGGGCTTCCACGGTACCTGAGCCCACGCCCATACGGTACGTCGCCCGCAGGACGTGGCGGTGCCCAGGACCCGCGAGGTGCCCTGTCCCCGCTGGTCAACCGCGATTTTAACCACTTCTTGGTGGCCGACCCGCCGACGGGGGTGAGAGTTCTCTCCAACACCCCGCCGACCGGTACCTCCGCACCCCGTCCGGCTACGGCTTCCGGCGGGCCTCCGCCATCCGCTGCTCGGCGATCCGGTCGGCCGCCGCGGCCGGCGGAATCCCGTCCGCCTTCGCACGTGCGAATATGGCGAGCGTGGTGTCGTAGATCTTCGAAGCCTTCGCCCTGCACCGCTCGAAGTCGAACCCGTGCAGCTCGTCGGCCACCTGGATCACGCCACCGGCGTTCACGACGTAGTCGGGCGCGTAGAGGATCCCGCGGTCCGCGAGGTCCTTCTCGACGCCGGGGTGCGAGAGCTGGTTGTTGGCCGCCCCGCACACCACCTCGGCGGTCAGCACCGGCACCGTGACGTCGTTCAGGGCTCCGCCGAGCGCGCAGGGGGCGTAGACGGCGAGCCCGTCCACACGGATCAACTCGTCCGTGTCCGCGACCGCCGTGACGTTCCGGTGCCGCTCGGTGATCCGTCGTACGGCGTCCTCGCGCACGTCCGTGACGAAGACCTCCGCGCCTTCCGCCACCAGGTGCTCCACGAGGTGGTGGCCCACCTTGCCGACGCCCGCGATGCCGATCCGCCTGGCGCGCAGCGACGGGTCGCCCCAGAGGTGCTGCGCGCTCGCCCGCATGCCCTGGTAGACGCCGAAGGCGGTCAGCACGGACGAGTCGCCCGCGCCGCCGTTCTCCGGGGACCGTCCGGTCGTCCAGCGGCACTCGCGCGCGACCACGTCCATGTCGGCCACATACGTCCCGACGTCACACGCGGTGACGTACCGCCCGCCGAGGGAGGCCACGAACCGGCCGTAGGCGAGGAGGAGTTCCTCGCTCTTGACGATGTCCGGATCGCCGATGATCACGGCCTTGCCGCCGCCGTGGTCGAGACCGGCCATGGCGTTCTTGTACGACATCCCGCGCGCGAGGTTCAGCGCGTCGGCGACGGCCTCCGCCTCGCTCGCGTACGGGTAGAAGCGAGTTCCGCCGAGCGCGGGGCCCAGGGCGGTGGAGTGGATGGCGATCACGGCCTTGAGGCCGGTGGCCCGGTCCTGGCAGAGCACGACTTGCTCATGACCCCCCTGCTCCGAGTGGAACAGGGTGTGCAGTACATCAGCAGGCGCGCCGGTTACGTCGGTCACTGTGGTGACTCCAGGGAAGTAGCGGCGGGTGGGGCTGGAGCCCGTACGGGTGGCGGCCTCCGTGGGCATGAGAGTAGAGCTCCTCCCTGGTCCGCGTACGCCAACCGTCCCCGCAGTGCCGAGGATCACCCACCGGTGGCGTGGGCCGGTACGAGGGTTTGCATAATTTTCCCGTGCTGCACTGTGCTGGATACGCGGTTTTCCCTGGTCGTCCAGGGGGGAGGGAGCAGGCGTGCCCAAGGTGTCCTCGGTGATCGTCCCGTACGCGTCCTACTTGCGCGTCTACGAGCCGCTGGCGGCCTTCCCGGAGCCGGAGCGCAGCCACTGGGCGCGCTACGCCCGGCGCCCCGACCGGCCCTCGTACCAGGACGAACTGCGGCGCTCGCTGGCCGACTTGCTGCCCGTCCCGCCGGTCGCGGTGCCTGTGCACGAGAGTGCCGACGCGTTCGTGACCGAGGTCGAGGGGGTGCTGTGCGTCTGCCCCTGGCGCACCCGGCTGCGCGGCTGGCAGGCGCTGGGCGGGCTCGGGGAGGAACTGCCGCTGCCGCTCCTGGACGCCGCTCTGCCGCCCCTCGTGCGCCATCAGGCCACCCAGGACTACGAGCGCTGGCTGACCCGCAACCCGGACGCCCGCCCGTGGATCCGTACGGCGACCTGGCAGGTGCCGCTGAACTGGTTCGTGCTCGTGACCGACGAGGAGCGAGAGTACGACAAGGGCTCGGGGGCCGCCGGGGGCGTGGCGCCCGTGCTGCGATACCGGACGCCCATGGTGCAGGCGCGGCGGCGTGTGGCGCGCGGGCTGCGGACCCTCCGTGACGCCCTGGACGAGGGGCCGCTGATCGACGGGCTGCTGGACGTGGGCCGGTGGCTGGAGGAGTTCCACCCGAGGTCGCTGGTCGAGCTGGACTACGGCGGGCTGGTGCATGTGCTGCCGGCCGGTGATCTGGCCGGCGACCACTCGGCGGCGGACGTGGCCGCCGGGATCGAGGCGCTGCGCGACGGGGACGGCGAGGCGGCCGGGGAGGCGTACGGGCGGCTCGTGGAGCGGTGGCAGTCGGTGCGGGACCGGCGGTCGGCGAACTGACAGTTCGTCAAAAAAAGACTCCCTGGAACGTGAGTTCCATTTCTGTGGGACGCTCTTGGGGCTGCCGTGGGACGTAGGTCCCGATCCGGGCGTTTGTGTCAAGCGTGACGGACCGCACGTACAGGTGGCTTGCGTCCCTTGCCCCTCCTCGTGCCAAAATAGGACAAGGAGTCCGGGGGAGGCTCTATCTGCCCAGCTATGGGTGGAATCTCAGCATTGCACGCTATGGGGGGTCTCGTGACTCCTGATCGCCACTGTGACTGATCGTCACAGTGGCGTGACTGTCCGCTATGGCATGGTCCATCGGCTTCCGTCGCTGATGGCCGCCTGGGAGGGCAATTCCGTCGGTTTGGCCTACGCGGTTGGACAGATGGTGTAGTTGTAGTGCCGAGGACAAGCCGTTCGTCCTATAACCGACTCGACCCGCATCCGCCATTTCGGGCAACGCGGGTCAAGGTGCAGAATTTAGAGGAATGAACCGAGAAGGTTCGGTTCTCCCGAGGAGGCCGCTCATGACCGCTCGCACCCCTGATGCCGAGCCGCTGCTGACCCCGGCTGAGGTCGCCACCATGTTCCGTGTTGACCCCAAGACGGTGACGCGGTGGGCGAAGGCCGGCAAGCTCACATCCATTCGCACGCTCGGCGGACATCGCCGTTACCGCGAGGCCGAGGTCCGCGCCCTGCTTGCGGGCATTCCGCAGCAGCGCAGCGAGGCCTGACCAACTGAATAGTCGGACGTGTCGGCAGGTCCCCCAACTATCGGCCGAGCCGTCCGACTGGCAACACCAGCAACACCCGCACCATCAGAGTCACCAGAGTCACCTGCCCCATCAGCTTGTTGCTCGACCGCTCAGAGCGACGCGGGTCCTGCCCCAACAGGCCCCACGCCCAACGCAGTTCCACACGCTTCATCAGTTCCACAGCTTCATGGGCGCGTCGTAGAGATCGCGCTGGACTCCGCCGGGTCCAGCGCGATCTTTTTTTGTGCTCCCGAGTGGGGGTGGCACGGGGTGCTGTGAGCGGGCTTGTTGGAGTCTGGGGAGGGGTGTCGGATCCGCTGCGGGACCTGTCTGAGCCTGGTGCAATTGCACATATTAAATTGACCAGTTGTAGGAGACCGGTAAGAACCCACTTTTTCAAAACTCATGCAGTGACACCCGTCACACGCCGCGCGCCTTGTTGACGCTGCGCCACAGGTGTTAGAGGGAACCGCTGTTGGCACCCGGTGTCTCGTCGGCGTTGACGCCGGCGTCGGTGTCGGCGCTGACGTCGGGGTCCGCGTCGCAGCGCTCCATGGCGAGCCGCTGTAACCGGTGGCAGATCGGACAGTGCCGCGTGAGATGCCGGTACCCGCTCGCGGCCGACAGGTGTGCCCGAAGCAGAGCACGCGTCTCGTGCCGTCGCGCGGTCGCCGCCATACGCCACCTCCGGAAGGGGGACAGGGCGCCGAAGGCCCTGCTCTCTGGGTACCGGGGGAGGCGGGCGGCGTCAATACGGCGGCAACGCGAGAGGGCCCGAGTCGTGAGACTCGGGCCCTCTCGTACTTCACCTGCGGTCCTGACGGGATTTGAACCCGCGGCCTCCACCTTGACAGGGTGGCGAGCACTCCAAACTGCTCCACAGGACCAGGTTTCGCGGCACTTGATGTTGCGCTGTGCTGCGAAAAGAGACTGTACAGGAGGGTGGGCCCGGGTGCGAACTCACTTAACGTGCCGACTCCGTTACGGCCTCGACGACCGTTTTGCGCGGTTTTCTACGGAGCCTGCGCGTCGATCGCCTTCACGATCCGCTTGTCCGACACCGGGTACGCCGTGCCCAGCGCGTGGGCGAAGTAGCTGACGCGGAGTTCCTCGATCATCCAGCGGATGTCCAGCACCGCGGCCGGCACCGGCCGGCCCTGCGGCAACTGCTCCAGCAGCCACGCGTACTCGTCCTGCATCTCGTGCACCTTCTCCATACGGGTGGTGTCCCGCTGGACGTTGGTGGGCATCTGCTGCAGGCGCCGGTCCACGGCGACGAGGTAGCGCATCAGGTCGGGCAGGCGTCGCAGGCCGACCGCGGTCACGAACCCGGGCCGTACGAGGCCGTCCAGCTGGCTCCGTACGTCCGTCAGGTTCGGGAGGAGCACGGCGCTGCGTACGCCCTTCAGGCGGCGCTCACAGGCCTGCCAGGCGGCCAGCACCTGCTGCACCTGGTTGACCGTACGGACCGTCGTGTCGACGATCTCCGCGCGCACCTTCTCGTACAGCTTCCGGTGCGACTCCTCGTCCCAGGCCGGGCCCCCGAAATCGGCGATCAGTTTGTCGGCCGCGGCCATCGCGCAGTCGTCGAACAGGGCCTGGATCGAACCGTGCGGATTCGCGGACAGCGCGAGCTTCTGAACATTCGTCAACTTCTCGGACGCGAACTTCGCTGGATTGACCGGGATGTTGCGCAGGATGAGCCGCCGGCTGCCCTTCCACATCGCCTGCTGCTGCTCGGCCTCCGTGTCGAAGAGGCGTACGGAGACTGTGTCGCCGTCGTCGACCAGCGCCGGGTACGCCTTCACCGGCTGACCGGCTCTGCGCGTCTCGAAGAGGGGCGTCAGGGTGCCGACGGACCAGTCCGTCAGGCCCGTGCGCTCCAGGGACTCGCCGCCGGCGCGCTCGGCGGTGGCCGCGGCGGCCTGGGAGATGGCCTGGCGGGCCTTCGGCTTGAGTCGGAGACGCAGGACCTCCAGGTCCTTGTCCTCGTCCAGCTTGCGGCGGCGCTCGTCGACGATCCGGAAGGTGACGCGGAGATGGTCCGGGACACGGTCCCAGTCGAAGTCGTCGGCGCTGAACGGGACTCCGACCATGCGCTTCAACTCGCGGGCCATGGTGACCGTCAGCGGTTCCTGGAGGGGTGTCGAGGTGTCCAGGAAGCGCTTGGCGAAGTTGGGGGCCGGGACGTAGTGGCGGCGGATCGGCTTGGGCAGGGAACGGATGAGCTCCGTCACCAACTCCTCGCGCAGGCCCGGGATCTGCCAGTCGAAGTTCTCGTCCGTCACCTGGTTCAGCACCTGGAGCGGGACATGGACGGTCACACCGTCGGCGTCCGCGCCCGGCTCGAACTGGTACGTCACCCGGAACTTGAGCCGTCCCTGGTGCCAGGCGTCCGGATAGTCGTCCTTGCTGACGTCCCCGGCGCGCTCGTTGATGAGCATCGCCCGCTCGAAGTCGAGGAGTTCGGGCTCCTCGGTCTTCTTGCGCTTCCACCAGGAGTCGAAGTGGGCGCCGGACACGACGTGTTCGGGAACCCGCTCGTCGTAGAAGTCGAAGAGCGTCTCGTCGTCCACCAGGATGTCCCGGCGCCGGGCCCGGTGTTCCAGCTCCTCGACCTCGGTGAGGAGCCGGCGGTTGTCGGCGAAGAACTTGTGGTGGGTGCGCCAGTCGCCCTCGACCAGCGCGTTCCGGATGAACAGCTCCCGGGACGCCTCCGGGTCGATCCGCCCGTAGTTCACCTTCCGCTGGGCGACGATCGGTACGCCGTACAGCGTCACCTTCTCGTACGCCATCACCGCGGCCTGGTCCTTCTCCCAGTGCGGCTCGCTGTAGGTGCGCTTGAGGAGGTGCTCGGCGAGGGGCTCGACCCACTCCGGCTCGATGCGGGCGTTGACGCGGGCCCACAGCCGCGAGGTCTCCACCAGCTCCGCCGACATCACGAAGCGCGGGGGCTTCTTGAACAGGGCGGAGCCGGGGAAGATCGCGAACTTGGCGTTGCGGGCACCGACGTACTCGTTCTTGCCGGAGGCGTTGCGAGGGCTGTCGCCGGTCGACGTGGACGCTCCGGACGTGCCGCTCGTGGACTTGGGTACGTCCTTCATCCCGATGTGGGAGAGGAGCCCGGCCAGGAGGGAGACGTGGACGCTCTGCTCGGGGGCGTCGTCCTCGTTGGGGTGGATGCCCATCTGGCGTGCCACGGTACGGAGTTGGGTGTAGATGTCCTGCCACTCGCGGATGCGCAGGAAGTTCAGGTACTCCTGCTTGCACATCCGCCGGAACGACGACGAGCCGCGTTCCTTCTGCTGCTCACGGACGTACCGCCAGAGGTTGAGCAGGGCGAGGAAGTCGGAGGTCTCGTCCTTGAAGCGGGCGTGCTGCTGGTCGGCCTGCGCCTGTTTCTCGGCGGGGCGTTCGCGCGGGTCCTGGATGGAGAGCGCGGCGGCGATCACCATGACCTCGCGGACACAGCCGTTCTTGTCGGCCTCCAGGACCATCCGGGCCAGCCGGGGGTCGACGGGCAGCTGTGCGAGCTTGCGGCCGGTGTCGGTGAGCCGTCTGCGAGGGTCCTTCTCGGTGGGGTCGAGCGCGTTGAGCTCCTGGAGGAGCTGGACGCCGTCGCGGATGTTGCGGTGGTCCGGCGGGTCGATGAAGGGGAACTTCTCGATGTCGCCCAGACCGGCGGCGGTCATCTGGAGGATGACGGAGGCGAGGTTCGTCCGCAGGATCTCGGCGTCCGTGAACTCCGGGCGGGACTCGAAGTCGTCCTCGCTGTAGAGCCGGATACAGATGCCGTCCGACGTACGGCCGCAGCGGCCCTTGCGCTGGTTGGCGCTGGCCTGGGAGATCGCCTCGATGGGCAGCCGCTGGACCTTGGTGCGGTGGCTGTAGCGGGAGATACGGGCGAAGCCGGGGTCGATGACGTACTTGATGCCCGGCACGGTGAGCGAGGTCTCGGCGACGTTGGTCGCCAGAACGATCCTGCGCCCCGTGTGCTGCTGGAACACCCGATGCTGCTCGGCGTGCGAGAGGCGGGCGTAGAGGGGGAGGACCTCGGTGAACCGGTAGTTCTTCTTGGTGATCGCGTCGGCCGTGTCGCGGATCTCGCGCTCGCCGGAGAGGAAGACGAGGATGTCGCCCTTGCCCTCGCCCTGGAGTTCCTCGACGGCGTCGCAGATCGCGGTGATCTGGTCGCGGTCGGAATCCTCGCTGTCCTCTTCGAGGAGCGGGCGGTAACGCACCTCGACCGGATACGTACGGCCGGAGACCTCCACGATCGGGGCGTCCCCGAAGTGCCGGGAGAAGCGCTCGGGGTCGATGGTCGCCGAGGTGATGACGACCTTCAGGTCCGGGCGCTGGGGGAGGAGCTGGGCGAGGTAGCCGAGCAGGAAGTCGATGTTGAGGGACCGCTCGTGGGCCTCGTCGATGATGATCGTGTCGTAGGCGCGCAGTTCGCGGTCGGTCTGGATCTCGGCGAGGAGGATGCCGTCCGTCATCAGCTTGATGACCGTGGCGTCCTGGTTCACCTGGTCGGTGAACCGGACCTTCCAGCCGACGGCTTCACCGAGGGGCGTGTCCAGCTCGTCGGCGACCCGCTCGGCGACCGTACGGGCGGCGATACGACGGGGCTGCGTGTGGCCGATCATGCCGCGTACGCCCCGGCCGAGTTCGACGCAGATCTTGGGGATCTGGGTGGTCTTCCCGGACCCCGTCTCACCGGCCACGATGACGACCTGGTGGTCGCGGATGGCGGCGGCGATCTCGTCCTTCTTCTGGCTGACGGGAAGCTGCTCGGGATAGCTGACGGCCGGTACGCGGCTGCGCCGCTCGGCCATCCGCAGCTCGGCCTTCGCGACCTCCGCCTCGATCTCGGCGATGACGGCGGAACGGGCTTCGGGCTTGCGGATCCTGCGCGCACCCTCGAGCCTGCGCCCGAGCCGGTGCGCGTCGCGCAGGGACAGCTCGGTCAGGCGGGGGGCGAGGTCACCGAGAGCGGGAGCGCCGGGGGCGGAGGCGGGGTGCGTAGACATACCTGACCCAGGATCTCACCTCGACGAAACGAGGGGCGAACGCTTTTGCGTCCGCCCCTCCTTCTGTGCCTGTGATGCGTGTTACCGCACGTCGACGTAGTCCTCGGCCCCGGAGCCGACGAAATGCCTGCTGTCCGGCTCCAGATGCACCGGCACCCAGGTGCCGTCCATGGGCGCCTTGATGCCCTTGGAGAAGGAGCCGTTGCGCCCGGTCCCCACCCTGCCCATCAGGTACCAGGTGTTCTCGCCCTTCGGCCGGAACAGGATCTGGACCCACTTGCCGCCGTACGCCTTCCAGCTCGTCCAGCCCACCGTGCTGGAGGGCTTCGCCTCCTGGAGGACGCCCTTCACGGTGAGGGTCGCGCCCTTGCGGACCGGCTCGGGGGTGGCGTTCGCGCCGATGATCCGGGTGAGGGCCCGCACCCGGCGCACCACCACGCTGGTGGTGCCCTTGAAGTCCCGGGCGGAATCGCCGGCGTACCGCAGTCGCCAGTAGCCGTCGGCGTCGCCCCGGAGGTGCTCCACGATGAACTGCTCGTCGAAGCCGGTCGTCACGGTCTTCTTGGTTATCCAGCCGGTCCTGCCGTTGGCGGAGCGCTGGATGTCGACCTTGATCCGGCCGCCGTAGCCGTTGCCGGCCAGGCGCACGATGCCGGTGATGTCGAGCTGGGCCTGCTCGTCCTGCGCGATCGTGAACTCGGTGAACCTGCTCGTCGAGGTGACCTTGACCTTCACGTCGGCGGTCGCGGTCCGCGTGATCCAGGCGTTGTACGGGTACGGCGGGAAGCCCACCTCGAACGTGCCGTCACCCTCCACCCGCCGGACGAAGGTGAAGCGGCCGCCGGTGCCGGTGGTGGCCTCGGTCGGGCTGGAGGTGCTGCTGTTCTTGTAGTCCAGCTCCAGTGGGATGCCCGCCAGCGGCTTCCACTCGCTGCCGCTCCGGTACTCCAGCCGCCCGGTGACCTTCATCTCGGTGTTGGTCACGAGATGGAAGCTGTTCTTGTCGAGGATCAGGCGGGTCGGGGCGACCTTGGGTTTGATCGCGACCCAGGGGACCGTGGCGTAGCCCAGGTCGCTGCGGTACTGGGCGAAGGCCCAGCCGCCCTCGCTCAGCTCACGGGCGAGGGAGAAGTGCCCCTGGTCGTCCGTGGTGACGGTCTCCTCGACCGAATCACCGAGGTCGATGTCGACGGAGGCACCGGGCATGGCCTCGGTCGCGCGGGTGCTGGGATCGCGGAGCAGCAGATCACCGGAGGCCGTGACGAGCTTGGCGTCGATGTCCGGCGTGGTCGGTGTGACGGTGAAGTCCGTGATCACGGGCTGCTTCTGGTAGCGCAGCACACCCGCGTTCCGCTGGACGGTGGTCTCGCCGCCGCTGTTCGTGGCCTCGACGTCGATCGTGTACTTGCCGAGAGTGTCCAGGTGGACGGGCTGTGAGGACCAGGTGCTCTCCCAGGGGCTGGCCCAGTACGTCTCGGTGAAGTCGGTGATCGTGGCCACCGGAGTGTCCGTCTCGGCACTGCCGAGCGGGCGCAGCGTCGCGGTGATCTTCTTGACGTCCTCGCCGACCACGCTGCCGTGGTTGATGCGTACGTCGATGACCGACCAGTCCGTGGAGTCGCTGGACGCCTCCTGGACCACCGGAGCGGCGGCGTGGGCCGCGCCGGGTATGGCGAAAGTGGAGAGCAGGACGGCACCGGCCGTCACCATCCCCCTGATGTTGTGCCTCAAGAACCCCCCATGGTTCTCGGTGGGCCACGGCTCCGCAGTGGCCCACGGTGAGCGACGAAGACCCCCTCCGGACAACCGGAGGGGGTCTTCGTGCGATGTGGCTGGGGCCGGGATCGAACCGGCGACCTATCGCTTTTCAGGCGATCGCTCGTACCAACTGAGCTACCCAGCCACGAGGTTTCACGTGAAACATGCAACCTCAGCGGTCCTGACGGGATTTGAACCCGCGGCCTCCACCTTGACAGGGTGGCGAGCACTCCAAACTGCTCCACAGGACCTTGCTGTTGTGCGCGACGTAAGTCTCGCACACCGTGTCGTGTGCTCCCAACGGGATTTCCCGCCGTGAACCGACACCGACTGCGAGTGTCGGACCGCCTGGTCGCCGTGGCCGATCTGGTGGTTCTGAGTGACCGGTTGGGGCTGTTGGCGTGCCGTTGTCGCTGGAAAAGCGTATCAGACCACGGGGGATGCTCCGCGCAGGAGACAGCGCAGGTCGGGGGCGTGCGGCCGGGCTTCGGGAGGTGCTCCGGACGGGTTCCCGACGGGTTCCGGGGGCGATCCGAGCGCGTGTCGGCGCGCGCACCGGGGGCGTGGGCGGCGCTGCGGAGGGTACTTCGCCCGCATGCGGATGAGCGTGCTGGATGTGGGTTCGAACACGGTTCGACTGATGGTCGCGGACACCCGGAACGGCGTTCCCCTGCCGGCGCACACGGCCAAGTGGCGGCTGCGGCTGTCCGAACAGGTGGAACACGACGGAGTGATCCCCGAGGAGTCCGTGCACCGGCTCGTGAAGGCGGTCGCGTCGGCCGCCGCGACCGCCCAGCGGTGGGGCGCGGGCGGGCCGCTGGCCTTCGCGACGGCGGTCGTACGCGCCGCGCCCAACCGGGCCGAGGTGCTGCGGGCCGTACGGGACGAGACCGGCGTACGGCTGTGCACGCTGCCGGGAGAGGTCGAGGCCGAGCTGACGTTCCTGGGTGCCCGGCGGTGGCTGGGCTGGCAGGCCGGCTCACTCGCGCTGTTCGACATCGGCGGCGGCTCCCTGGAGGTGGCGTGCGGGCGCGGCAGACTGCCCGACTTCGCGGCGTCGCTGCCGCTCGGCGCCGGCCGGCTGACCCGGGAGTTCCTCGCCGGTCAGGATCCGCCGTCGGAGGAGGCCCTGAGGGCGCTGCGCCGCCGGGTGCGTCATCAGTTGCGGGACGTGGCCGCACGACTCAGGTGGGAGGGGCCCCACATGGCGGTGGCGACCTCTCGGACCTTCCAGCAGCTGGCCCGGCTCTGCGGGGCCGCACCCGGTCGCCAGGGCGTCTTCGTGGCGCGGCAGCTGACGCGAGGAGAACTCCGCGCCTGTCTGCCCCGGCTCGCGGCCCTGCCGGCGGCCGAGCGGGCGACACTCCCCGGGGTCACCGCGCCGCGGGCCCTGCAGAGTTTGGCCGGAGCGGTGGTCGGGCACACGGCGATGAAGCTGACGGGCGTCAAGAGGCTCACCATCTGCCCGTGGGCCATCCGCGAAGGAGTGCTGCTGCGGTGCATCGAGGACGGTGGATCGTGGTGGGCGGAGATCACCCAGGAAAGGGACGAAGCGCCGGCCGTCGGACTTACGCCGCTGCGGATCGCGGCCCCGGAGGCCTGATGTGCGGGCGTCTCCCGGGCCACCCGTCAACCTCTGGAGGAGTCATGGTGGACAAGGGTCGTACCGACAAGATCAAGGGCAAGGCCAAGGAGATGGCCGGCAAGGCCACGAGCGATCACGAGCAGGAGCTCGAAGGCAAGCTGGAGCAGGCTCGTGGCGAGGCGAAGAAGATCAGGGGCGAGACCCAGGAGCGCGCGGAGAAGGCCGTGCGCGAGAGTCGGCGGGACCGCGACTGAGCCGAGTAGCTGGTTCAGCTGAGCAGCTGAGCAGCTGGTTCGTGGGCCGGGCCCGGAGGCCCGGCCCACAGCGCGGGTTCAGGGGTGCGGAGCAGGTCCCGCCGGGCCCTCCGGTCGTGTCCGGAGGCCGGCGACCGTCTCGGCGATCCGCAGCCGGAACGCCTCGGGGAGGGCGTCGCCCGTGACGGCGCCGACGAGGTCGTCGGCCACGTCGTGCAGCTTGGTGTTGGTGTTCTGGGAGACCGCGACGAGCACTTTCCAGGAGTCCTCGGCGTTCAGCCCGAAGGACGCCATGAGGACACCCCGGGCGAGGTCGATGACGGGCCGCGTCCGCATGGCCCGGCGGAGTTGAATCACCTCGATCCGCAGATCCTGGTCGGTTTCGCCGAGCGGTGCGGCCTCGGCGCCGAGGGTGGGCTCCGTCTCTGTGGCCGGGACCCGGCCGGTCGCGTCGGCCCCGCTCATGACCTCGGTTCCCTTGCCCGAGCCCGAGCCCGAGCCCGAGCCCGAGCCCTCGCCCACGCCGGCGAACAGCGGCAGCGTGCCGGTGATCGAGAAGAGCCGGAGCACCGCGGCGCCCGCCGACCGAATGGTGATGATCTTGCCCTCTTCGAGGGCGTGCCTGCGGACCCGCAACAGGACGTTGAGCCCGGAGCAGTCGCAGAAGTCGACGCCGCTCAGATCGAGGTCGATGCCGCGCTCCGAGCCGGCCAGGGCCTGGCGCAGACCCTTGTGCAGGGCCTGCTCCGTGACGAGGTCGATCGCGCCCGAGACCACGACCAGCGTCGCGTAGCCCTCGGGGCGGGTCTCGATTCCGAGCAGCGGTGCGGGGGCGTCGCTCGACGGAGGGGCGAGCGGTACCGAGGGGACTTCGTTCGCCACCGTGAGCTGCGAAGTAACTGCGCGGTCTGACATTGCGGCCACTCCGTGGACGTCGGGCAGTTTCGTGGCTCTTCAAGCCTCTGCCCGAGAGGGTCGTACGTCAAGAGATACACGAAACAAAGTTCAGCCTTTTGAATACGTGAATCGATGAGCCTATGCTTGTCGGCATGCGTGGAGTACCGGAATCACACACAGGGTGGACGTTCCTCACCAACCACTCCCGTGTCCTTGCTGCGATCGCGGAGAATCCCACCGTCCGCATCCGTGACATCGCCGCACGATGTCGCCTCACCGAGCGTGCCGTTCAGAAGATCGTTTCGGATCTGGAGACGGCCGGTTATCTCACCCACACCCGGCAGGGACGCTCCAACGCGTACCGGATCGAGACCGGGACGATCCTGCGCCATCCCGCCGAGGAGGGGCTGAGCGTGGCGGAGCTGCTGTCGCTCCTGGCGCGGCACGACGCCGAACACGGCGACAGCCGACATGAGTTGCAGTCGACGGCCCCGCACGCGCGAAGCCCGGAAGACGACAGGTAGCGCGCCGACCGGTGGCGCAGGACATGCGGTGACGTGAGACATGTGGTGACGTGAGACATGTGGTGACGTGAGACATGCGGTGACGTGGCCGGATCAGGCGGCGGTCTCGCGGCCGCTGGAGTAGTGGTCGGCGCTCCCCTGGGTACCCGCTTGTGCGACCGGTCCCGCCGGCGGGCCGACGAAGGGACAGCGCTGTGAGCGACCACCCCACCCACACCCCCGGGGCCGACGAAGAGGGGGCACCGGAACCGGAGTCCCGTCCCGCGCCCGTCCCGAGGGATTTGCCCGACCAGCAGGCCGGCGTCGACGAGGACCCCTGGGAACTCGATGACGACGCCCCGGGTGCGACCGGACCCGACGGGCGGCCCGACCCGAAGGTCCCCGACACGGACGAGGCCGGTACGGGCAGGCGCGGCGCTCCGCACTCCGGCAGCGGGCATCCCGACCAGCCCGTGCCCGACGAGCCGACGGCCTGAGTTTCCCGGCGAGCACGCCGAGCGCCGTGACCGCGACAGCCGTAGCGGCGTCCATGAAGCACGAATGGCGGCCACCCCTGATGCGGGATGCCGCCAACCGTATTTACCTGTGCCCCCAACGGGATTCGAACCCGTGCTACCGCCTTGAAAGGGCAGCGTCCTGGGCCGCTAGACGATGGGGGCGAGGACGTGAGAAGCATAGGTGATGCCGGGGACGTTCGCCAAAACGGTTTACGGGCTCGGAACCGAGGACCTCGAAGGCGAAGTCGAGGGTGCGGACGGGCGCGAAGTCGAGGGCGAAGGCGAAGGTGAGGGGACCGGCGTGGCGCCCGGCTGGTTCTCCTTCGGGAGATGGCGGCTCACCTCCGCCGTGGTCAGCCCGAGCCCGCCCAGTTTGATCTCGTCCCAGGCCTGCAGGCGGCGTGTGTCGCGGTCCAGGTAGAGGACGGACGCCTCGATCTGGTCCGGGTTCCGCTTCTCCAGGGCGCGCAGTCCGCTGCCGCCCGTGGACCCTTCGATGCGCAGCCTGGTCCCCTTCTTCATGAGCTCCATCTCCGCGTGGTGGAGGTGCCCGGCCAGTACGAGCGGGACCTCGCCGTCCGTCCGCCGGGCCGCGTTCGGCTCGTGGACCATCGCGATGTCGACCGGGGTGCCCAGGGTCCGTTGGTCGCGGATGGCCGAGGCCAGCCGGTCGCCCGCCAACTCCTGGGCCCGGCTGCCGTCCTGCTCGCCCGCCGAGCGATCCGGCGTGAACTGGGGATCGCCGATGCCCGCGAAGCGCAGCCCCGCGACGTTGATCGCACGGCCGTCGTCCAGGACACGCACGTTCTTCATGCGCTGCAGATAACGCTGGGTGAGCCGCGAGTCATGGTTGCCGCGCACCCAGACATAGGGGGCGCCCAGGTCCTTGATCGGGTCCAGGAAGCCGTTCTCGGCGGCCGTGCCGTGGTCCATGGTGTCGCCGGTGTCGACGATGACGTCGATGTCGTACTGCTCCACGAGCGACGCGATGATCTTCCAGCTCGCCGGGTTGAGATGGATGTCCGAGACGTGCAGGACACGGATCGTGGCCGGGTCGGGCTGGTAGGTCGGGAGCGTGGACGTGACGTCGTAGAGCTTCGTCACGTTGGTCACCAGGCGCGCCAACTCCTTCTGGTAGACGTCGAACTCGGTGACGATGCTGCGCGCGTTGCCGACCAGGGAGGGGGCCGAGGACAGGAGCCCGGAGAACTTCGGTTCCAGGACCGACTTGGGGTTCCAGGTGGCGTACGCCGTCGCCCCCGACGCGACCAGGAGGGTGAGGGCGAGACCGCCGGCCGCCAGGGCCCGGCGGGGGCGGCGGTAGACCGCGAGGCCGAGGGCGGTGGCCCCGGACACGACGGCCACGCAGGAGCGGACGGCCAGGTCGAGGGTGCCGTGCCCGACGTCCTCGGCGACCTCGTCCTGGAGTCCGGAGAGGCGTTCGGGGTGGTCGACGAGGGCCTGGGCGCGGACCGGGTCGAGCTGGTCGACGTTCACGTCGAGGCGGACCGGCGCGGTGTGGCTGTTCAGCTCCAGGGCGCCCAGCGGGGAGATGTTGATCTTCGTGCCGCCGGAGACGGAGGGACGGAGGGTCATCGTGGTGTTCATCGGGCCGACCGGTGCGCGTACGTTGCCGACGATCAGCAGCCCCAGCCAGGCACCCATAAGGACCACCGCGACCAGGCCCAGAGCGCGGGTCCAGGGGTGCGGCGGATGGACCAGCTCGGCGGCCGGACGCGCGCGCCGGGCGCGGTAGGGGCCGGTGAGCGCGGTCAGGGGGCGGCCGAGGCGGCCGGTTGCGGTGCGGGTGGTTCGGGGGTGCGGGGTGTTGGCGGGTACGCGTGCCATTGGTCCCGTATGCCCAACGAGGGACGCGGCTAAGCGGGGTGACACAGAGCACGGCTCTGCGCAGAGCGCGGGTCCGTGAGCCCCGTACGGGCGGCCCGTACCGGACAATGGGCGTGTGCTGGAGATGACGCGCGAGGAGTTCGAGGAACTGGTCGCCGAGTCCCTCGACCGGATTCCGCCTGAGCTGACGAGGCTGATGGACAACGTGGCGGTGTTCGTCGAGGACGAGCCGCCCACGGACGATCCCGAGCTGCTCGGGCTGTACGAGGGGACGCCGCTGACCGACCGCGGGGAGTGGTACGCGGGGGTGCTGCCCGACCGGATCACGATCTACCGGGGGCCGACCCTGCGGATGTGCGAGACGCGGGACGACGTGGTCGCGGAGACCGAGGTGACGGTCGTACATGAGATCGCTCACCATTTCGGGATCGACGACGAGCGGCTGCACGCGCTCGGCTACGGCTGACAGGCCCATGGGGCGGCGGGGACCGCGGGGGCCGCTGGGCCGGGCGCGCGGAGGCTTCTGAGGGGCGCGTGTCTTCTTGTGGGCGACGGGAGTTGAGCACGTTGACTCCTCGACTCCCCACCGGAGGTGGCTGCTCGTGCGCCCCTTGCATGTACCTGTCCGACTGGCCGCCACGGTCGTGGCCGTCGCCGCTGCCGCCGGCTGCATGAGCGTGGGCGACGGCGACGCCGGCCAGGTCAAGCCCTCCCACAGCGCGGGCCACAAGGGCGAGAAGGTGTCCGACGGAGGGGCGGCGCTGACCGGCGGCGGCGGTTCCGGGTGGGCCGACGGGGCCTGGGGTGACGCCAAACACGGGCACGGGAAGGACAAGGGGGGCGCGAAGGGTGCCAGCGGGGCGCCCGCTTCGCCGGGCGCCTCCCCGTCCGCCGGGCAGAGTGTGCCCGCGACGGCACCCACCAAGCCGGCCGGTGGCAGTCCCGGGCCCGTCGGTCCCGGTGCGCCCACACCGACGAAGCCGCAGCCCACACCGACGAAGACCGCCGAGCCGGAGCCCGAGCCGCCGCCCGTGTCCCCCACGCCTCCGCCGGCCTCGCCGGAGCCGACCGTCGCCGAGCCGTCGTCCTCGGTGCAGCCGCAGCAGGCCCAGCCGCAACTGGTCACGCGGGAGCCGGCGCCGGAGGCCGGGGTGCCGGTCTAGTCGACGGCCGGGAAGGGGGTGGGGAGATGGTCGGGAAGAGGGGCTGGGAGAAGGTGCGGGCGAGGTGGCGAAGGCGGGTGACCTGCGGCGACGGCACCCAATTTGCCCAAAGGGGAGGTGGGTGCGTATGGTAGTAGATCGTTTGATCCCATTGCCTGGCGCCGAAGAGATGCGCCGCGTGTGGCGCGTACTCTCCCTTGCCGTGGCTGACCGCATTGAGGCGGTCGTTTGCAGAAATCACGGAGTTGACGGGCGCGTGCCGACGAGACTCCGGAAGGTTTCGCATTCGCATGTCCATTTCCAGTACTGATCACATCGTCGTGCCCGAGAACGAGGACAACGAGGTCATCGACCTCGACCTCGCGCAGACGGCCGCCGACACCGACACCGCCGACTCGGACGACACCGAGCCCGGCGAGCCGGGGATCACCTTCACCGACCTCGGTCTCCCCGAGGGCGTCGTGCGCAAGCTCACGCAGAACGGTGTGACCAGCCCCTTCCCGATCCAGGCCGCGACCATTCCGGACGCCCTGGCCGGCAAGGACATCCTCGGCCGTGGCCGCACCGGCTCCGGCAAGACCCTCTCCTTCGGTCTGCCGCTGCTGACCAAGCTGTCCGGCGGCCACACCGAGAAGAAGAAGCCCCGCGGCATCATCCTCACGCCGACCCGTGAGCTCGCGATGCAGGTCGCGGACGCCCTCCAGCCGTACGGCGACGTCCTCGGCCTGAAGATGAAGGTCGTCTGCGGCGGTACGTCGATGAGCAACCAGATGTACGCCCTGGAGCGCGGCGTCGACGTCCTCGTCGCCACCCCCGGCCGTCTGCGCGACATCATCAACCGCGGCGCCTGCTCGCTGGCGAACGTCGAGGTCGCGGTCCTCGACGAGGCCGACCAGATGTCCGACCTGGGCTTCCTGCCCGAGGTCACCGAGCTGCTCGACCAGATCCCGGGCGGCGGCCAGCGCATGCTGTTCTCGGCCACCATGGAGAACGAGATCTCCACGCTGGTCAAGCGCTACCTGACCAACCCGGTCACGCACGAGGTCGACAGCGCCCAGGGCAACGTCACGACGATGTCCCACCACATCCTCATCGTGAAGCCCAAGGACAAGGCGCCGGTCACGGCCGCGATCGCCTCCCGCAAGGGCCGCACGATCATCTTCGTCCGCACCCAGCTGGGCGCCGACCGTATCGCCGAGCAGCTGTGCGAGTCCGGCGTGAAGGCCGACGCGCTGCACGGCGGTATGACGCAGGGCGCCCGTACCCGCGTGCTTGAGGACTTCAAGAAGGGCTACGTCAACGCCCTCGTCGCCACCGACGTCGCCGCCCGCGGCATCCACGTCGACGGCATCGACCTGGTCCTGAACGTGGACCCGGCCGGCGACCACAAGGACTACCTGCACCGCTCCGGCCGTACGGCCCGCGCGGGCCGCTCCGGCACGGTCGTGTCGCTGTCCCTGCCGCACCAGCGCCGCCAGATCTTCCGCCTGATGGAGGACGCGGGCGTCGACGCCTCGCGCCACATCATCCAGGGCGGCGCGGCCTTCGAGCCCGAGGTCGCCGAGATCACCGGCGCCCGGTCGATGACCGAGGTCCAGGCCGAGTCCGCGGGCAACGTGGCCCAGCAGGCCGAGCGTGAGGTGTCGCAGCTCGCCAAGGAGCTGGAGCGCGCCACGCGTCGTGCGTCCGAGCTGCGCGAGGAGGCCGACCGGCTGATCGCGCGTGCGGCGCGCGAGCGCGGCGAGGACCCGGAGGCGGCCGTGGCAGCGGTGGCCGAGGCCGCCGCTGCCGTCGTCGTCGCGGAGGCCGCCGCCGAGGCGACCGCCGCCGCGGAGGCGCAGCAGGTGCGCGAGGAGCGTCCGCGCCGTGACGAGCGGGGCAACTACGAGCGCCGCGACCGCCGTGACGAGCGTCCGTCGGGTGGCTTCAACCGTGACAACGACCGTGGTGGCCGTTCTTTCGAGCGTCGTGACGAGCGTCCCTCGGGTTCCGGTGGCGGTTTCCGCCGCGATGACCGTCGTGATGGTGGCGGCGACCGTGGTGGTTTCCGCCGCGACGACCGCCCGTCGGGTGGCTTCAACCGTGACAACGACCGTGGTGGCCGTTCTTTCGAGCGTCGTGACGAGCGTCCCTCGGGTTCCGGTCG